>CAYOHY010000004.1:0-78978 GCA_964403885.1 uncultured Eubacteriales bacterium
CATCGGCCGAGACGCGGTGCATCTTCATGGGCGTGCGCAACGCCGCCTCGATCGCGAACGAACTTACAAGGGGCGGACGCCCCGCCGATGAGCCCGTGGCCGTCATCCGCTGGGGCGCGACACCTCGGCAGGAGACGCTCGTGACCACGCTGGGTGAGCTCCCGGACGCGATCTCACGTGCCAAGTTCACGCCGCCGGCGCTGCTGGTGGTGAGACGCGTGGTCACGCTGCGGGAGAAGCTGGGCGACAACCGGACGGCGTACTAGGCACGATATCCAGACGAATGGCTATGGCGCATGTGCAGCGCCGAGAATGATCCACTGCGACTGGGGGGTTTCTCTTCCGAGATCCCAAAACGTCACCTCGCCATTGGGATACTTCACCACGCACTGGGCCATATCATGCCAACCAGCGAGATCCGGATACTGCTTTCTCATCGGATACGTCTCCGGATAGCGCTCGACTGATTGAGGGAGCCCAAATGGGTCCTTGAAATCGGGCTTGATGTTGGAGCCTTTCCAGACGAGGCTCGCTCGCCGGGGCGATGGCTCCATGCGCTCGAAAGCCCACACTGTGGCGACGGGCGACTCAGGCTTTGGCGCGTCGGCCCTTCCCGCGCACCCTATGAGGAGGACGAGCGCGGTCAACATGGTGGCCACTACCAAAGAAGAGGGCCAACGGGCGAATCTTCTATCAATCATTCCGGATTCACCTCACTGAGATTCTGTATACGGCCATGTTGGGGAACTCCCCCCAATGCGGACGAAGATTCCAAACGACGTCGAGGCGGGGCTTCGAATGATACGCAACGGTTCCCCCGCGGTACCCGTCAGTTGAGTCCGAGTTAGCGCTGGTTACGATCGCGGAATGATCCACTCTACCGTCGCCAGCGAAGTCATAACAGATGACATCGCCGAGTCGAAGTCCGTCGGAGTAGTCGGGCGGTGTGGCAGCCGAGTCGGCAGTCGTCGGAGTGAACTTCTTCACTGAGAATCCTTTGCCCTTTGTGAGGTACAAATACAGACCTTGCGCCACAGACCAGGAAACCGTGTTTTTGGTACCAGTGCCCTTCTTTGGGCACCACCACGTCCAAGTCCCGTCATGGTCGCCCCCCATACCTCCGGCCGCAAGGCACTGAGATACGAAATTCGTGCAGTCGCCACCCCAGTCGTCCCCAGAAGCACTGTAGTTGGGGTACACGGGGTTGAAGGAATTCACCCATTTCCGGGCGTACTGCACCGCCTTCGCCGGTTCCCAGCTGAGCCCGCTTGCGTCCGTTCTACCCACCGGATCCCCAGCGCAGTACTGATACGCGCTTTCCTCCCCGTCAGCCCTCGCGGGGTCCTTGCCCATGAACTGCCTCGTCACCGGGTCATAGGTCCTTGCCGAGCAGTAGTACATGCTCGTCTCGGAGTCGTAGACGTATCCGGCGTAGCGAAGCGGCTGCCTGGCAGCGATGTCGGCGGCAAGCGTCGCGGTGACGGAACCGGTCGAAGCGGTGGAGGCACCCGTGATCACGCCCCACACGTCGTAGCGCCAGGCGGCGAACGCACGCCCGGCGGTGTCGGTGAGCGCAACCACGTCACCGCGATCGGTGGCCTGGAGCAGGAACGGGGTCGAGGTAGCGCCCCTTCGGTACACGCCCGCATATGCCCGACCCTCGGCGTCGAACAGGTACGTGACCGACCAGGTGGCACCGTCGCTTCTTGAGGCCGTGAGCCCAAGCAGGTTCAGCCCCTCGTGGGAGTACGTGGTCGTGGTGGTAAGGCTGCCGCTCGAGACCACCGAGGTCTTGCGCTGTCCCGTGGCATCGAAGGTGTAGCTCGCCACGCACGAGCTCGAGATGTAGCTCGACATGCGCCCGGTGCCCGTGTAGCCGAACTGCTCGGCCGTCGGGTTGCCGGTAGGGCCTTGGTAGATGCGGCGCCCGAGCACGTCGAACGTGTAGGTGGTCACGACCGAGCCGCCCACTGAGCGCGACTTCAGGCGCTGAGAGTCGGTCGTGTAGCTCATGACCACAGACGTGGCACCTGAGGTCTCAGCAGTGAGGTTGCCGGCACCATCGAAGCTGAAAGTCGCCGTGGGCTCACCCGAGCCGGTGACACGGTCGAGGCGCGAGTCGTCGGTGTAGGTGTATGTGCGGCTCACAGAGACGCCGAGCGACGCGGTGATGGTCTCGGAGCCCTTCTTGCCAGCATCGTTGTAACCGATGGTGGCGGTGAGCGCCGGTGCGCTGTAGCCGGTGAGGTGGCCCTTGGACGCGTCATAGGTACGGGAGTAGGACAGGCCCTCGATGCTCCATGCGGTCGCGCGCCCAGCGGCGTCCGTGCCCGATGTAGCCGCGGTGCGCGTGAGCGATCCGCCGTCCCACGCGCTCGTCGCGGTCGAGGAGTCGGATGTCGAGGCGAGCGTGAGCGTGGTGGTGATGCCGCCGTGAGTCTCAGCGACCGTGGTCTGACCGGCGGTGTCGACCGGATAGGTGTAGCTCTTGGACACGCCGGAGACGCTCTCGAGCGAGTCGGTCACGCGCCCGAGGGAGTCATACGTCGCGGTCTCGTGCTTGACCACACCGTTCGCGGTCGTCTGGGTGACCTCCACTGCGCGACCGAACTCGTCGTAGGCGTTTCCGGTCACCCGTCCGTCCGGGTCGGTAATCGAGGCGACACGCCCGAAGTCGTCGTAGCCCGTGGTGGTGGTCTTAGACGTCGTGCCGACCACGGTCGACTCGGAGAGGGTGCGACCGCATCTGTCGTAGACAGTGAGGGTCTTGATGCCGTCGGCATCCACCTTCGCGATCACGTTTCCGGCAGCGTTGTAGACGATTGTGGAAGGCGAGCCCTCGCCTTGCGCGATGATCTCGCGGCCCAGGTGGTCGTAGGCGTGCGTAGTAACGACACCATTCTCGTCCGTGGCGGCGATCAGGCGCCCGCCCAGGTCGTAGTCGGTAGTCTCGGTAACCTCGGTACCGTCGTCGGAGGGCTTCGTGACCGCTACCTGGTTGCCACCGTCGTCGTAGGTGAACTTCGAGTAGGTGCCGTTCGCGAGCGTCTCGCTCTTGAGCTCGCCTCCGGGGTAGTAGGTCTTGAGCGACGCGATGTTGGTGGTGCCGGGAGCATACGTGGTGGTCTCTCGGCTGTAGGCGTCGTAGCCGGTGAAAGTGCCGTGAGCGGTGTCGTAGTCAGACACGCCCTCAGCCCAAGACGCCACCACGTTGCCGCGCGCGTCGTAGTGCGTATGAGCGGGCGAGTTGCCCACCGTGCTCGAGTCCGTCTCGATCTCTCTGCCGCTGGAGTCGTAAGCGTGGGTGGTCGTGGAGACGACGGTCCCGTTCGATAGCAGTCGCTTCTCAGCGCTCACGCGTCCCGCGGCGTCGTAGGCCGTGGTGCTCCAGTCGGCCTTCGTGCTCGTGCCCTCGGCGCTGCGCCAGCTCTCAGTCGCGTCACCCATCTTGTCGTAGGTGGTGTGCGTCAGCACACCGGCACGGTCTTGGGAGATGGTGGCACGGCCCGCGATGTCATAGGTGGTCGAGGTCTCGAGTGACCCGGACGCGTCCAGCGTGCGCACCACGTGTCCGTAGGCGTCGTAAACGCTTGTCGTGGTGATGTCGACCGGCGTGGCACCGAGCGAGAGCTCGACATCCTTGAGGGTCGTAGTCGCGACCTGTCCGCTCGGATCGTAGGTGAACTCGGTCGTGACCGAGGCGGTCGCAGACACGCTTTGGGTCTGCGAGCTCACAAGGCCGTGTGCGCCGATCACGTAGTCGGTGACTGCGCGCTCCGACTCGGAAAGCGACCTCTCCTCGTGTGTCACGTTGCCCGACGCGTCGAACGTGCGCCAGGTGGTCGCGCCCCTGGGGTCGGTCTCGCGGATGCAGTCACCGGCAGAGTTGTATGCGTAGGCGGAGCGATGCCCGTCCTCGTCGTAGTCATAGAGCAGGTTGCCGGTGGCGTCGACAACACTAGTCTTCTCGGCACCCGTGGGCGAGATCTCGCACACGAGGTCGGAGGAGGGCGCGTATTCATAGGTCCACGTGGCGAGCGTCTCACCTGCGACGTGGGGCTCGGTGCGCGTGGCGGTGGTGCCGTTGGGGTTCCAGGTATAAGAGTTCGTGACGCTCACATCTGCGGTGCCCGAGACGTCAGCGGTGCGCGAGATGGTCGCGGTGCGGGTGCCATACGTGATCGTGGCGCGTGCATCCGCATCGCTCGGCCAGGCGGGGTAGCGGACCTCTGAGAGGTCAGCGCCGCTGTAGAGAAAGCTCGTGGACGAGACCTGTCCGGACGTTGGGAAGTCAGCGATGCTCACAGATGCGATGCGCGAGTTCGCATAGGCGTATGTCACGGCCGAGGAGGCCAAGGTGCCCGCGTACTTCGTGACCTTCACGTCTCCGTCGTTCACGTAGTCAATAGTGCGGGTGCCGTCTGAGACGGACATGACGCGGCCGGTGACATCACGGTCCACGGTGAGACTGCGCCCGTTGGCGGCGGTGATGACGAGGTCCTCTCCGCTCGCGCTGTAGGTGACCTTGTCGCCGTTGCGGTCGGTCTCGGATGCGAGGCGTCCGCTGCCGTCGAAGGCCAGCGTGGTCCTGTCCTTGAACGTGATCGTGGTGGTGGCGCCAACACTCAAAGACGCGACGAGTCCGGGGGGCGCGAGGTAGACGCCGGAGGTGGGCTCGAGCGAGAACACGTGGGCGTCTCCGGCATCGTCGATCCAGGTGCGAGACGTGCCGGATGCGACGATGCTTTGCTCGAAGTCGAAGCGCCACCCGGTCCCAAGACTCGCCGAGCTCGCGTTGTCGGAGCGGTACGTGCGGCTCACGCCGGCCTGCGGGCCATAGCTCGCAAGGGTGAGATCGGTCGCGGAGAGCTCGAGCTCGCCGGTGTCGAGCAGCGCGGTCGCGGCGTCTCCGGCCGCAGAGCCCAGGTCTTCGGTGGTGTGGCGCGGGTCGTCGACTGAGGTCACGCTGCGGTCAGGCAGTGTGGGGGTCACGGCCGCACACGTCGTGGTCGCCGGGTTCGAGCCGGTTGAGTAGTCGTTATAGGGGACCACGACGAAGGAGTAGTTGATCCGGTTGTCGTAAGCCGTGCCATTCGTCTTCTTGTACAGCGCGTTCGCATCATCGCGAAGGTCGAGGCCGGGGCCAAGGTAGCGCGTCACGGTCGAGCCGGACTTTTGCCCCAGGAAGAAGCGGTCGTTCGCCTCGTCATAGCAGCCGCCCAGCACGTTTGCGCTTTGCGTGATCGAGTGACGGTCGAGCAGCTTGAAGCTGTTGGTCGACACCTTGTCGATGGAGGTGGCGTTCGCGTTGGCCCACTCCATGAAGTAGAGGGCCCCGTCGTCGCAGAAGATGCCGCCCGTGCTCGCATTGAGTGTGACGGGTACGTCGTGGTCGGCGACCCAGGTGCCGGAGAGGTCGTAGACACGGACGCGGTAGCCGTCGTTCGTGCCACCACCCGACAGCGACGACGCGCAGCTGTAGATGTATTGGCCGTCGCAGGCCAGGAGCACGTCGCCGGAGGCAGAAGGCAGCTCGGTGCCGGACCATGCCTTGAGGAGCGGCTTCGAGAAGGTGAGGGTGACGGTCTTGGTGGAGGTGGCAGACGCGTTCTTCCACACGCCTTCGATGGTGTTGGCACTCGTCGCATACCCGTTGTAGAGCACGCCGTCGAGGTAGAAGCCGGACTTGGCGGTCGGGCCTGAGGCCCCGATCTGCACCGCAGTGGCGGTCGAGACGATGCCGTTGCCGGTGCGTGTCCACGCGTCAGGGCTTGTGGAGTAGGCGCTCGAGGCACGTGTGTAGAGGTAGGTGCCGTCGGTGAGAACAATCGCGGTCGACGCGGCGCCCGTCACCACCACGGAGGCATCCTTGGTGGCATCAGCCGGGGTGATGGCACGCGTGAACGGGTTTGCGGCGGTGTTGGTGGGAAGCTTCGAGATCTCGGTGTCTGACGGGTAGATCTGAGCGTCGCTCGAGTTCCACGTGGTGGTGCGCGCATCCGGGATCGTGGCCACGGTGCGCGTGGTGTTGCCGTCGAACACGCCGATGCGATAGCCCTGCGCGCGAGCCGGACGAGCCCACGACAGCGTCACGTTCCCGCGGCCGGCGCGTGCGATGTCTGCCGGTGCCGTCGCACTGCTCGCACGCCACCAGTCAAGACCCTCGGTCGTGGCACTCAGGCTCGTGACGGCAGCAGGTGCGGCGTTGTAGTCCACGACGAGCTTGGGGCGCTTGGAGGAATCGGTGTACTCAGATGATGCGAAGTAGCGCCAGTAGCTCGTATCGCGCGTGCCGTCTTCGGGCTGGTAGAGGCAGAAACCGTAGTTCGTGTCAGGCGAGCTCGTACGCGTCTGCGCCTTCACAGCGGCCGTCACGCCGAAGTCGAGCCAGGTGTCGGCGGCGCTCACCGTGTTTGCGCCCAGATACCTGATGGAGGGCTTGGTGTTCCAGGTGGTGGACTCGCCCCAGGCCGCTGTGGCCGTGGCGAGGTTCGTGTAGTAGTTCGACGCGCCCTTTGAGATGCAGTAGGCCGACAGCGTGGCAGTGGACACGTCGGTGTCTTTGAGCGCGGACACGTCGAACCACATGAGGGAGCGGGCGTACCCCATCCAGCTCGCGTGTCCCACGCGCAGCTGGTCGAAGCTGCCGTAGGCAGCGGTGGGATTGGCGGAGGACACATAGGTGTCGAGCGAGGACTTGATCGTGGGGTCGATCATCACGGGGAAGACACGTGCGGGTTCCCCAGCCACTCCTGCGACACGGAGTAGGTGACGAATGCCCCGTCGTCGGTAGGCACGACCTCCATCTTGGCATCCGGGCACCACGCCGGGTCGCCGCCCTCGCCGACAGAGGAGTCGAATGCCGTGACCGCGCCCAGGCGCGAGACGACCCGGCCGTCCTTCACGATGCCCCAGTCACCACCGGGGATCTGCTCGACCGAGGCACCGGCGGTCGCGAGGAAGAACGTGTGCGAAGCAGCAGCGTCGCTCGAGCGCAAGACGATGGTCTCTTTCACGCCATCGGCAAGCGACTGGTAGGTCAGGTCCGTGTCGCGCTTCACGGCGCCGTAGTGCACCGTGTCTGCTGCCGGCAGCGGCATGCCCTCCACGCCACCCACGAGGTCGAGCGAAGCACTCCAGCCATCGCCTTGGATCGTGACGGGGCGGCGGGTGCGGCTCTCAGGCGCGAAGGTCACCGGTAGGGAGGTGGCATTCGTGCGATAGATGCCGGGGGACTCGGCGTGCACGTTGGTGTCGATATCGACCCAGGGACCGTCTGTACCTCGGAAGCGGATGGGGGTTGCGGCGATGATGGCGCGCTGGCGACCGTCGCTCAAGCGGTAGTGGGTGGCGGTCGCGCTGCGGCGCTCGACGATCTCAGACACCACGGTGACGGTGGGTTCAGACGACGAGGGAGCAGCGGCCGGTACGCTTGGTGGCGCCTCGGCCGATGCGGCGAATGCCGGTGCCCCTTGGATCGCTGGACCGGCCAGCATCAAGGTCGCGAGTACAACGGATACGGCGCGCTGAACGCGCGCGCGAACAAGACCCCTCATTCGAATCCCCCCGGTCCGGAATGGATCGCTCAGGGCCTTGAAGCTCCCCTTGCCATCCCTATTCGGGGGGCCGAAGGTGATTCCTTGAATGTTCTGAGCAGCAATGATTCACCGGGGCGGTCCCCGAAGGTGGGAGTGACCGATGCACACTGGGTCGGGCGCCTGCATGCATCCCGACCGGTGATCAACGGTCTTGACACGACTGCACTGTCGGCATGTTCAGGCGCCTACACCAGGTCAGCATGCCACCCGAGCAGCGGCCATCGCTGCCTCGCTCCGACGCAATCCAGCGCGAACCCGCAAGTCCAGCCAAGCGGCCCCCCGCCCCACTGCGAGCAGCACCATCGCGGCAGTCGCGGTCATAATCACCGACCGAGCAGCCGGCCTAGGGTCGCCAGCGGCCAGCGCACCGAGCCCCTTGCCGATGACCGCGCTCCGCCAAATATCCACGCGACTCCGGCCGCCCACGAGGGGAGTGCTCGGGAAGCTCCACCTACCGCGAAGGCTGATCTATCTCGACATCGCGCCTGTCATGCATCACAGCGAGGATCGTGATCACGTCATCGCTCCGGTGATAGGGAATGCGATATGGGCTGACCAGGATCTCGCGAACCTCGGCACGTTCGTACTCCGGCACGATGCGCCCGGCGTCGGGAAACACCGCAAGCGTGCGCACCTGCTCCATCAGCTCATCGAACCACGTGAGCGCGGCAGAGGGCCGTTCCGCCTCGAGGTAGTCAAGAGCTTCGTCGAGCATGGCCTCGGCCTGCTTGGCCCATGCGACCCTCACCCGGCAAACCGCGCGCGAGCGCGCTCCTCAATATCCTCATGCGCCACGACGTCGCCCGCCCTCATCTGCTCCTCCCCGGAGCGAATCGCCCGGACGAACGCGACCTCGTCAAGAAGCTCCTCGTACACACCCACATCGAGCAAGACCGCGGCAGAGCGGCCGTGCTGCGTAAGGATCACCGGGCGACGAGTCGCGTGCACCTGCTCCAGCACTGCCGAAGTGTTGGCGCGAAACTCAGTGACCGGTCGCACGTCGGTGGAAGGTCGAAACATAGCCACAGGCCACCTCCAATAGGTACGCAACTACGTACACTATACCGTATTGTTTTGCGCCCTGAAAGATGGAGGCACCCCACCCCCTCCCACCCCCCCCCTTGTAGCCACCCCTCCCGCGGGTGTACTCTTCGTCTGCTAGGCACTATTTCGCCTCCTGCGGGTGTGCCTGGCGTTGACAGAGAAGGAAGTACGCTCCGTCCGTTACGGTGCGGCTCCTGTTCGAACACAGGCCACTGCCCGGAAATGTCGAGAGACGCCAATGGGTAGAACAGCCCTCGCCGGCTTAAGGCGAAGGCTAAGGTGGCTGGGCTGGCAGGCTTCACAGCTTGCAGGCGAGGGTGAGCCTCGCTGCGTCGACGACACCACGCGTCGTGCGCCCTACGTCGGACAGTGCCTAATCCATTGACGAGGGATCGAGCGGCGACCAACCCGGTACGCGTCCGCACCCGCGGTCCGTGTTCCGGTGCGTGCATCAGCACGCGCGCCGCATCGCCCCTGGTCCCAACGGACGCAGGGGCTTTTTCGTTCCCTGTCTGAACTGCAGTCGAGAGATCAGGACCTACGTGAAACCTCACAGTCCGTAGACCTCTCGGGCGCTCTTCGCGGAGCCCCGGGAGGGGACCCGCACATAACCACCCGTCCGTCATGCGGGCGCCCCGCGCGCGCATCGGAAAGGGAAGGAGAGCGCATGATCTACCTGTCCCAGATGCTGGGCAAGCCGGTCGTCGACGCAACCGACGAAGAGATCGGCACCATCAGTGACATCGCCATCGCCACCGGCGAGGTATTCCCCCGCGTGACCTCTCTGGCGTTTCTCGGCCCCGAGAAGACGCCGTTCATGCTGTCGTGGCGCAAGTTCGTCGAGGACTTCGACGGCGAGCGCATCAAGCTCAACGTGCCCGGCCACGAGCTGCGGTTCAGCTACCTCCAGCCCGACGAGGTCCTGCTCGCGCGCGACCTGCTCAACAAGCAGATCGTCGACACGCAGGGCATGAAGGTCGTGCGCGTCAACGACCTCAAGCTCTCGGACTCCCGCAACCAGTTGCGCCTGCTGGGCGCCGAGGTGGGCGCGCGCGGCATCCTGCGCGGCCTGTCGCCGGCGCTCGAGCGCGTGGTGCACCGCGCGGCCAAGCTCATCGGCAGTGATCTGCCCGAGAACCTCATCGCGTGGAACTACATGGACCTGCTCGACCGCGACCTGTCGCAGGTCAAGCTGTCCGTGACCCACAAGCGCCTGCACGAGCTCCACCCGGCAGACGTCGCAGACATCCTCGAGCAGCTCTCCCCCTCCCAGCGCGCCGCCGTGTTCGCGCACCTCGACAACGAGGCCGCCGCAGACACCATCTCCGAGCTCGAGGACGAGCTCCAGGCAGACGTCATCGAGGACCTCTCGGAGCGCCGCGCCTCGGTCCTGCTGGCTGAGATGGACCCGGACGACGCCGCGGACATCATCGGCGACCTGTCCTACGAGAAGGCCGAGCGCCTCTTGCGCCTCATGGGCCTCGAGGACGCCACCGCCATCCGTGGCCTGCTGGGCTACAAGGAGAAGACCGCCGGCGGCATCATGACCCCCGAGGTCACCACCGTCACCGAGGACATGACGGTGCAGCAGGTCATCGAGCACCTGCGCGCCGAGTCCGCCGAGCACGAGAGCATCTACTACGTCTACGTGGTCGAGGGCGACAAGCAGCTCACCGGCGTCATCTCCCTGCGCGACCTCCTGCTCGCCAAGCCCGACACGCTCGTGTCTGAGATCGCCGAGCGCGACCTCTTCTCGGCCAACCCCGACGACGACCAGGAAGACGTCGCCGAGCAGATGAGCAAGTACGACCTGCTCGCACTGCCGGTCGTGGACGAGCGCGGCAAGCTGCTGGGCATCGTCACCGTCGACGACGCCCTCGACGTCCTCGAAGAAGAAGCCGAGGAAGACCTCGCCATCGCCACCGGCTCCATCCGCAGCGGCGGTCCCGTGGCCAGCCTGTGGAACCGCATCTGGCGCCGCAGCATCTGGGTGGTCATCTGGGGTGCCGCGCTCGCCGCGGTCATGGTGTGGACCCAAAGCCTCCAGGCGCAGGCCGCCACCGGCAACGTGCCCACGTGGATGGGCCTCGCGATGAACTTCCTGCTCACCGCCGCCATCCTGCTCCCCCTCATCCTCAGAACCGCCGAGGAGTCCTCGTCGCGCGCCGTCGCCGAGATCATCGAAGGTGACGACGACGAGCGCCCCTCGCTGGGCCGCCGTCTCCTCGCCGAGGGCGCCGTGGGCCTTGCGATGGGCATCGCCACCGGCCTGTTCGCCGCCGCGTTCATGTGGTTGCGCGGCGCAGGCGACCCCGTGGTGATGGTGCCGTTCGCCGTGGCCACCGGCCTGTCCGTGCTGATCACCGTGGTCTTTGGCAGCTTCATCGCCGATGCCGCCCTGCGCATGACCGACCGAGACAAGCCCGTCTCGTCCACGCTCATGTCGGTGGGCGCGATGGCCCTGGGTACGGTCGTGTACCTGGGACTGTCGTTCGCGACCGGCGCCCTGCTCGTCATCCTCAAGGTGGGATAACCGAGTGACCCCCACCGGCAACAAGAAGCGCTACGGAGCGCTCGCGATACTCGCCGCCCTTGGGCCGGGCATCATCGCCGCGTCCGCGGGCAACGACGCCGGTGGTATCGCAACCTACTCGCAGGACGGCGCCACCTACGGGTACGCCACGCTGTGGATGATCTTCGTGATGACGTTCTCGCTCGTGGTGGTCCAGGAGATGGCCGCGCGCATGGGAGCGGTGACCGGCAAGGGCTTCGCCGCGCTCATCCGCGAGAAGTTCGGCGTGCGCCCCACGCTGTTCGCGATGATCGCGCTGCTGCTGAGCAACGCCGCGACCTCGGTGGCCGAGTTCGCCGGCATCGCCTCGGCGCTCGAGCTCTTTGGCATCAGCAAGTACATCAGCGTGCCCATCGCGGCGGTCTCTGTGTGGCTGCTCGTGGTGCGCGGCAGCTATAGGCGCGTCGAGAAGATGCTGCTGGTGATGTCGCTCGTCTTCCTGGCCTACCCGCTGTCCGCGCTCGCTTCGCACCCGGACTGGCCCACCGTCTTCAAAGCCACCGTGGTGCCAACGTTCATCCCCAAGGCCGACTTCGTGTTGCTCGTCATCGCGACGGTGGGTACCACCATCGCGCCGTGGATGCAGTTCTTCGTGCAGAGCAACATCGTGGACAAGGGCGTGACCGCCAAGGAGCTCTTCCTCCAGCGCATCGACGTGATCGGCGGAGCCGTGGCCGCCAACATCATCGCGTGGTTCATCATCGTGACCACCGGCACCGTGCTCTACCCCGCCGGCATCCACATCACCGGCGGCGAGCAGGCAGCGGCCGCGCTCGCCCCCATCGCCGGCGAGTACGCGAGCGCCCTGTTCGCGGTGGGGTTGCTGGGCGCCTCGCTGCTCGCCGCGTGCGTGCTCCCTCTCACCGCCGCCTACGCCATCACCGAGGCGTTTGGCTGGGAGCGCGGCATCGACCGCACGTGGGCCGAGGCCCCCGCGTTCAACGCGATCTACACGTTCGTCATCGTCTTTGGCGCGGCGCTCGTCCTCATTCCGGGAGCGCCCCTGTTCACCATCATGATCCTGTCGCAGGCGGTCAACGGCGTGCTGCTGCCCTTCCTGCTCATCTTCATGATCAAGATCATCAACGACCGCCGCATCATGGGCCGCTACGTGAACAGCCGAGGCTTCAACGCGGTTGCGTGGTCCACCGTCACCGTGGTCATCGGCCTGACCGTCGCACTGCTCGGCTTGCAGGCGGCGCAAGCGATGGGGCTGATCTAGCCATGACCGACCAGCCGCTCGACGCCGTCGCGGCCGCGAAGTCCCAGGCCCGCGCACGCGCCCGAGCCGCACGCTGCGCGCTCGACGACGCCTCCTGCCGAGACGCCTCGCTCGCGCTCGCGACCCAGCTGCTGGCCCTGCCGGAGCTGGCCCTGGCGCACACCGTCCTCGCCTACGGCGCCTCCGCCGAGGAGCTCGACCCCGAGCCCGCCGCCATCGCCTTGCGCGACCGTGGAGCGGCGGTGGCGTATCCGCGCGTCGAGGCGCCCGGCGTGCTGGGCCTGCACATCGTGGACGACGCCGGCGAGCTGGTGAGCGGCATGTTTGGGATCCGAGAGCCCGCCGCGCACGCGACCCGCGTGGGTCGCTGGCGGATCGACGCGGTGCTCGTGCCTGGGGTCGCCTTCGACGAGCGCTGCTGGCGGCTGGGGTACGGCGGCGGCTACTACGACCGCCTGCTGCCCACGCTGAAGCCGTCGTGCATCCGCATCGGCATCGCCTACGACGAGCAGGTCCTCGACACCATCCCCGCCGAGGAACACGACGCGCAGCTCGACCTGGTGGTCACGCCCACTCGGGTGCTGCGCGCCCGGTGACTCAGTTCGCCTTCGGCTTGTTCTGGGTGTTCTTGGCGGCCGCGGCGCGGCGGACGGCGAACAGCTCGTCCACGGTCACGAACACGTAGCCCTTCGCGCGCAGCTCACGGATCACGTACGGCAGCGCCATGATCGTCTGATCGCGGGTGCCGCCACCGTCGTGGAACAGCACGATAGCGCCGGGGTGCGTGTGTGAGACCACCGACGTCACGATCTTCTTGGTGCCCGGACGCGACCAGTCGCGGCTGTCCACATCCCACAACACCACGCGCGTGCGCGACTTGCGCGCCTCTTGCCACGCCTGCGGATCCATCGCGCCGTACGGCGGACGCAGCAACCTGGTCTGCACGCCGGTCTGCCGCGCGATCGCGGCACGTCCGCCGGCGATCTGGCGGCGTGCCTCGGCGGGCGTCACGCGGGTGAGTGCCTTGTGGCCCAGGGTGTGGTTGCCCACTTCGTGGCCCTCGGCCACCACGCGCCGAGCGAGGGCGGGGTGGCGCTTGACCTGGGAGCCCAGCATGAAGAACGTCGCCGTGGCCTTCTCGCGCTTGAGTATGTCGAGGATCTTGTCGGTCTGACCGGGCCACGGACCGTCGTCGAAGGTGAGCGCCACGATCTTGGAGCCGGGGTGCGGATGGAAGCGCTGGACCAGCGCCGCCTTGGGCTCGCGGATCGTCTCGCTCGAGATCTCCACGCCCGACACCGCGCCGCGCGTCACCCGGCGAGCGCCCGCGACACCCGCGCGCCGCTCCTCGATGAGCGAGCCGGTGCCCTTGTACTCGGTCTCGAAGGGTATGGGTACCTCGGTGACCACGAGCGACTCTCGGCGGTCCGAGCCTGCTCGGCTCACGATCACGTCGCCTGAGTAGAGACGCTGCCAGCTCGCGGCGACACGCCCGTTGCGCAGCACGCGCGGCGGCTCTCCGGCCCCCGTGCCCACCACAGACCCGTCCACGCCGATGAGGTCTCCGGCCGGCGCCTTGAACGCGCTCTTGTCGGCGAGCGCGCGCACGGTGGCCCCCTGCGAGATCTCCACCGTCTGACCGTCGACCGACACCTTCAGCGGGCGCGACGAAGCCCACCCGGCGATGGCGGCCGTGACCAGAAGCAGCACTGCGATGACAGCGGCCGCCTCCCACGCGAACTTCGCGCGGTGCGACTGCACGTGATAGTAGGACATGGAGACCTTTCAGCGAGCCCCACCCGGGCTCGTGTTCTAGTGCGAGATGCGTGCCACGCGCCCGCCCGCGAGCTCACTGAGCCGAGCGAAACGCATGCGCACCATTGAAGACGGAGTACCCGCCGCAGGGAAGACGATATCGAAGCGCGTGAGCGAATCGTCAATCAGGATGACCAGCTCATCGGGCAGGTCGAACGGGGACACGCCGCCGATGGCGTAGCCGGTGGCCGCGCGCACCGTGTCCGCGTCGGCCATCCGCACCTTCGTGGCCCCAAGCTCGGCCGCGATGGCGTCGAAGTCGCCTCGGCGATCGCCGGCCACGAGCGCGAGCACCGGGGTGCCGTCGGCCACCACCACGAGCGACTTCACGATCTGGCCCAGCTCGCAGCCCATCGCCTGGGCCGCCTCGGCTGCCGTCTTGGTCGAGCACTCGAACTCGGTGAGGCCGTCGGCCAGTCCGTGGGCCTCGAGGTATGTGCGAACGCGCTCTCGCGAGCCTGTCTTGCGGGGAAGATCGGTCATGAACGCCCATCCGTCCAGGAGGCGGGGGCTCGCTTGGGCACCCGGGCAGGGAACCGCAGCGACTCCAGCACCGCTTCGAGGTTATCTGTGATTATCGCGAGTGACTTCAGGTCGAGCCGCATCAGAGGATAGCGCGGGTCGGGCCGAGACACGGTGAATCCGTTACGCAACAGGAACTCGATGCCCAGCATGGGCGAGTCCTCGAGCACCGCCGGCTTCTGGGCCGAGGCGAACGCCTCCACGCGCCGCTCCCCCCGCCCCACCAGATCGCGCAGCACCGCCCTGAGCATGACGCTCCCCAGGCCATGGTGACGTGCGTCCGCCGAGATGTGCATGCACGCGATGAGCGGCACGTTCGGGTCTTCAGGAGCCGCTGCGAACGTGGACGCCTGCGGGAAGTAGCCGCTGGGCGCGTACTTCACAAAGCCCAACACCTCGTCATCCTCGTAGGCGACCCGGCCGCACTCGCCCCACTCGTCGGCGACCTTGCGGTACCACGCCTTCTGAAGCTCTGGATCGCACGCGGAACCGCAGCGGCGCTCGCGTTCCCCGGCGCTCTCCCAAAACACACAGCCGCCGCACCCGGTGGGCAGGCGGTCGAAGTCCTCGAGCGTGAGCGGTCTGAGTTTGCGTGCCATGTCAGCGGTGCCTCACGGGTCGTGAGTGGTGTGCGGTCGCGGTGCCACGATCAGTCGTCGTCGGGGTCGCCCATCGCATCGACGACCTCGTCTTTGATGGCCTTGAGCCATCCCATTGCTTTCTTGCCCGCTTCGCTGTCCGCGGCAACCTTGGCGGCCGCTTTGCCGTACATCGCAGCGGTCTTGGCGGCATCACCGGCGGTCTTGGCGGCCACGGCGGCGCCCTTGCCCGCTGCTGCGGCGGCGCCTCCCGTGGTCTCGATCTGTGCGACCTCGTCGGTGACCACGATGGCCTCGCCGTCGAACTCGATCACGCGGGCTGCCGCGATGTCGCGCACACCCACCGCGAGGTCGGCCGTGACCCCGCCGGTCAGCCCAAGCCCCACGAGCTCGCCGGTCTTCTCGTCGAACAGACCGTCGCGGACCGCACCCAGCTTGCCGCCGCTCTTGGTACGCACCGGCATGCCTGACCAGATCACGGTGTCGTCCCACGAAAGCCCCAGCCGCTTGGCGGCCACGCCGTCGAAGGCCGTGCGGGTGTCAGAGACGGTGAACTCGCGCTCAGTGCGATCGATCGCGATGGAGTCGAGCGCGAGGAAGCGGTCCTTGCGGTCGAGCAGATACAGCAGCCGAGGCCGCTGCACGACAAAGCCCGCGACCGTGGTGCTCTGGGGCGCGAACAGCACATCGACCACCTTGCCGATGCGTTTGCCCTTGGGCGACATCACGGCGTAGCGGCACGCTTCACGAAGCGAAAGCACCCGTCGACCCCTTCCCGACCTCAAGAAGACACGAAGGCCGGCCCATCGTCAGAAGGGCCGGCCTCGATGGTACCAGTGAATGGGGCTTTAGACCTCAGGAACCGCCGGTGCTTCAACGGTCTCAGCAACGGTCTCCTCGGCGACCGGCGCGGCCTTCTTGGCCACGAAGTCGAGGGTGTCCTGCGCCTTGGTACCGGCGGTGTCGAGCCCACCCTTGGTGGCCTCGGCGGCCTTGTCCACGGCTTCCTTGGCGACCGGGACGACCTCGCCCAGCTTGCCCTTGGCGCCCTCGGCGGACTTGGCTACCTGCTCCTGCAGGCGGCCGCGCGCGTCGTCGATACGGGTGCGCAGCTGCTCGGTGGACTCGCCCACGCGCTCGCGGCTGACCTCGTAGACCTCGACGGCCTTGTCCTTACCGGTGTTGTACATCTCGACGCCCTGGCCCCAGTAGTCCTCGGCACGCTCGGCGATGATCTCCCGAGTCTCCTTGCCGGAACGAGGAGCGAAAAGCAGTCCGAGCACGGCGCCTACGAGGCCGCCAAGCAGGAACGCGCCGAAGACAGATCCCCCACGGCGATAGTCGTACATAACAAGCACCTCCGTCTTTCGATGCGACTGACCATCATGATGGCGTCGGTGCGATACCACACCGTGCCCACGTCTGCTGTATACCCGATTGGTGGGCAACTGAATGCCCGCCCGTCGGTCACGCGCGAGCGAGCGCCGCCGTTATCACTCTTGATACCACATCATGGAAAGTCATGCCCGCGGCCTCGGCGGCCATGGGCAGCAGCGAGGTCTCGGTCATGCCCGGCGAGGTGTTGGACTCGAGCACCCACGGACGGCCCTGCTCATCCACCACCATGTCCACGCGGCTCACGTCGCGACATCCGGTGACCCGGTGCACGGTGGCCGCGATCTCCTTCGCGGCCTCGATCGTGGCGGCGGGCACGCGGGCCGGCACGAAGAAGTCCGTCTCGCCCTCCGCATAGCGCGCCGAGAAGTCGTACAGGCCGCTTCGGGGCACGATCTCGACCGGCGGCAGCACCTCGAGGTCGTCGCCCTCGCCCAGCACCGTCACCGCGAGCTCCGTGCCCTCGACCCAGCGCTCGACGATCGCCGAGGTGTCGTAGCCCAGCGCGTCGAGCAGCGCCTCGGCGAGCTCGCCCTCGCTGTTGCAGCGCGCCAGCCCCAGCGCCGAGCCCTGCCGAGACGGCTTGACCGCCACCGGGAAGCCGCCCACGACCTCACCCATGAGGTCGATCGCGGTGGCCGCGCCCATCTCCTTGAACGCATCGGCGGTGAGCGTGATCCACGCCGGCGTGTCGATGCCGTTCTGCGCGAACAGGTGCTTGGCGACGCTCTTGTCCCAGGTCAACGCGCTCGCGACCACGCCCGGGCCCGTATACGGCACACCCAGGAACTCGAGCAGCTCCTGGATCGTGCCGTCCTCGCCGTACTTGCCGTGAAGCGCGATGTAGGCCGCATCGGGACGCTCCGAGCGCAGCGTTGCCACGAGGTCCGTGGTCACGTCGAGCGGCAAGACGTAGTAGCCCAGCGCCTCGAGGGCGTCGCGCACGCGGCCGCCGCTCGCGAGCGACACCTCGCGCTCGAGTGACCGGCCCCCCATGAGAACCGCGATCTTCTCTCTCACGCCACTCCCTCCTCAGGTGCGGCGATGGCTCCCGCCGCGATGAACGCACGATAGAGCTCGAGACGATCCTCCAGCACCTCGCCAAGTCGGCGGATGCCCTCCTCGATCTTCTCGGGATCGGCGAAACAGAACGCGAGGCGCATGCAGTTGCGGCCTCGCCCGTCCGGATAGAACCCGTCACCGGGCACGAAGGCCACACCGTGCTCGACCGCCTCGGCGAGCATGGTCGCGCAGTCCACGTAGGGCGGCAACTCGACCCACACGAAGAACCCGCCCTCGGGACGCGTCCACTTCGCCTCGGCCGGGAAGTGCTCGTCGAGCGCTGCGAGCATCACGTCGCGGCGCTCGGCGTAGGTGCGCGTCAGGCCCTGCAGCACCTTGCGCCACCGCGTGCCAAGGAAGTAGCGCTCCGCGGTGACCTGCGCGAACGCCGAGCCGCACAGGTCCGCGCCCTGCTTGACCAGCAACAGCTTGGCGAGGATGGGCTTGGGCGCCACCACCCAGCCAAGACGCAGCCCGGGGGCGAAGATCTTGCTGAAGGTGCCCAGGTAGATGACCTCGTCGTCAAGCGCGCGCAGCGGCTTCATGTGGCCGCCCTCGAAGCGCAGGCGCCCGTAGGGGTCGTCCTCCACCACCGGGATGTCGTACTCGTGCGCGAGCTCGATGAGGCGGCGGCGGCGCTCGGCGCTCATGGTCACGCCGCCGGGGTTGTGGAAGTTGGGGATCGTGTAGATGAACTTGGCGCCGCGCGGACCCAGGCGCTTGAGCTCGGCCTCGAGCAGGTCCATCCGCATGCCGTCCGCGTCGAGCGGGACGCAGTGGATGTCAGGCTGGTACGCCGAGAACGCCTGAAGCGCGCCCAGATACGTGGGCCCCTCGGTGATGATCACGTCGCCGGGGTTCAAGAACGCCTTGCCCAGCAGATCGAGCGCCTGCTGCGCCCCCGCCGTGACCGCGATGTCCTCGGCGGCCACACGCACGCCGTTCTCGGCCATGAGCTCGACGATGATCGCGCGCGTCTGCGGCCTACCCTCGCTCGAGCCGTACTGGAGCGCCTGGGCGCCCTCGTGCAGGACCGCGTCGTGAGCGGCCTGCGCGACCGCACCCGCCGGAACCTGCGATACCTCCGGCATGCCCCCCGCGAACGAGATCATGTCCGGACGGCTTGCCGCCGCGAACAGGTCTCGCACCGCGCTCGAGCGCACACCTGAGATGCGATCCGCGTAGCGGTCGCTCCATCGGTCGAAGATGACCCTGGCAGTACCCATGTGTCTCACCTACCCCGAAGAGCGCAAAACGCCCTCCGAAAACGAGAAAACCCCCTCGGCCTGATAGGGCGAGGGGGCGTCGCGGTACCACCTATCTTCGTTCGCACGGGCGGGTGAGCGCCGTCGCGAACCTCAATTCCCGAAGATACCGGTTCCGGGACCGACCCGCTTCCCTCGGCGCGTGGCCGCACTGGCGGGGGACATCGGAGGGGTGGCTGGGCGCATGCGCCCTCTTCCCTCACGTCCGTTGTGCTGTGATGTTCAGCCTTGGCCGGTCGCCCAGCCAAGTGTTGGCGGCAACATTAGCACCGGCTGGCGGGATGTGGCAACACGGACGCCGACGGGCTACCGCTTGCGGAGCGCACGCAGCCGTTCGACCGCGCCGGCGACATCGGGCGCATCCCCCGTCCGGTCACCCATCAGCCACTCGACCACGCCCGCGCCCTCGCGCAGCGCGCCCAGCGCCACGAGGTCGTCGTCGAAACCCAGCCTGACGCGGAACACGCCGTGGCCATCGCGCGCGAAGTCCCACGCGGTGTGGGCCTTGAGCGAGCGCGGAGAGCCCGACGACGCCATGAGCTCGGCGGCGATGTGTTCGAGCAGGTGCGGCGTCTCCGTGTCCGCGATCTCGCGCACGAAGTCCTTGCCCGCGTCGTTCTCGCAGGTGTGGCGCACGAGCCCGGGCAGCAGCTTCACGGCGGCGTCAGGCAGCCCCGGTGCCGCGGACGTGCGCATGAGTGACGGGTCGCCAACGCGAACGAGCGCCTCGAGGTGGCCGGTCGCGACCTCGATGCGCTCGATGGAGAGAACGGGCACGCTAGATGAGCGGGTCGATCGGCACGCGTCGACCGCCGGCGCGTGACCCCAGGAAGTAGGCGATGGATGCGGCGGCGATGACCACGCCGGCGACGATGAGAAGCGTCTTGGTGGCGTCGGTCTCAAGCACCTGGGTGGTCGCGGTCTTCACGTCCGTGACCGCGATGTCCTTGATCTTCTCGGCGCGGTTCTTCAGGTCATCGAGGGTGATGCGCTCGACGGGCTGCGGGGTGATCTCCTGGGGCGTCATGCCTGCATTCTCCTCATCTTGAGACCGGTGAGGCCCGCCGCGCCAAGGACGAGCACGCCGCCGATCAGAAACAGCGCAGCCGGCCATCCGACGTACGCGGCAAGAACCATCATCGCGGCCACCGAGATGTACCCGATGCCGAGGAACAGGACCGCGGCAGCCGCCATGGCGAACGCCACGACCTGACCGGCCTTCTGCGTGGGCAGGACCACCTTGTCGCGTACGACGCCCTCGGTCTCCTGGCGGACGTAGTCGACGAACATCTGCACGAAGTCGGCGATCGCGTCGGCGACGGTGGGGCGCTGCGGCCCTTCCGGCTCAGGGGAAGGCTGCTGCGGTCCGTCGGGCGTGCCGGGTTGGTTGACCCCGGGTTCGGGCATCTGTCTGGCCTCCCTGTGCGAAGGACGAGGATCCTCGTGACTAAAGGTACCCCAAGACCACGCGCGATGTGCGTCTGACCTGCAACAGGCCCTGCGACACAAAGACGGCACCGGTCTCCCGGTGCCGTCCGTTGAGTCGTACTGTGGCGAGCTCGAGCCTAGTGAACGATGCGGTAGGTCACCGTGCCCACACCACCGAAGCCCAGGGCCTTGGCGGTACCCGGACCCAGGTCGAAGGTGCGTCCGCTGACGTAGGGGCCGCGGTCACGAACCACCGCGGTGACGGTGCGACCGTGGTAGCGGAACTGCACGCGGGTGCCAAACGGCAGCGAGCGGTGGGCGACCACCATGCTGCTGGGGGTGAGCTTGCCGCCGCCCGCCATGGTGTGACCGTAGAAGCCCGGTCCATACCAGGAGACACGGGCGGAGCGCCAGCCGCGGGGAGCGGCTGCGGCGCGCGAGCCGCGCGAAGCTGCGCGGGCCACGTGCGTGCGCGGTGCGGCCTTCTTGACCGCAGCCTTCGCCGGGCGCTTGGCCGCCGGCGTCAACATGTGCGCCTGAGCGGCGACGGCGACCGGGGCCGCCGCACCGAACTTGCCGTCCACCGGGACCTCGGGACCAAGCGCGACGGCCGTGGAGGCGTCGACGCCCAGCATGCGGGAATCACTCACAGGAGCGTTCACCGGAGAGGCGACCGCGATGGTGGGAGGCCAGCCGGTCAAACCGATGACGGCTGCCGCGACGATGGCGGCGGTACCCACCGCAGACGCGGCGATCGTGACGGTGCGGGCGAATCGTTTACTCGAACTCAAGAGGTTCCTCCGTGCTTGGGGACAGGGATGACGACAGCGCGGAGGCGTAGTGAGGTACAGAGGTACCTGAGCAGCAGAGTGAAAATGGGGAGAAGGCTAGCTGCCTCGCATCCGGCTCAACGGGCCTTACGGCCGCCGTCGGCGCCAGAGAAGCGCTATGCTCTTTGGCTTGGACCTGTGATTGCAGCTCGGTCTCACTGCGCCTGTCGTGGTGCTCGCGTGACAGGCCTCGCTGGCCGATCCGACCGGAGTTTCAGCTCCCGACTCCCACTGCGCAGGTCCCTCGGCCGTTCCGGTCTTCGTCCGGCCGAACGCATGTGGGGTCGCGTACGTGCCCCTATTACAGGTGCCAGTATAGCAGAGGCGTTGCCAAACCGACAAAACGCCGCCTCACGGCTGTCACTTGGTGGTCGTGGTCTGCTGCGACGCGAGCCGCTCCAAGACGCGTCCCAGCTCACCGATCTTGGCGCCGTAGGTCGCCCAGTCGCCCGCCTTCTGGGCCTGTACCGCCTCGCGGTACAGGCGTGCCGCCGTGGCCGCGTCGGTCTTGGCGCCGGACCCGCCCGAGCCGCCCGGTGACGGCGTGGAGGTCGTCTCGGCGGGCACCTCCTGGCCGAAGACCTTGAGCAGCGCAGCCTCGAGCGTGCGCTCCATCTCGACCTTGTCCGAGTAGGCGACGATGACCCTCGTCAGCTCCGGGATCGCGGTCTGCTCGGCTTGCAGGAACAGCGGCTGGATGTAGACGATCGAGTTCTTGATGGGGATGACCTGCATGTTGCCAAAGAGCACGCTGCTGCCCCGCTGGTTCCACAGCGACAGCTGCGGCGAGATCGCCGAGTCCTGGTTGATGCGTGCGCTGATCTGCTCGGGCCCAAAGATCACGCGCTCCTTGGGGAACTGATAGACGGTGCGCTCGCCGTAGTTCTCGGGGTCGCTTGAAGCGGCCATCCAGCCGATCATGTTGTCGCGGTTGCGCGGCGTGTAGGGCTGCATCATGTAGAAGTGTTCCTGAGACGCGCCCGGCAGCTGCAGCAGCACGAAGAACGGCTCCATGACGTGACCCTGGCGCTCGCCCGGGAGCTCCCACTGGTCTTCTTTGTTGTAGAACACGTTGGGGTCGGTCATGTGGTACGTCCGGTAGACCTCGGCCTGCGCCGAGAACATCCCCTGCGGGTAGCGGAAGTGCGCACGGATGCCGTCCGGGATCTTGTCGGCGCTGGTGATGAGCGTGGGGAAGACGCCTCGCCAGGCCTTGAGGATCGGGTCGTTCTCGTCGAACGCGTAGAACGTGGTCTCGCCGGTGAAGGCGTCCACGGTCACCTTGACCGAGTTGCGCAGGTAGTTGGTGCCGGAGTCGAGCGGCTGCGAGTACGGGAACCTGTTCGACAGCGTGTAGGCGTCGACCACCCACACCACGCGCCCGTCGACGAGCACCGCGTAGGGGTCGTCCTCGAACTTCAGCCACGGCGCGAGCTCGTTGAGCCTGGTGGTGAGGTCTCGGCGCATGAGGATGCGGCTCTCGGGGGTCACGTAGCCCGAGAACAGCACCTGGCTCGACCCCAGCCGGATCGCCCAGGCGATGCGCTGCGGCAGCGATCCCACGAACGCGCCCTTGTCGCCCTTGTAGCGGTACGTGGCGTTCTTCTCGCCCTTGGGGTAGTCGAACTCGTCGCGCTTGGTGTCGACCACCACGTAGTCAGTGGTGTCCTCACCAAAGTAGATGCGCGGCTCGTCCACCGCGAGGTCCGGAGACCCGGAGGCCGCCGAGCTCGCGACCTTGGGCGGGATGTCGCCGATCACGAACTGCGGAAGCCCGCGTGTGTCGAAGTCGCTCGACGGCGACATGACCAGGCCAAATCCGTGCGTGTACACGATGTGGCGGTTCACCCAGGTCTGCGCCTGGTCAGCGAGGAGCGTCGAGTTCATCTCGCGTACCGAGACGAGCATCTGGCGCTTGCGGCCGTTGACCACGTAGCGGTCCACGTCCACGTCGGGGAAGTCGTAGTACGGGCGGATGGTCTGCAGCTGCTTGTAGCTTTGCTGCACGATCTGCGGGTCCCACAGCCGCACGTTGCCGATGGTCGTCTTGTTGTCGACGATGTCTTTGGCCGTGAGGTCCTCGGCCGCCTCGAACGGGAGGCCCTTCACGTCAGCCAGGCCAAACCCCTCGCGGGTCATCTTGATGTTGCGCTCGATGTAGGGCTGCTCCTTGGACGCCTCGTTGGGAGCCACGATGAAGCGCTGCACGATGCCGGGGATCACGGCGCCCAGCAGGATCGAGGCGATCACCCACACACCCAGTGCGATGGCCGGGAGCCGCCACCCGCGATAGCGGACGTTGAGCATCAGCAATCCAGCCGTGACGATCGAGATGCCGATGAGCACCCAGTACGCGGGGATCTGCGCGTGGACGTCGGTGTAGGACGCGCCCAGTACCTGTCCGCGCGGCGAGAAGTTCAGGTTGTAGATGCTGATCCAGTAGCCGAAGGCGCGCGTGAGCACGAACAGCGCGGCGAGCACGGACAGGTGCCCCTTCACATGCGGGGCGAAGCCGCGCAGGCGAGCCCACGGCTGAATGGCGCCGTCGACGATGTGCACGATCACCGAGAGGATGAACGTGAGCACGATGATGTCGGTGGCCCACGCGAGCACGCTCTCGAAGGCCGGTAGCGAGAACACGTAGAAGCCGATGTCCTTGCCAAACTGCGGGTCGGTCATGCCAAACGGCACGCGGCCAAGCCAGAGCCTGAACGTCTCCCACTGGTGCGACATTCCGCTCGCCGTGACAAAAGCGAAGAACAGCGACCCGAACAGGATCAGCCGGTCGATGGTGGGGCCCATGGCGGAACGCATGCGGTTGATGACCTCGGAGAGCTGGACCGGCGTCCCCTCAGGAAGCCCCACCGGCACCGCGTTGGGGGCGAACCGGCGCGCCAGGCGCATGTTGCCGTAGAGCATCGCGAACGCCAACGCGAAGAACAGCGCCCCTATCGCGAGCTGCGACACGATCCGCGTGATCCACACGCTCTGCTGGCCCAGGTCTGCGTACCACAGGTAGTCGGTCCAGACGCGCGCAAGCCATCCCACGAACGGCATGACGATGAACACGAGAACTGCGACCGAACCCACGAGGATGAGGGCGGTACGGGGGCGGCGTGATGCCACGGGGCACTCCTTATATGGGATCTGCTAGAGGTACGAGTCGACCTCGATGTTGAGCAGGCGCGGATCGATGCATCCTCGGACGCTCATCTCAGACGTCGTGGTCAGATCGATGTCGACGGGCTCGATGAAGTCACCCGAGGGTGCTGCAATGATACGTACCACCGGACGCATCGCGTCAGTCTCACTGGGCCTGATGACGATCGCGACCTCGCCGCCGCTCAAGCGCACCGCCGAGCGGGGCGGGTACACGCCCAGCAGCCTGATGAACAGCCGTACGAGCACCGGATCGAGCGAGCTGCCCGCGCTCTTCGCGAGCAGTGACATGGCTTCGTCTTGGACGCGCGCCGCCGAGTAGCTGCGGCGCGAGGTCATCGCGTCGTAGCTGTCGGCCACCGCGACGATGCGGCTGGCGAGGTGCTGCTTGCGCGGAGGGACGCGTGCCGGGTAGCCGGCGCAGTCGAAGCGCATGTGGTGCTCGAGAATCGTGACCACCGCCGACTTGTCCACGCCCGGCAGCAACGCCACCATCTGCGCGCCGTGCACGGGATGCTGGCGCACGTTGCCCCACTCCTCGGGGGTCAGTGCGCCGGGCTTGTTCAGGATGTCGAGGTCGACGCTGAGCTTGCCGATGTCGTGAAGCAACGCGCCCACTCCCAGCGAGGAGAGGAAGCGGTAGTCGCTCGTGACCATCGAGCCCAAGGCGAGCGCGAGGATCGCCACGTTGGCCGAGTGGTAGAACGTGTACTCGTCGTAGTTCTTGAGGCCCGTGAGCTGCAGCATCGCGTAGCGGTTCGACAGAACGTTGTCGACGAGCGAGCGCACCACGCCCTTGACCTTGGACGAGCCCACGTTGCGGTTCACGCGCATGAGCCGGTCGATCTCGCGCATGAGCGAGACCGCGCCTCCGTAGGCCGCCTTCGCATCTTCCGGCGTCGCGGCCCCGGTCTTGGAGACGCGCTCCACGGCGCGCACCGAGCCGATCAAGACGTGCGTGAGGCCCATCTGGGCGCTCAGCTTCTCGACGCCGCCCGCCGAGTCGATCTGCGCCTCGTCCGAAGCGATGACCTGCATCGCGAGTGTCAGCTCTTCGGGCGTCACGCCGCGTTTCACGATGAGCGAGCCGATGCCCAGCGAGGTCATGTCGCGAACGAGCTGGTCGAACAGGATGCTCTCCTCGGTGAGGAGCTGTTCGCCCATGAGGATCTCGCCCTCGAAGAAGCCCAGGTGCACGTCCACACCCTCGGCGTGATAGGCGGCGACGGCTTCGCCAAACGCCTGGACGCCCTCGGCGACGGCGGGGTGGTCGAACGGGTAGAACCGCGCGGCGCGGCGCGTGGCGTAGATGCGTGTGAGCAGATCGCGCGTGCGCCGGAGCTGGGCCTGCGAGTATCGCGCTGCCTGACCGTCGGCGGCCCCGTCGTCGGCGCTCACTGCGACGCCCTCGTAGGCGACCGACGCCGGCTCGATCGCGCCCGTGGCCGACATGGTGCTGTCGACGAGCACAGCGTCCTCGGCGGCCATCAGCTCGTCGTCTGAGGGGATGAGCGGCTCGTCGATCATCGTGCACCTCCCGACGCCGACTTGATCCTGGCTATCGCGGACTCTGACGCCGCACGGAGCTCGCGGGCCTTGGCGGCGCCGATGATGGCGCGTTTACCCGCCAGCGACTCGAGCGTGGGGAGCGCCTCTTTCGCGCCCAGCTTGCCCAGCGCCTCGATCGCCTCGACGCGCGGCCCGGCCTCGCGGTTGCCTCGGCCTTCGCCGCGGGCGACCTGCTCGAGCGCGGGCACCGCGGCATGGACCCCCGCCGTGCCCAGGTAGCGCGCGGCAAGCTGCACGTTTTGCGGATCGTCGTCAGTCAGCGCCGCGATGAGCATCTGGTGCGAGAAGCGGTCCTGGATCCCGGACAGAGCGCGGATGGTCTCTCGGCGAACGCGGGGTTCGGGGTGGCGGATGGTGCGCTCCAGATACCCCAGCACCGCCGAGGAGTGCGTCGACCCCAGCACGCTGACCACGTTGCGCACCACATACCAGCGCGGGTCGCTCACGTGCGCGCCCAGCTCGCCGATGTACTGCGACGCGATCTCTGAGAGCAGGTCGACGATGGACTTGCGCACCGACATGTCGGGCTCGTCGGCGAGCTGCTCGAGAAGCGGCTCGATGGCGAGCGGGCCCAGGGCGTCGAGCAGGCGGCGGGCCGCCTCGTGCTCAGGCGAGTCCGAGCGGTAGATGCGCAGCGCGTGGGCGACGGTGCGGATGTCGGCCGGCTTGGTGAAGCGGCCGATGGAGCGCTTGAGGCGGTTGCGCTGCTCGGTGCTGAGCGCGGGGTTCTCGGCGGCAGCCTGCAGGGCGTCGGCGGCGTCTGCCGCGATCTCGAGCTCGCCGCGCTCGATGAGAAGCTCGAGCGAGTCCTCGAGCATCGCCATCGTGGAGGCGAACTGGTTGTCGCGCGGGTCGAGGGCGACCAGCGACACGAGCGCCATGATGACGTCGCCGTCGGTGACGCCTCGGCGGGCCTCCTCCTTGAGCAGGGTGAGCCCGGGGTCGTCCTCCTCGGCGATGTCGCGCTGAGGGGTGGGCGCGAGGTCCATGAGCTTGTAGATGGCGTCGACGGGGCGCTCAGACTGCGCGCTCGTGCTCGCGCGCTCGCGCACGGTGAGCCGGCTGGGCTGGGCGAGCTCGAGCACTTCGTTGACGAGCGGCTCGCCAAATCCTGCTCCGCGCATCGCCGCGCCCGCTGCCGAGACCACATCGTCGCGGTCTGCGAGCGAGATGAGCGCGAGGTTGCGGATCGCGCGGGCAAGTCCGTCTCGGGAGGTCTCGCCTTCGTCGAGGTCCTCGACGAGCATCTTGCAGACCTCGTCGATGTCCATCTGGCGCACCACGGCGGCGAGCGCCTCGTTGGTGCGCGCCTCGGGAAGCACCTCTTCGACCATGAGCGAGCGCCTGAGCGCGGGGTCGAGCTCCTCGAGCGACTGCCCCAGCGCGGCCAGCAGCTTGTGGCGCTGGTCGCCGCCCACCTCGTAGGCGATCTCGGCGAGCTCGGCAAAGCGCTCGCCGGTCTCCATGAGGTCGTGCAGGCCGTCGCGACCGGCGTAGGTCTCGCCCAGGTAGCCCGCGACCGCCTTGGTGTCTCCCAGGAATCGCGCCACGGTGAGCTGGTCGCGCGGGCGGCCGCCGTACGCGGCGGCGAGGAGCTCGTCGATCTCGCCGCGCGTCATGGGCGGACGCGTGAGCATCTCGGACTCGGTGCCGGCAAGCGAGCCGGCGTCCACGATCGAGACGTGGGCGTCGGTGACGGTGATGGTGGAGACGCCCTGCTCCCACAGCCGGCTCTCGAACCCGCCGGCCGCCTCGATCTCCTCGGGCGCGTACTTGAGCACCGAGAGGAACGAGACCAGGTCGCGCGGGGTGGTGCCCACGTGGAAGCGGACCTCGGCGAGCTTGCGGTTGTAGAGGTCGGCGGCGAAGGACTCGTAGGCGGCCTGGCCGCCAAAGACGGGGATCTCGTAGTAGTAGAGGCCGGACTTGGCCACCGTGAAGCTGAGCTCCGAGCGCTCTTGGAGCGCCTCGCGCAGAATCGCCGCGGCGTCTTCTGCGGTGTCGCGCGGGATGTTGCTGGATGGCGGATACAGCGAGACCGCCTTGTTGGTCACGACCAGAGCCTTCACAAAGCTCTCGATGATCGCTGGAGCCTGTGGCGTATCGCGCTTGGCGGTCACCCGCACCCCTCCCCTGATCCCCCGTGCGGCCGCACGCGCGCCCGCGAGAGCATTATACGGTGAAGTGGCGAGCGTGCGACTGTGCACCGACGGGTCGGCGAACGGTCGTCGTGCACCTGCAGTACCATTGCCGCATGACCACCTCACACACATCCCGGATCGTGCTCGCCTCGCAGTCGCCGCGCCGTCGACGGCTGCTCGAGTGGCTGGAGCTGCCCTACGAGGCCGACGCCGTCGACACGCCCGAGGACCTGAGCAGCCCGCTCGCCTCGGACCCGCCCGCGCTGGCCGCCTCACTCGCCGCCGAGAAGGCCCAGGCCGCGAGGGTTGAAGGGCTCGCCGACGACGCGCTGGTGCTGTGCTTCGACACGGTGGTGGCTCACGACGGCGAAGTGCTCGGCAAGCCGCGAGACGTGAGCGACGCGTGGCGAATGCTGCGCTCGCTGTCAGGACGCACGCATCAGGTGGTGACGGGCGTGGCGGTGCTGTGCCCGGGAGATGAGGAGCCCCGCACCTTCTCGGTGACCACCGACGTGGAGATGTGCTCGCTCACCGACTGCCAGATCGAGGCGTGGATGGCGATGGGGACCTTCATGGGGTGCGCCGGCGCGTACAACATCGAGGCCCAGGTGGCTCAGGTGACCGAGGACGAGTGCTACCAGAACGTGGCCGGCCTGCCGCTGTGCCACGTGTACGCGGCGCTGCGCGAGCTGCCGGCCGAATGCGTGCCCGGCGTTCCCGCTCTGCCCATCGCGACGTGCGACGCCGCCCTTGGCCGCACGTGTCGGCTAGGACCCAAGGTCACCGGGGCGTAGGGCTCAGCGAGCCCGATAGATGTCCGCCCGATGGTCGATGCGCACCACTCGAACGGTGCCGTGCTGGTCGTCGATCGAGTACACCACGCGATAGACACCCCGGCGCGCAGACCAGTAACCCTCGAGCTCCATCCCTAGCGGCTTCCCCACGCGATATGGGCTCTCGACGAGCGGGCCCGTCATGAACTCGACGACCGCTGCAGCCGCGAACTCCGGCAGGCGCGCCAAGGTGCGCTCCACTGAAGCGGCGACCCGCAGCTGGTACTCCGCCACGGGTCACTCCTTGCCGAGATACTTGGCCCGCAGCTCCGCCGCCGTGAGGAAGTCGCCCGCCTCGATCTCGTCGTGCGCCGCGTGGATCTGGGCGAGCGCACCCGGGGCGGAGAGGATGTCGAGCGTCTCCTCGACCGACTCAAGATCACCTGTGCTGAGCAGCACGGCGGCCGGCCGTCCGTGACGCGTGATCACGACGCGCTCGTGCTCGCTCTCGACGAGATCCACGATCTCGGAGAGGTGCGCTTTGACGTCGGCAAGTGAGCGATACTCGGTCATGACCATAATTCTAGTCATATCTCCCACGCGGTCAACCTAGCGCCGCTGCGCCACCACGATCACGCTCTCGTCGGCGTCGGTGAGCGCGTGGCCGTCGTGGCCGCCCAGGAACTCGATGCGCCCGAAGCCGGCACACGGCAGCTCCGTGGTGAGCGTGTGGGCCGAGATGGCCGTGTGCGCGGAGCGGCGCCCGGCAACGCTCCAGCTGCCGTCCGCTTTGTCGCGCGCGAGCGTGACGAAGTCGAAGTCGAGGAACTCGTCGCCTTCCGGGTAGTCGATCACGCGCACGAACACCTTGGTGGCGTCAGCGGTCTCGACCACCTTGGGCGCGATGGTGCGCGGACGATTCGCGAGCAGGCGGCCGTGGTTGAGCAGGTGCAGCACCAGGACGCCGCCCGGCACAACGACACTCGCGAAGTCCGCGAGCGCCTCCGTCAGGCCGTCTCGGCCCGCGACGTGCGGCAGTGCGTTGCCGGTGCACGTGAGCGCGTCCGCCGGGCCGATGCCGAGCTTGTGCAGCTCGCCGAAGCCGCCCTCGACGATGGTGAGCGAGCCCCCGCCCGCCGCGATCTCATCGGCGAACCGCTCGGCGTTGCGCCGCGCCTGGGCGAGCATCGAGTCGTCGGGGTCGACCGCGACCACGTCGAGGCCCCAGGTGGCGAACAGGATCGCGTGCCGAGCGCTCCCCGCGCCCACGTCGATGACGCGCTGGACTCCCTCGCGCTCGAACAGCGCGCGGAAGAACGGGCCTTCGGTGCCCAGCCGCTTCTCCCAGTTCACGAACTCGTCGTAGTCGCTTTGCGGCGCGACCTCGGGTCCACTGGTGCTCATGGCGCTACTCCTTGACCGGCAGGACCGGCTCGTCGAGGCGGAAGATGCGCGCCGCGTTGCCGCGCAAGATGAGGTCGCGGTCGTGATCGGACAGGCCCAGCTCCTCGAGCACGCGCTGCTGCATGAAGCGGATCCAGTGGCGGTAGGGCGCGGTGGTGTTGGAGTCCGTCCCAAACAAGATGCGCTCGGGGCCAAGCGCGGTGAGGCAGCGCTCGAAGACCTGCGGCAACGTGGTCTGAGGGACGTAGTAGTCGAGCCAGTTGTTGGTGCCGCTCGTGTCCACCGAGACGTTCTTGCACTGGTACGCCAGACGCAGCACAGAATCGAGCCACCCCGCGCCAAAGTGCGCGATGACGAAGTTGAGGTCCGGGAAGTCGCGCGCCACCGGCGACAGGTCGAGCGGGTCCGCGTAGCGCAGGTCGCCGGTGGGATCGACCGTCACGCCGTAGTGGATGATGATCTGCGCTCCCAGCTCGTTCGCGGCCTCGAAGAACGGCCGACACGCCGGGTCGCTCAGGTGGTAGCAGCGGTTCACCGGCAGCAGCTTCACGCCGCGATAGCCTGCCGCCATCTCGCGCGCGAGCAGCTCCGGGCCCAGCGGGTCGCGCGGGTCGATGTAGCACAGCGCGTGCACGTGCCCCTTGGCCGCCACGATGAAGTCGCGTGTCCACTGGCTGTCCGGGAACACCGAGACCACCATCGCCTTAGCGACATTCGCGGCCTTGAGACGCTCGGCGTACCAGCACGCGGTCTGCTCGACCGACATCTCCGGCAGCACGTCGTTGCGACGGCCGAATCGGCGGTTCTTGAGCGCTTCTCGGAAGCGTGCGTTGGCCTGCGGGTCACGGTCGAGGTACTCCTCGAGCAACCCCACGGTGAACAGGTGCACGTGCGTGTCGATGACGTCGCCGGGCTTTGTGGCCGGTGCCGGTGCGATCTCCCAGCTCATGGGCTAACCCGCCGGCGGGGCGGGCGGCGTGGGAGCCGAGTCCGCCGAAGGGGCCTGCGTCTCGCTCACCGATACCGGCGCCGTGGGCACCGGCGGGGGCGGCGGGGGCGTCTGCACTGTCTCCGTGCCGCTGCTCGACGGCCACGCGGGCTGCTGCGGCTGGCCCGCGGGTTCCTCGGGGACCACGATCATGCCGATGATGTAGATGAGCAGCGCCGGGAATCCGTTGACGAGGATCGCCATGGCCACGAACGCGATGCGCAGCCAGGTGGGATCCACGTTGAGGTAGGCGCCCAGCCCGCCCAACACACCGCCAACCATACGGTCGCCGCGCGAACGATAGAGCCGCTTGCCCTGCACGTTCACGCCGCCAAACGCTCCCCTGCGTCCCGCCACGAGCAGCAGAACGCCCAGCACGATGAGCGCGAGCGGCCACGCGATGCCCCTGAGCCAGCTCAGGCTCGACCACAGCGCGTCCCACCACGGCAGGCGGCCCAGCAGCAGCCACACGCCCACTGCGATCAGCGCCACCGCGCCGATGACACTCCAGTCGTTACGACGATCGTTGCCGGACATCACGGCCTCCTAGTACGTATCGAGAATGAACGAGCCGACACCCGACTTCACACTGATCACCCAGACAGGGCGCCCCGCCGAGCGTGCCGCTTCATAGCCCTCGGTCTCCCAGCGTCCGCCGCCCTTCGAGACGAAGTCGCTCGAGATCTGATGCCCCGTGAGCCCGCTGTCGGACTCCACGCGTACCTCGGCATCCGCGGGAACGAACACCCGCACCGACGACACACCCGACTGGAACGACGCGCGGGCCTCGTCGACACCTGTGGGGACCTCGCCCAGCCGCACGGTGTTATCGGAGACTCCGGTCTTGAGGGTGAGCCGACTCACCGGAACACCCGACAGGTCCGCGTCCAGGCGCGAGACGCCCGAGTCGATGTTGACGTCCCACTCGACGTCGCTGCCAAGCTCCGTGTCGACGCGCGCACTGGGCGAGCCCGGGTAGAGCATGAAGCTGTCCTGCTCGGTGAGGTTGAACCGCACGTCGGCGCTCGAGCCGCTGCGGTCCACCGAGAACGTGGGGTCGCCAAAGGGCGTGATGCCGTCGATACGCACGAGCCCCGTGCCGTCATCGAGGGTGAGCTCCCCCACTCCCGACTTCATGGTGAGCGTCGCTTCGTCGGTGCTGCCTTCCGGCTCGCTGAAGGTGAACTCCTGCCCACTGGGCGTGCCCATGACGGGCTGGATGGTCATGCCGGTGTAGGAGGTGACCGCCGCGTACGCGAACGCCGCGAGCACGGCGATGGTGCCCAACACGCGCACCCACTCCTGGCCGGTCGCCTTGCCCAAGATCCCCAGCCCCGCCGAGATGAGCAGCACGGGCCACAGCATGAGGATCTGCCACCACACGCCCCACGACAGGTAGCCCGTGGTGTTGCCCAACAAGATCACGCCGATGGTGACGGTCACGAGGCCGTCGAAGAAGCGGTTGATGCTCCACCCGTCCTTGCCCGGCGAGAAGCACTGCACCAGGCCGGGCACGATGACGAAGAACGGCCACAGCTCCCACACGGCCACGCCCGGGATGGCGCGGGCCACCAACATCGCCACACCGATGAGGATCAGGATGATGCCCGCGGTCACGCCGCCGTTGCGCTGGTGCGGTGGCTCGGGCGGCTGAGGAGCGCTGGGCGGCGAGCTGGGCGGCGTGGGACCGCCAGGCGGAGGCGTGGCGGTCGCGGTGGCGCTGTCAGAACCGACGTATCCGGTTTGGTCGTCCATGAGAACCTCCGTCGTCAGGGCTCCCGCGCCTTCACTCCGGTGCGGCCGGTACCTACGCTCCGGGCTTCGCGTCCGAGTCGGCCTCGGGTTGCTCGGCGTTCTTGGCCAGCGTCGTCACGCGCAGTCGAGCGATGCGCCGGCGACGCATCGCCTGCACCCTGAACTCGTACCCGTCCACGACGTGCCTCTCTCCCAGCGCCGGGATCCGGCCCAGCTCCGAGAGCACCCAGCCGGCCACGGTGTCGTACTCGTCGGACTCCTCGACCGGCAACCCCAGGTCCTGGGCGTCTTCGATGGGCAGACGCCCGTCGAGCACCCACTCGCCCTCGCGGATGCGGGTGATGTAGCGGTGGTCGCGGTCGAACTCGTCGGCGATCTCGCCCACGACCTCTTCGACGATGTCCTCGAGGGTCACGAGGCCGGCGGTGCCGCCGTACTCGTCGACCACGATCGCGACCTGGTTGCGGTGGGTCTGCATCTCCGAGAGAAGCGGCAGGATGCCCTTGGTCTCGGGCACGAAGACCGGCTCGCGCAGGTGATCGGTGATGGGATCGGCCCCATCGCCCTCGGCGAGCGGTCCCACGAGGTCTTTGAGGAGCGCGACCCCCACGATGCGGTCGTGATCCTCGTGGAACACCGGCACGCGGGAGTAGCCGGTTCCGCGCAAGACCTCAGTGGCCTCACGGACGGTCACGGTGTCTTCCACGAGCACCATGTCCACACGCGGCACCATGATCTCGCGCGCGACAGTGTCGCCCAGCTCGAAGATCTCGTGGATCATGCGCTTCTCTTCGTCGAGCAGGCTGCCCTGCTCGGTCACGAGGAGCTTGATCTCCTCTTCCGAGACGCCCGGGCGTCCGCCGTCGGTCTTCATGCCGAAGAGGCGACCCACCACCGACGTCGACACGGTCAGGAACCACACCACGGGAGCGGTGAACTGGGCGAGTACGGAGACCGGCCCGGCCACGGCGACCGCGACCTTCTCGGCACGCTGAAGGCCCAGACGCTTGGGGACGAGCTCGCCAAAGATGAGGGTGACGTAGCTGATGACCAGCGTGACCAGGAAGACCGACAGGCCGGCGGCCACGCCGGATAGCCACGTCACGCCAAAGCCGCGCAGCCACTGCTCGATGGGCTTGGCGAGCGAGACGGCGGCGGCCGCTGAGGCGAGCATGCCCACCACGGTGATGCCCACCTGGATGGTCGCGAGCAGACGAGTGGGGTCGTCGGTGAGCATGATGGCCGTACGCGCGCCGCGCGATCCCTCCTCGGCCCGCTTCTTGAGGGCGGCCCGGCGAGCGCTGATGAGCGCGATCTCGGCCGCGGCGAAGTAGCCGTTCACGGCGACGAGCACGATGATGAGCACGATTTCAAAGGCTATGTTGTTCATGTGGTGTAGGTTACCAGTACACGCGCGGGGTCAAACCGCATGCTGCCGCGCGTTAAGAGGGGTAAACAGCGGCGCGAAGTTGCCCGATACTAGGTAGACGGGCTCGTTGCCGCGCCAGACACGACGCAGAAAGCGCAACCCAGTGCTTCAGCCAAGCGAGACACAGAGACTCGACAGCGTTGTGCGCACGCTCGCGTCAGCGAGCAAGGCGCTACGCCTGTATCCCGCGGCAAGCCCCATCCCGCGCCAGTCGGTCGAAGCCGCGCAGGACTCACTCGCGCAGTACTTCGCCGAGTCCGGCGACCCCATCCTCTCGCTCCACATCACCCGCGAAGGGTTCATGTACCGTGGCGAGGCGCTGCCCAGCTCGGTCTCCGGCGGCGCCGACCTGCTCACCGAGCTGCGCGACCACGCCGTCGCCGAGCTCGCCATCACACCCGGTCCGTCGATCGACGAGATGCTCTCGTTCCTCGTCGCGCTTGGAACAGCACCGGACGCAGTGCGCGCACAAGGTGGCCTGGGCGCGGCGCTTGCGGCGGCGGGCGTGGACTCGATCCGCGTCTCAGACGTGCAGCTCACGGTGGTCGAGCAGATAGGCCCCGCGGCCGATGAGGACGTCGAGGAGTTCCTCCGCGAGCTCATCAAGGACCCCGAGCGGCTCTCCGCGTGGTTCGCGGCAGCGTCCGCGGGCGACCCCCACGCCTTCGAGGAAGGGCTCATGGAGCTCGTCCGCGTCTCAGGCGTGAGCGGCTACCCCGGGCTCCTCGATTCGCTGTCCAAGGCGTTTCTCGGCCAGTCACCCGAAGGCAAGGACGCGCTGCTTGGCCTCGCCATGGACCGCGGCGCCGCCCGAGACCTCACCGGCGGGATGTTCTCGCTGCTGGGCTCGACCGACATCGCAGGAGCCGTGCTTGGCGGTTCCTTTGGCAAGAACATGCTCTCGCTGTCGAGCGCCCTGACCAACCTGCCTCTCGAGCAGGTCACCGCGCAGGTGCGTGCCGAGGTCCAGGCGATGCTGCCCGGAGCCGGAAAGACCACCAAGGAAGCCGAGTTCCTCGACCACATGCTCGAGGTCCGCGGGAGAACCACTCCCGAACCCTCGCTCGTCGACGCCGACACCACCTACCGAGCCGTACTCGACGCCTCCGCACTCTCCGAGGAGACCATCGCCAAAGCGCGCGGCGCCGTGGCCGGCTCCGCAGGCGTGCTCTCGGCGGTGGGCGTTCGCACGATGCTCACTCTGCTCGACCAGCAACGTGACCTCGAGCTGTACTGCGACACCGCGACCAACCTCGCCAACATGGTGCCGCGCCTTATCGAGCAAGGCGACGTCGCACTCGCCGCACGCGTGGTCTCCGAGATCGCCCGTCGCGAGCAGGCCGGCTCGGCCCAGTGGCCTGAGCTCGCGCCCCGTATGCGGGAGGCGCTCGAGACCGCGGTGGGCCCGCGCGCCATGTCGGCGCTGGTCAAGGCGGTCATCGCGAACCCCGCGTCACTCGACAACGCCAAGCTCATCGCACGCGAGGCCGGCCAGGCCGGCGGTCCCGCGCTCATGACCGAGGCCATCGCGCTCAAGGCCGAGGGGCTCGCTGCCGCCGAGCAGCTGCTGGGCCGACGCTCGATCGACCTGCTCAACCAAGTCGCACCGCAGGCCCAGTGGTTCCAGCTGGGCCCCGTCGCCGCGCGCCTCGCGGCCGAAGGCGACACCCGCAGCGCCGCGACCCTCGACACACTCATGCGCCGCCCCGACGAGCAGTCACGGCGCGAAGTGGTCAGCGGCGTGGCATCGGCCGGCGGACCGCTGGCACCGCGCATCCTCGCGGCAGCCCTGCGCGACCCCAGCGCCGAGGTGGCGATCGTCTCCGTGCGAGCGATCTCGCGCTCCGGCATCTCGGGCTCGGCGGCGCTCATCGCCGCGCGCCTGAGCGAGCTCGACGTCGACAATGCCGACTTCCCGCTGGCTCGTGAGATGATTGGGGCGCTCGCGCGCATCCCCGAGCCCGCCGCCGATGAGGCGCTCGCGAAGCTCGCGGGCCGACGTGCCCTGATGAAGCGCGGGCACTTTGGCGAGGTGCAAGACCTCGTGAGACAGGCACAGCAGATCCGAGCTCAGGGGGGTGGGACTCGATGACTTCGGCCGAGGTGGTCTCCGCCCTCGCGGGCGCGCGCAAAGCCATCCAGCTGTACCCGCCCACCCACCCCGCGCACGACGAGGCGCTCGACGGGCTGGTGACCGCCGTCGACGCGATGACGCGCGCCGGCAGCTTCGTCCTCAACTGGCACGAGGGACGCCTGTACCACGAGAGCGTGGTCATCCCCGCCGACGTGCCCGGCATCGCCTCGGTGGCCGAATCGTTCGAGGTCCGCGGGATCGAGTCGCTCACCTTCCACCCCGGGTTCAAGAGCAGCGATGCGCTGGGGCTCACCCAGGTGCTCTCGCTCAAGCCCTCGCCCACGCTCGACATCGAAGCGGAGCTCGCTTCACGCGAGGTCGTGGGCGTGCAGGTCTCGGTGCTCGAGAAGGAAGACGACGAGGAGAAGGCCGAGCGCGACCGCCAGCGCCAAGCGGACCGCGCGATGTACCAGCGCTCGGTCGCGGCCATCCGGCGCGTGCGCGAGGCGCTCGCGGCCGGCAGCGGCGACATCGGCGACACCGAATCGCTGGTCGAGAGCGTGATGCAGCGCATGACCGCCGACCCCGCCGCGATGCTGGGCCTGGCGACGATGCGCGGCACGAGCGAGCGCGACCTCTTCCACTCGCTCAACGTGATGATCTACACGCTCGTGCTGGGGCAGCGGCTCGGGTTGCCCGACGAGGGCCTCGCCCCGCTGGGACTGTCCGCGCTCATGCACGACGTGGGCAAGGCGGCGTTCGTCCACGACGATCCCGATCAAGCCGAGCCCATGAAGATGATGCACCCCAAGGTGGGCGCCGACATCCTCCAGCGCATCGCGCTCGACAACCCCGCCCCCATGCTCGTGGCCTACGAGCACCACATGTACGCCGACGGCACAGGCTGGCCCGAGCGCGCCGCGGACTACGTGGCGCACCCCTACAGCCGAATGGTGCAGATCGCCGATCGGTTCGAGAACCTCACCAACCCGCAAGACGGCATGGCGTCGATGACACCAGACAAGGCGGTCGTGCAGGTGCTGCGCGAAGCGGGCGGGCTCCTCGACCCGTTCTTCGCGAGACTGTTCGCCAACGCCTTGGGCGTGTTCCCGGTGGGATGTCTGGTCAGACTCTCGGATCAGAGCGTAGGTGTGGTCGCGCGCCACGGCGACGACCCGTTGGCGCCGGTGGTCCGCCTTGCCTACGACGCGCGTGGCAACGAGCTCGACGACCCCGAGGAGATCGACCTGTCCCAAGGCGATGTACGCATCGTCGAGGTCATCGACCCGAACTCACTGAACGTGATGGTCGCCGACAAGCTCTAGCGAGCCGACCGCAGAGGGGCGCGCTTCGCGCACCGGGCGAGTGAGCCTAGGTGGGGTCGAGTTGCGTGCGGCCGATGCGATGCAGCACCAGCGCGATCAACGCGAGCCGCTTGCCACGATCCTGGCAGGACTCGACGAACTCCCCGATCTGGTCGCGCAGCTCAGGAGTGGGCCGGTAGCGGATGAGCCCGCCGGCGCACTGAAGGATCCGACCGTCGCACAGGATATCGATCTCGGGCTGGACCTCTTCGACCCGGCGCCCCAGCCTGGTCGCAAGCCCCTCCACGTCGAGGACGGCGTCGGGGTTGCGATGGAAGAACACGACGATATCCCACGAGAGCAGTGAGCTCACGTGGCGTTCGACGAACTGTATGACCGTGGGTCCGAGAACCCCTTCCAGGTCGTACATGTGTTGCGGTATCCCCTCGTCCCAATCCCCGAACTGAGTGCATGAGGCAAACAGACCCTGAGGTCCCCTCTGCCTGTATCGGTATCACACGCAGTGATAGTTTAGCCTCATCAAGCAAGTATTCTGAACAAGTCGCTCTAACGGTCAATATTCATAGATAAACGGTATATGCGTTTCCTGAGCGGTCTGACAAGAGGCACAATATGAAGGGACCGCGTCAAGTTCCGGCGCGGTCCCGGTGCGTGCAATGATCAAGCGGACTACAAGGTGCATATCTTCTGCATGCGAGCGGCAAGGAAGTACAGGGTGGCCGCGACGAGCATCGGCAGGATGAAGAAGAAGAACACCGTCGCCCAGACTCCGACCTCCCATCCGCTCACGATTCCCAACACGACGATCGCAACCGCGCCTACCGCGAGCAACGCCGCCGCGACGTTCTCGTAGAAAAGTCCCACGACGAACAGCACCGCGATCGCTGCCGCGTAGATCAGGGCTCCGCCCAGGGCTCTGGTGATGGGCGCGCCTTGATATGCCCAGGCCGCTCCCCACGCCATGAAGACCCAGAACAGGCCACCCAGTACCACGAACACCCGCGCGAAGATCCTTTGGACGTTCATCTGCTCCGTGTTGCACGTCTTCGCCAGAAGTTCCATCTCGCGCTCCCTCCACCCGATAGCCGGCCGCCAAGCCGACGCGAATCTCTTTGTAGATGATTCCCCTTACTCGCTTCTTGCCGGCGCCTGTACCGAAGTGCCAAATCGCTCGATGATCCTGCGGTCGGAATCCACGCCCAAGGCGTCGAGCACCAGCTCCATCGACACGACCATGACCGGCGGCCCGGCCACCAGAAACGGCCTGCCGTCGTCGTCGAGATGGCGTCGCACGACGTCTGCGGTGATGAAGCCACGCTCGCCGGGCCACGTCTCGGGCGCATGCTCCAACACCGAGACCACCCGCACACCCAGTTCGCCCATCGCCAGGAACTCGCTCAAGTACGGCATGCACGCTTCGTCCCGGTTGCCGTAGAACAGAACCGCGTCCTCGAACCCCTCACCACGCTGAGCGCGATCGCGAAGGATGCTGTGGGCCGGCGTGATGCCCACGCCGCCCACAAGGAACGCCACGCGGGAGGTACCCTGCGGCAACGCCAGCCGACCCCCCGCGGCAGATACCGTCACCTCGTCACCCGGCGTGAGAGCGGCCACCACGTTCTTGAACGCCGAGCCAGACAGCCTGGTGGTGAGCTCGAGCCACCCGTCCCCCGGGGCGGATGCGTGCGTGAACGTCTTGGTCTGCTCGCCCTCCTCGGTGGTCAGGGTGAGTCGGAACCACTGCGCGGCCTTGAACTCGTAGCCTGCGGGTCGTTCCAGTCGCAACGTGACGACGTCGGGACCGCAGGGGCTCAGATCGATGACGGATGTGGGGAAGGTCTCGAGCAAGACGGGGCTCCTTGGTGCAAGCGGACATCGAGGCGGATGAGATGTGCACGCGGCGTGGTTCCGCGTAGCTGGGAAGATACCCCTCGGCGGGCGTCTTCGTTCCCGCGACACGCAACCCGGCCCGGAAGGCGGCACCACATGAGAAGCAGGCTCGCATTCGGTGTCGCTGCAGTGTTGCTTGGCGCGGCACTACTGTCCGCCGGTTGTGCGAGCGGGGTGCCGGACGTGCCGCCCACGGATGCCGTGACCGACAAGCCCATCGACCTGCCCAGCGCCGAGGTCAGGCAGTACAAGGGCAAGAAGCTCGACTCGGTGGCTGACTTTCGCGAGAACTCGATCCAGGGACCGCAGAAGGTGCCCATCGCCTCGTACCGCATGAAGATCACGGGGCGCGTCGAGACGCCCACGACGCTCACCTACGACCAGGTGCTCGATCGGCAGTCGTATCAGAAGGTCGTGCGGATGAACTGCGTCGAGGGCTGGAGCGTCGACATCTTGTGGGAGGGCGTCAAGATCGCCGACCTGCTCGAGCAAGCCGGCTACGACAAGCGCGCCAAGACCGTGATCTTTCGCTGCTACGACGGGTACTCCACGTCTCTGCCGCTCGACTTCGTGGTGAACAACGACATCTTGCTGGCCTACAAGATGAACGGGATCGACCTGCCCGCCGAGCGCGGCTACCCGTTCCAGGTGGTCGCCCAGGACAAGTGGGGCTACAAGTGGGCCAAGTGGGTCACGAACATCGAGGTCAGCGACCGCACCGACTTCAAGGGGTACTGGGAGAGCCGAGGCTACGACAACGACGCGACCCTGCCCTCGGCGAAGTAGCGCCCCGGACGCCGACTAGCGGATGACGTAGAGCAGCACCGCGAGGAAGTGGCAGACGCTTCCCGCAAGCACCCACACGTGCCACACCGCGTGCATGTACTTCACGCTCTTCATCACGTAGAAGACGGTGCCCACGGTGTAGGCGAGCCCTCCCGCGACCAGCAGCCACAGACCCGCCGGGTCGAGGTTTGCGATCAGCGGCTTGATGGAGAGCACGACCATCCAGCCCATGCCCAGGTAGATGAGCGCGGACAGCCACCGCGGCCGGTAGGCCCAAAACGCTTCGAGCGCGATGCCGATGACCGCGAGCGACCAGATGATCCCAAAGAGCAGCCAGCCGCCGTCGCCGCGCAGCGTCACGAGGCAGAACGGGGTGTAGGTGCCGGCGATGAGCAGGTAGATGCCGCAGTGGTCGAAGACCTTGAAGAGGTGCTTGACCTTGGGCTGAGGGAAGCTGTGGTAGAGCGTCGAGGCGGTGTACTCGAGGATGAGCGTGATGCCGTAGACGATGGAGCTCGCGAGCTTGTAGGGGTCGTGCTCGAGCACCGCGAACGCGACCAGGATGACCAGCGCGGCCACCGACAACGCGATGCCCAACCCGTGGATGACGCTGTTGGCGATCTCCTCGCCCAGCGAGTAGGCGCGGACCTTCTTCTCGAACTCGGAGTCTGCGGTCCTCATCACTGCCTCGCTCACGACGCGTCCTCGGCGGGCACAGGGGCAGGGGTGCACTGCATGGCGCCGTTGAGGAAGAAGCATTCGGCCACCGGGTCGGTCACGAGGACCACGAGGTCGTGCTCGGCGATGCCAGGCGCGAAACCGAGCTTCTTGGAGATCGCATGGTACAGCGCCTCCTTCTTCTCGGTGGGGCGCGGGAGCATCGCGACCTCGACGATGGTCAGCCGGTCCGACTTGACCTCGGTGGTGTCGATGTCCTCGGCGGGAGTCTCGATGATGCGCTGCATGATGCGGTCGTCAGGGACACCCAGCGACTCGCTGATCGCCGAGCGCACACCGTGAAGGATGGCGCGCTTGTACTCGGTGGACTTGCCCGACTGGATATCGATGCGCACGATAGGCATGCGAGGACTCCTTTTCGAAGGTTTTCATACTATACCCGCCAGTCAGTATCCAGAGGAGTACGTGGTGGCAACGGTCAGAACGCGCGTGATCGTCGAGGGACGAGTGCAGGGCGTGTGGTTCCGCGAGAGCACGCGCAGGCAGGCAGAATCGGTGGGCGTGAGCGGCTGGGTCAGGAACCTGCCGGACGGCGGGGTCGAAGCCGTCTTCGAAGGCGACGCCGAGAAGGTCGCCACGATGGTCGCGTGGGCCGGCCACGGTCCGGAGAGCGCCGTGGTGACCCAGCACGAGTCGTGGTCCGAGGCGCCCGAGGGGCTCAGCGGGTTCGAGATCCGGCGGTAGCCCGGCCTGCGCTGGTGCGCGCTGGTGCTCGCGTCCGCCTGCTCCGTCCGCGTGCGCGGCTAGGCGTGTGGCGCTTCCTCGGCGAGCTCGATGGCGGCTTCCTCGGAGGCGATGGCCTGGGCGGTCTTGGGGCGGCCGATCGTGTTGACCAGCACCACGCCTGCGATCGACACCGCACCGCCCACGATCACGGCCAGGCTGGGCACTTCGCCAAGCCAGAACCACGCGATGATCGCGGCGTTGACCGGCTGCAGGTACAGAAACGCCGACACGCGGCTCGCGGGCATCTTCGACAGGCCGTACCCCCACAGCACGTAGGCGATGGCGCCCGGGAAAATGCCCAGGTAGATGCCGGAGACCGTGGCCGAGACGGGCGCCGCCTGCATCTGCTGGAGCAACGAGGGCGCGAACAGGAGCAGCGGGACGGTGCCCGCCCAGATGGCGTAGGACGTGAACTCGGTGGCCGAGTACTTGGCCAGCCCGGGCTTGCTCACCAGGAAGTAGAGCGACGTCGAGATGGTCGCGATGAGGATGAGCAGCGCCCCCGGATCGAGGCCGATCGCGCCTTCGGCCTCACCGGCCGCGACCATGACACCGCCGGCGAACGAGATACCGATACCCGCCCAGCCCCACGGTGCGAGACGCTCCCCCAAGAAGCGGGTGGAGAGCGCGGCCGTTACCACGGGCGACAGCGAGATGAGCAGCGCAGCCGCGCCGGACTGCACGGTGCGCTCGCCAAAGTTGAGCGCGAGGTGATAGATGGTGATGCCCAAGATGCCGGCGAGCCAGATGCGCGGCAGGTCCATCTTGGCGGGGCGCTTCATGCGGATGATGAGCGCGTAGACCGCGAGCACGATCGACGCGGTGCCAAAGCGCAGCAACGCGAGCTGTGCGGGGCCGTAGCCGTCGGGGCCGGGCGTGCCGTCGATGGGAGCGAGGCCGGCGCGGATCCCGGGGAACGCCGACGCCCACAACAGCAGCGCGGTTCCCAGAGCAAGCCATACGGACAGTGGGGTCTTCTCGTCAGTCATGCGCCCCATGCTAGCCCATCGCCGGGGGCTCTGCGGTATCCGAAATCGCAGCAATCCTATTCAAGCTTCAAGCGCGTGACACCCACCGCGAGCGACACCGCCGAGAACGCGAGCAGCACCACCACCGGCAGCATCACCGCCTCGAGTCCCGCACCGCGTGCGACCACGTCCTTCAGCCCCACCATCGCCCAGCCGGTGGGCGTGAACTTCGCGATCGTCTGCATGGTGGGGCTCGTGATCTCGAGCGGCCAGTAGCATCCGCCCAGCATCGCGAGCGCCGTGGAGAGCACGGGTGCGATCGCCGACATCTGGCTGCGGGTGCGCACGAGCGCCGAGAGCATCACGCCCAGCCCCGTCGCCGCCAGTACGAGACCCAGCAGCACCGCCGCCACGGCAAGCGGGTCGCTCCCCCACGGCACGCCAAAGACGAGCGCGCCAAAGCCCACGAGCATCGCGGCCTCGAAGCTCGCGACCAGCGCGACGCCCATGACCTTGCCGCCCAGCACCTCCGCGCGGCGAACAGGCGTCGCGAGCAGCCGGCGAAGCGTGCCCAGCTCGCGCTCCTCGAGGATGCCGCCGGCGCTCCCCAGCGCGGTCATGAAGACGAAGAACACCGTGAAGCCCAGCGAGTACTGCGTGTTGGCGGGAGCGGAGAGCTCCGCCTCACGAGCTGCCGACGAGGTCACCGTGACCGCGGTGACGCTCACGGGCGGGGCGGGCTCCCACAAGGAATCGGCGATGCCGTAGTAGCGAGCGAACAGAGCGGGGTCGCGCGGCGGGTGGCCCACGGGCAGCGCTCCGGGCGCTTGGCCGGCGGGAAGCGTTGCGCTCGAGGACACCATCGCCGCAGCGTCCTGCGCCGCACGAGCGGCCATCGCGTTGGTGGCGATGCGCGTCGCCGCGCCCTGCACCACCTCGACGAGCGCCTGCGCGCGCTGCGAGCTGGGGTCGCGAAGCGTCTCGACGCGCGCGGGCTCATCGGAGGCCACAGCCGCACCAAAGCCCTTGGGGATCACCACGATCACCGGCGCATCGCCGGCCTTGACCGCTGCGCGCGCCGCCGCCTTGGTCAGCGAGGTGTCGGCCTCGAACGAGGGAGCGTCGTCGACGGCCTTGACCACCGTCCGCGAGTACTCGGTGCGGTCGAGGTCGACCACGGGCACACCCAAGGGGCGCTCGGCGCCTTGCGACCCAAAGGCGGTGCCAAACACCCATGTGAGCAGCAGCGGCAGCACGATCACGGCGACGAGCTCCGTGCGGTCCCTGAACAGCGACAGCAGGTTCAACCGTGCGATGGCGAAGACGCGCTTCATCGGCGGGCCGCCGTCCGCCATGCACCAAACAGGAAGAACAGCACCGCGAAGCCCATGAGTGCACCCACCGGGGCGAGCACATCGGACACGTGGCCGCCGCGCAGCTGCACGGTGCTCCAACCCTCCATCGTCCACCCGATGACCGAGAAGTACCGGATGGGCTGGATCCACTCCGGCAGCACGGTGATGGTGAAGAACGCACCGCCGATGAGGGCCTGGATCTGGATGACGAGCGGGCCAAGCCCGCCGGCGCCGCGCTCCGTGCGCGCGAGCGAGGCGATGACCACCGCGAGCCCCGTGACAGCCAGCACCTCGGCGGCCGCGACCACGAACACCGCGAGCACGTCGTCACCCCAGTTCACGCCAAATGCGAAGCGCGTGAACAGGTACAGCACAGAGAACTGCGCCATGCCCAGCGCGAAGATGCCGAGCATCTTGCCGCCCGTGACCGCCGCCGCGCCGGTGGGCGTGGTCAGCAGTCGCGACAGCGTCTGCTCGCGGCGCTCCTTGATCGTCGAGAACGCACCGAACATCGCGCCGAACATGAGGAACATCGACGTCATCGACAGCCCGTAGAAGTCGATGGCGGTCAGCTTCACGCCCTGCACGATCTGCTCGTCGTCGACCTGCACCGTCTCGAGCGCCCCGGGCTTCGTGGCAGCGACGATCGCGTTCTGGTTCACCGCCGACATCAGCCAGCCGGACTGTGGTTCCGACGCACGCTGCTCGGCAACGGCCTTGGTCGCGGTCTGCACTGAGATCGAGGCCGCCGAGTACTGCCCGGCGAGCGAGCGGACGATACTCTCCCAGATGCCCGCGGACAGCTCTGAACCGGGGTCGCCCAGGACCTTGAGCTCGACCGGCTTGCCGTCCGTGACCCGTCTCGTGAAGTCGACGGGGATGACGAGCGCTGCGGCGATCTCGCCATCGGCGACCTTGGCCTGCACGGGTCCGAGCGTGCGCGACACCGTCACGTCCGCGATGCGGTCGATGCGCTTCGAGCCGCGGATCGCCGAGACCAGCTCGTCGCCCAGATGGTCGCTCGTGGGAGGTGCCACGATCGACGGGCTGCCCTGCACCACTGCCGCCTGCCCGTCATCGAGGTTCACCACCGCAACGGGTATGGCTGCGTCTCCCCCGCTCGCCGCACCGCCCAGCGCCGAGCCAAGGATCAGGATCAGCACCACCGGCATGCCCAACAGGATGCCCATGGCGGAGACGTCACGCGTCCAGACGCGGATGTCCTTCCATGCGATGTGCAGCGCGCGCATCATCAGTCGCGCAGTCCGCGCCCGGTGAGGTGCAGGAACACGCTCTCGAGGTTGGGCTCGGCGATCTCCACCGCGCGTACGGCCGCGCCGCTGCGCGTGACCGCCTCGACGATGCCGCCCAACGCGGCTGCGGCGTCAGGCGAGAGCACCTCGAGCGTGGTGCCCACGACCTCGGCGCTCGTGACCCCGCCAACCGCACGCACGCCCTCGAGCGCGGCGAGCACTTCGGCGGGTGGCGCCGGCTCCGCGGCCTCGGTCGCGGCTGTGTCGTCGGATGCGGCCTCATCGGCGGGCGGTTGACCGTCACCCAGCGTGATACGCACGCGGTCCTCGTCGCCCACGAGTGCGCGCAGCTCCTCGAGCGTGCCCAGCGCGATGAGCTTGCCGTGATCCACGATGCCCACCCGGTCGCACAGGAACTCGACCTCTTCCATGTAGTGGCTCGTGTAGACCACGGTCATACCCTCGTCGTTGAGCTGCTTCACCGTCTCGAGGATGTGGTTGCGGCTCTGGGGGTCGATCCCCACCGTGGGCTCGTCCATGAGCAGGACGCGAGGTCTATGCAGGATGCCGGCTGCGATGTTGATGCGCCGCTTCATGCCTCCCGAGAAGGTCTCGACGCGCTTCTTGGCCTTGTCCTCGAGCCCGGCCATCGCCAGCCCGTAGGCCACCGCATCGTCGAGCGCCTTGCCGCCCAGGCCGTACATCCGGCCCCAGAAACGCAGGTTCTCGGCGGCGGTGAGCGTGGGGTACAGCGCGATCTCCTGCGGCACCACCCCCAGCGCCGAGCGGACCTTCAGCGACTCGTTGCGCACCGAGTGCCCGGCGACGCGCGCGTCACCCGCATCGGGCGCCAGCAGACACGCGATCATCGAGATCGTCGTGGTCTTGCCCGCCCCGTTGGGGCCGAGCAGCCCGAAGATCTCGCCCTCGGCTATCTCGAACGACACGCCACCCACGGCGGTCACGTCACCGAATCGCTTCTCGAGCCCCTCGACTTCGAGAATCGCCCCCATCGCCTAGCCCTTCGCCGTCTCCATCATCCGGTCGAGCAAATCGAACAGCGCATCGCGGCACGCGGGAATGCGCAGACGCGCCTCCTCGAGCATCTCGCTCGCGCTCATCACATATGGACCCCCGCCGGCGAGATCGTCACCACACGCCTCGACGAGCGCGTCCAGCGCGTCCTCGGTCCACTCCAGGTGGCACTGCAGCCCCACGATGCGGCCGCCGTCCATGGCGTAGGCCTGGTTCATGCACGCCTCGCTCGACAGCGCCGGCTCGACACCATCGGGCAGCGAGAACGTGTCACCGTGCCAGTGACCCGCGATCAGCCCCTCCGGGATCGCCGCCAGCACGCCTTCGTCCGATCCGCCCACGTGGTGGACCGGGTACCACCCGATCTCCCTGTGGTCGTTGCGGCGCACGGCGCCACCCGCGACCTCGGCCACGATCTGCGAGCCCAAGCACACACCCAGCACGCGCGAGCCGTTGGCAAGCGCCGACGACACGTAGCGCTTCTCGGCGGCCAGCCAGGGAAGGCGGGCGTCATCATCGGCTCCCATGGGACCGCCCATGAGGACCAGCAGGTCGATCTCTTCGAGCTCCGGGAACTCTTCGGTGAGCGCGAGCGTCTCGGTGAGCTCATGGTCGCGCGCGTGTGCCCACTGCGCGATGAGCTCGGGGCCTTCGAATGGGACGTGCCTGATGACGTGGATTCGCATAGAGCCTCTTCGTGTGTGATGTGAAGTCCTCGTGGGTACCCACCAATACTACCCCCACGAACTGCCAGTTCCTCCACCGTCTGCCGAGCAAGTAGTGGCGCAGTGGTTGAAGCGGTACTAGCATGGTGCATCGTGGTCGAATCGACCCCCTGGATTGGGAGGTTTCATGCACGTCGTCATCGGCGGGTACGGCCGAGTGGGCCGCTACCTCGCGCACATGCTCGAATCGGAGGGGCACACCGTCTCCGTCATCGACAGGAACCCTGCCGTCTTCGCCGAGTACGGTGAGGAGATCCAAGGCCGCAAGCTCACGGGCGAGGTCTTCGACCGCGAGACGCTGGTCAAGGCCGGCATCGAGAAGGCCGACGCGTTCGCTGCGGTCACTGCCGGCGACAACAGCAACATCGTGGCTGCGCGTGTGGCGCGCGAGCGCTTCGGTGTGCCGGTGGTCGTGGCCCGCATCTTCGACCCGCGCCGTGCCAACGTCTACGAGCACTTCGGCATCCCCACCATCTCGAGCGTGCGGTGGGCCGGCCGCAAGCTGCTCACCATGATCCTCGAGCCGCTCGTGCGCACCGAGCGCATCTTTGGCGGCGGCGAGATCGTGACCGTGCAGGCATCGGCGACCGCCGAGATGGAAGGCATGACGATCGCGCAGTTCGAGAACCGCGATCACTTCCGCGTCACGGTGCTCGTGCGCGACGGCAAGGCGTCGCTTCCCAATCCTGAAGACGTGATCTCCGAGACCGACCGGCTCTACATCACCGTGACCCGCGACGCAGTCGATGAGCTCAAGCAGCTCATCGGCCTCGAGTAGGAGCGCCCCATGAAGATCATCATCGTAGGGGCCGGCAAGACCGGAGCGGCGCTGGCCCATCAGCTCAGCGGCGAGCACCAGGTCACCGTGATCGACCAGCGCCGCGACCGCATCGAGCTCGTGCGCCGTATGACCCCCAACGCCGAGGCGTTCGAGGGTGACGCCTGCGAGATCGAGGTCCTTGAGACCGCCGGCATCGAGGGCAGCGACCTCGTCGCGGCCGTCACCGGCGACGACGAGGACAACCTGGTGGTCGCGATGCTCGCGAAGCACTTCCGAGTGGGCTCGGTGTTCGCGCGTGTGAACCACCCCCAGAACGAGTGGCTCTTCGACAAGGAGTGGGGAGTGGACGTGGCCGTCTCGTCGACGGCGGTGCTTCAGGGCCTCATCGAGAAGCAGATCGGCCTGGGCGACCTGACCACGCTGCTCAAGCTTCAGGCTGACGGTGTGGCGGTCGAGGAGCTCACGCTTCCGGAGAATGCGAAGGCCGTGGGCCACAAGCTCTCCGAGGTGCCCCTTCCCCCCAACGTCACCGTCATGGCGATCCTCGCCAAGGAGGGCTACGTGCAGGCGGCTCGCGGCAACACGCTGCTCGTAGCCGGCGACCAGCTGCTACTACTGGTCGAAGGCGTGCTCGAGGAGAGCCGTATACGCGAGTCCTTCGGCATCCCTGACGACGGCGGAGCTAGCGCAGCGCACTAGCGGCGCGCATCGCCCATAGCGCTCGGCTTCGAACTGGCCGCGACTCTACTCCGGAGTCGCGGCCTTCTTCTGACGCCGCGCCTTGTCCTCAGCGATGCGGTAGGGCACGTCCGTCACGATGACGCCCGGCTCGCTGAAGAGCTGCGTCTTCATCCACAGCGTGGACTGATCGTGCAGCATTGTGTCGGCGATGTTCTCGGGCGCGTACTCAGGCATGATCACGGTGACTACGTGATCGGCGGTCGGCTTGGGAATCGCGCGGACGTAGTCCATGATCGGCCCGATGATCTCGCGGTAGGGCGAGTCCAGCACGACAAGGCGGATGCCAAAGCCGGCCTCCTCCCATGTCGCCTTGAACTCGGGGGCCTTGCCCGAGATGTCGACCCAGACCGCCTCGACGGTATCTGCCCGCAAGCTCTTGGCGTACTGCAGGGCCCGCGACAGGCGGCGATCGATTCCCGACACCAGAACCACGACGTGGTTGTGCATACGGTTGTAGGACTGCCAGTTCAGGTCGGTGAGCTCCTCGGCTCGAATGGCCAGCTCGGCCTTCACGCGGTCGTACTGGCGGCGCACCCACAGGAAGTAAGCCATGATCGTGGGGATGAGGAAGACCACGATCCATGCGCCATCGTGGAACTTCGCCACCGCCACGATGATGGTGACGACGCCGGTGCACACTGCGCCAAAGGCGTTGACCGCTCGGGACAGTTTCCAGCGCGGCTCCTTGAGCCGGGTGTGATGAACCACCATGCCGGCCTGCGAGAGCGTGAACGACATGAACACGCCGATCGCGTAGAGCGGGATCAGCTTGGTGGTCTGACCGCTGAACACGACAAGCAGCGCGATGGCCGCGAGCGTCAGCAAGATGATGCCGTTGGAGAAGACCAGGCGGTAGCCGCGGTCCTTGAGCTGGTGCGGCAGGAAGTCGTCCTCGGCGATGAACGAAGACAGGCGCGGGAAGTCCGCGTAGGCGGTGTTGGCCGCAAGCACCAGGATAAGGGCCACCGCGACGGTGATGGCGTAGTAGACGGGACCTCTGCCAAACATCTCGGCCGACAGTTGGCTGATGAGGGTCTCTGTCTCACTTGGCTGCACGTGGGCGAGCACGGCCAACGCCGAGACTCCCAACATGAGCGTGAGCAGGATGCCGCCCATCCACGCCATGGTGATCTGCGCGTTCTTCGCCTCCGGCTTACGGAAGAGCTGTACGCCGTTGGCGATGGCCTCGACACCCGTCATCGCCGAACAGCCCGAAGCGAACGCCTTGAGGATGAGGAAGAACGTCAACGACTGAACCGCTTCGATGCCCTCTTCGGGCACGGGAACCGTGAACGGATGCCCGGTCGCGAAACGCCACAGCCCCACTACCACCATGTAGCCGAGCAAGATGATGAACGCATAGGTGGGCGGCGCGAAGAGAGCACCTGACTCCTTGACGCCACGCAGGTTCGCGATCGCAAGCAAGATGACGAAGAAGACCGCCATCGGCACGGTGTACTTCATGAGACTCGGGGCAGCCGACGTGATCGCTGCCACCGCCGCAGAGATCGACACCGCTACCGTGAGGATGTAGTCGACGAGCAGCGACGCCCCGGCGATGAGACCGGGGGTGGTGCCCAGGTTCTCCTTGGCGACGATATATGAGCCGCCTCCGCCGGGATACTCGCGGATGGTCTGGCGGTACGAGATCACAACGATGCAAAGCAGCGCGCCGATAGCGATGGCGATGGGCCACGTGAGAGCGAGCGCCCCGGTGCCCGCAAGCGCCAGCATCAGCAGGATTTCCTGGGGGCCGTACGCAACCGAGGACATCGCGTCGCTCGACAGGACCGCCAGCGCGGTGACCTTGTTCAGGCGCTGGTGAGCGGCCTCTCTGTTGTGCAGCGGGTTGCCAAGCAGGATCTTCTTCAGGCTGGGCATGTATCTCCTCGACCCGGATTGCCTCGGCGCAACGCGCCGCATCGTGGAGAGTTAGGTTACGCCTGCGCAGACATGTGCGCCAGATGCCTGCCCACCAACGGATGTACCGCTACTTCTCGGGGAACCCGCCGTGGTCTGGCCCGCCGATACTGCCCGTGGCGCTCACGCCGTCAGGCGCGTCCTCGAGCGGATCGGCGGCGTCATCGCCCATCGCGTTCATGATCCGACGGGCCTGCTCCTCCGAGAAACCGTCGAGCTTGATGCCGTCGTCGATGTCCTCTTCGATGAGTGCCTGCTGGGCACCCCAGAGCTCCGGGTCGCGCCCCTCGCCCATGTCGGAGTCCCGGCCCTCATCGTCGGGCCAGTGTTCGTGCTTGTGCGCCTCGATGAGGACGCCGTGATCGCGCTCAACAGGTTCGCCCTCAGTTGAAGGCTCGCCCGGAATGTCGTCGTCGGCAAACATGGTGGTCACCTTTTCGTCCGGAGCGCTCGCGCTCGCGAAACCACTGTTGGCGTGTTTGTTCCCGAAGCGGATTCACGTCCAACCGATCACGGCGACGGGCTGTGCCTGAGCCTGCGTGACTCAGTCCGCGTAGTCGTCCTGGACCTGCCCCACCGGCACGAACAGCGGGTGCACCTCGATGGCCCCGTCCTGTGCCGCCGGGTGGAGCTTGGCGATCTGCACCGCCACATCGATGCTGGGTGCCGCGACCACAAAGAACGCCGAGACCACCAAGTCCGACTGTAGCGTGCCCTCTTGCGCCGAATCGCCCCTGACCGTCATGGCCGATGTGCTTGGGTTGAAGGCGAAGCCCCGCTGCTTGGAGAAGTACGTGCCGCCCAGGACCTTGCCCTTCAGGGCCTTCGCCTTGTCCGGGTACTCATCAAGCGCCGCCACGTGCTCGGGGGACAACGCCAGCGGGTCGGCGGGCACCGGCGAGTAGACGACCATTCCGTACTGCGGCACGACGTGCTCCTTCCTCGGCGGTTGGAGCGGTATGTTTCCGCGACATACATCGAGCTAACCGGCTGGGTGGGCGCGCGACCTTCGCGCCACTGTCCGCGCGACAGACGGGCGCCGAGAGTCCGGGGGGTCGGCTATGCTTGAGACTCAGCGCGCGACACCCAGTCACAGTTGATAGCGCGTGAGCTTCTTAATGCGAACCACGAGGGGGAAGGGCCGCACGTCGGCCCAGCACAACATGACCGATCAGTCTCACATCGGAGCCGTTGCCGAGACGGACTCCCGGTACGGGGGTCGTGTGCTCGACGCGGGTACACGGCGCTTCACGTGGTGGAAGATCGTTGCCGCCTTCGCGCTCGTAGGTGTGATGGCCGTCGTTCTCTACTTGCTCGTGTGGCCCGCGTCTTACCTGGGGGACGTTCGCTGGGGTCGGGACTACGCCACGCTCACCCTCGTCGACACCGGCGAGACTCTCGACGTCACCGACAGCACTGAGATAGTGCTGCGCGGCGGGGACAACCTGTCTCTCACTTTCATGCGCCTGCCCGGCTTCCCCCAGCAGACCGGGACGTTTCGCGCCAAGGTTGTCTACCGGCCATACATGCGCGCGAACAAGTCGAGCGGCACGGCCGGGAAGGCAACCGCGATCCACGCGCGTTAGTCGCGCGACTGGACCGGCATCGCACGCTCCGCCCGACGAGAGGGCCCCACTTGACTCACACTCGACAGCGTATCCGGGTCGCCACGCCACAGGATGCCGCACTTCTCGCGGACATGGCTGCACGCACGTTCGTCGCCGCATTCGGGCCTCAGAACGCTGAGAGCGACATCGAGGCCTACGTCGCCGGCGCGTTCAGCGAACGCGTTCAGCTCGCAGAGCTATCTGACCCGGCAAACACCATCCTGATCGCCGAGGGCGAGGACGGCGTAGCCGCCGGGTACGCGCACCTGCGATCCGGATCCGCGCCACCGTGCGTTGCAGCGGAGCGCGCGGTTGAGCTCGTGCGCATCTACGCGGACCGCCCCGGCGGTGGCGTGGGCTCGGCGCTCATCGCGGCGTCTCTCGACATCGCGAAGGACGAGGGCGCCGACACCGTCTGGCTCGGCGTGTGGGAGCACAATCCTCGAGCCGTCGCGTTCTACGAGCGCTGGGGCTTTCGCGTGGTGGGCACCCAGGAGTTCGTGCTGGGCACCGACCGCCAGACCGACCTCGTCATGTCGCTGCATCTCGGAGTGGGTGGATCGGCAAAGAACGGCCCGACCGCGACTTGATCGGCCATCCGTGTGCTCCCTAGTGCCCCGCCGGCCCGGGCGGGCATAAAGGCTAGACGTAGCCGTCTTCGTTGGGGGGTCACGATGATCAAGGGGTTTAGGGACTTCATTCTGCGTGGCAACGTGGTCGACATGGCCGTGGGCGTGGTCATCGGCGTCGCCTTTGCGGCGCTGGTCAACTCGTTCGTCGCCAACCTGATCATGGCGCCCATCGCGGCCGTTCTTGGCAAGCCGTCCTTCGACGCGCTCGTGCTGGGGCCGTTCAAGTACGGGGCGTTCCTCACCGCGCTGCTGCAGTTCCTGCTGATCGCGGGCGCCGTCTACTTCTTCGTGGTCGCGCCGATGAACGCGATGATGAAGCGACTCGGCCGCCTCCAAGAGCCGCCCGCGATGCGCGACTGCCCGTCGTGCCTGCAGAGCATCCCCGCGGAAGCATCCAAGTGCATGTACTGCACCGTGGACCTGCCGCGCACGCAGTAGCCCGGCAACAACAAAACAGGCCGAGAGCCTGATGGCTCCCGGCCTGCGTCATGTCTGGTGGAGACGAAGGGGCTCGAACCCTCGACCCTCGGCTTGCAAAGCCGATGCTCTCCCAGCTGAGCTACGTCCCCGTGCGCGGGAGAGTATATCACCGCTTCCCGAGTTCACACATCCGCAACCTGCCGGGGGTACCCTCTCGGTAGCCGCGGGGTCTCGATGACACGGGAGTGACATGCCGGAGCTGTCTCATAGCCTGCTCAACCTGTTCTTCGTGTTCGTGGGCGCGAAGCTCGCCGGCGAGTTGTTCGAGCGCCTGAAGCAGCCCGCGGTCATCGGCGAGCTGATTGCCGGAATGGTGCTGGGCCCCTACGCGCTGGGCCTGATCCGCGAGGATGTCACGCTCAGCATCGTCTCGACGCTGGGCGTCGTGGTGCTCATGTTCTATGTGGGACTCGAGACGCGGCGCAGCGAGATCATGAAGGTGGGCCGCGCGGGGCTGCTCGTGGGGACGCTGGGCATCATCCTGCCGCTGGCGTGCGGCTACGCCTTCGGCGTGTGGGTGCTCGACGCCGGCTGGCAAGAGTCGCTGTTCATCGGGACCGCGCTGGTGGCCACCTCGGTGGGCATCACGGCTCGCGTACTCTCCGACCGCGGGCTCATCTCGACGCGGATCGCGCGCATCGTGATCACAGCGGCGGTCGTCGACGACGTGCTGGGACTGCTCGTGCTCTCCGGCGTGTCGGGAGCCGTGAAGGGCGGCATCAACATCGGCCGGCTCAGCCTGGTGGGCTTCGAGGCGATCGCGTTCATCGGCGTCATCGTGTTGGTGTTGCCGTGGCTGGTAGTGAAGTCCGAAGACCTCCTCGACCGCTTCAAGATCTCCCATCCGCCCTTCGCGCTCGCGGTGGCGGCCATGCTGCTGTTCGCCGCCGTCGCCGAGTCGATCGGGCTCGCCGCGATCGTGGGTGCGTTCTTCGCGGGCATGGGATTCGCCGAGGGACCGGACCACTGGGAGCTCCAGACCAAGACCGAGCCGCTCTACGAGATGCTCGTGCCGTTCTTCTTCGTGCTCATGGGCGCGCGCGTGGAGCTGCCGCTGTTCGCTGACCCCGCCGTGCTGCTGCCGGGTCTGGGCCTCGTGGTCATCGCGATCGTCACCAAGATCGTGGGCTGCGGTCTTGCCGTGGCCAACGAGGGCCCGCGCACCGCACTCGCCGTGGGCGTGGGCATGGTGCCCCGCGGCGAGGTGGGACTGATCGTCGCCGCGATGGGTCAGGGTCTGGGCATCATCTCGTCTCCTGTCTACGCGATGATCGTGCTGGTGGTCGCGGTCTCCACCATCGTGGTGCCGCCGGTTCTGCCGGCGTTGTTCCGGCTGGCCGGTGCGTCGAGCGAGATCAAGGCCTCCCCCATCGTGGACGCCGAGACGCTCTAAGCCGCAGCGACGCAACAACGCCGTCGCGCGTCTGCCACGCGGGTTTCACCAGGTCTTCGCTCGCGGGCAACAAGCCCGCAACACCTCCCCCGTAGCGTGAATGGTGGACGGTGGCCACATGGCAACCGCCCTCCGGGAATCCAGCGCAGATCCCGGACCGCTCCGTCCAACGACGTACGGTGCGACCTTTTCCGTATGGGGGCCCGATCCACTCGGACGGGCCACGTCAGCAAAGGAGGTGGAGGAGATGCGCGACTTCATGAATCGCACGTTCGACATGAGCGTGGCACATGGTCAGTGGCCCAAGATCCTTCGCCGCGCCGCGGTGCGGACGGTACTTCTCGCACTCGTCGCTGTGTTCGCAATGGCCCTGATCGCCCACGCCGACCCCACCGGCAGCAACTACGGCGGTATCAACGCCGTCACCGCCGCCGAGGCCGGCAAGCCCACGCTGCAGGAGGTGGGCGCGGACATCGGTACCACCAAGACGGCGCTCAACTTCTTCTTCCTGATCGTGGGCGTTGGACTCATCTTCTTCATGCAGGCCGGCTTCATGCTCGTCGAGACCGGCTTCTGCAGGTCGAAGCACGCCGCCCACGTCGCGATGACCAACTTCGTCATCTTCGCGGTGGGCGCCTTGGCCTACTGGGCCTTCGGCTTCGCACTCGAGTTTGGCTCGCTGGGCGCGTTCTACTGGGCGCCCGGGGCCGAGGGACTGCTCAACGGTGAGGCGCTCAAGATAGGCGCCAATGCGTTCGCCGGCACCAAGGGCTTCTTCGTGGGCTCGCTGGCCGACGGCACGTACGATCCCGGCGTCATGGCGTTCTTCCTCTTCCAGATGGTGTTCATGGACACCGCGGCCACCATCGTCACCGGCGGCATGGCCGAGCGCTGGAAGTTCTCGGCGTTTCTGCCCTTTGGTGTGTTCATGGCTGCGGTCGTCTACCCGATCTACGGCATGTGGATGTGGGGCGGCGGCTGGCTCGCCACGCTGGGCGCCAACTACGGCTTTGGCAACGGCGCCGTGGACTTCGCCGGCTCGTCGGTGGTTCACGCGGTGGGTGGTTTCGCGGCACTGGCCGGAGCGATGGTCATCGGCCCGCGCATCGGCAAGTTCAAGGCTGACGGCACGCCCGTCGCCATCCCGGGCCACAACGTGCCCATGGCGATCCTGGGCACCATCATCCTGGTCTTTGGCTGGTTTGGCTTCAACGGCATGAGCACGCTGGCCGCCACCGACCTGCGCTTCACCGTCATCATCGCCAACACCATGCTCGCCGGCTCCGCAGGCTGTCTGGCCGCGATGTTCCTGGTGTGGAAGCTGTGGGGCAAGCCTGACCCGTCGATGGCGGTCAACGGTATGCTCGCCGGCCTGGTGGCCATCACGGCGCCGTGCGCCTTCGTCACCCCGTGGGCGTCGATCCTCATCGGCCTGATCGCGGGCTTCCTGGTTGTGGGCTCGGTCGTGTTCGTCGAGCGCAAGATGAAGGTCGATGATCCGGTTGGCGCCGTCTCGGTCCACGGCGTCAACGGTGCGTGGGGCATGATCGCACTGGGCCTGTTCGCCGACGGCTCCTACGGTGCCGGCTGGAACGGCGTCAGCTCCCCCGTCACCGGCCTGTTCTACGGCAACGCCGGCCAGCTGGCCGCGCAGGGCATCGCCGTGGTGACCGTGTTCGCGTGGGCGTTTGGCATGCACTACGTCTTCTTCAAGGTGCAGCACGCGATCCAGGGCATCCGCTCAAGCGAGGCCGATGAGATCGCCGGTCTCGATCCCACCGAGATGGGCGTGCTCGCCTACCCGGACATGGTGGGCTCGGGCCCGCTGGGCGAGGGCGGCCTTGCCGGAACCCCCGGCGGCGCGTCGCACCCGCATCCGATTCCTGCAGGGAGTGAGGCGTAGATGAAGCGCATCGAAGCGATCGTCCGCCCGGAGCGCCTGGACGCCGTGAAGGGCGCGCTCGTGGACCTGGGCCACAACGGCCTGACGGTGAGCGAGGTCAAGGGTCACGGCATCCAGAAGGGCATCACCCAGCAGTGGCGCGGCGAGGAGTACGTGATCGACCTGCTCCCCAAGGTCTCGATCATCGCCGTGGTGCACGACCACGAAGTGGCCGACTGTCTCGACGCGATCACGCGGGCGGCCCGCACCGACCGTATCGGCGACGGCAAGATCTTCGTGTCGCCCGTCGAGCAGGTGGTGCGTATCCGCACCGGCGAGACCGGCCCCGAAGCGCTCTAGCCGCGACGTCCCCGACCGGCGTCGCGCGGAGAACACCAGAAAGGCGGGCCTTCGGGCCCGCCTTTCGCGTTCAGGTCACGACTTCGCGACCTAGGTTAACCGGTAGCCGGAACGGCCTTCGCTGCGCCCGAGTGACCCCTCCAAAAGGTTATCCTCGAGGACTTTTGGCCGCCTTGGCGTTACGGCCGCATCCTCAGCAGTTACCACGGGCTTCTGCCTGGTTCCTGGCGACATCGGTGCTTACTTACTCTTACCGTTACTTCCGACGCGGGATACCTCTTCCGCGCCCTCTTACGAACCGACGAACCAGTGACGTACGAACCGACTCTCAGTGAATACGTCGTCCAGGAACCTTAGTCTGCCGTTCCGGCTGGATGTTCCGTTGTCAGGGTCTCAGCCAACGAGCCTCCTGGCCTCGGATGTGGACGCTGTTGCGTCCTCGTCTAGAGCGTTCCCCGCACGAGCCGCGTGCGTGTACCCCAAACGACGAACGGCCCCCAGTGGGAGCCGTTCGGTAGGGCCAATCCGATGAACGCGCGAGAGGCGCGATTCCTTGCGCTACTTGAGCGAATCCAGGGCCGCAGTGAGCTGCTCCTTGGTCTGCTCGCCAACCACCTGCTGGGCGATGACGCCGTCCGCATTCACGAACAGGAACGTGGGCACGTACTGCACGCCAAGCTTGTTGGCGAGCTCCACGCCTGCCGGATCCTTCTCGACGTTGAGCCTTCGGAACTCGACCTTGCCCTCGTACTGCTTCTCCAACCCCTCGACCAGGGGCTTCATCTTGATGCAGCTCGGTCAACTGTCGGTGTAGAACTCCACGAACACCGGCTTGCCGGCCGTCTCGATGGTCTGGGCCGAGGACTGGGTGCCCGTGTCGAGCTTGCCCGTCCATGCCTGGATGCCCGCCGCGAGGTGGGCGATGTTCTTGAAGCCCATCCCGCGCATGGTCTCGACCGCGGTCGCCGAGCGCTGACCGCTCGCGCAGTAGACCACGTAGGTCTTGTCACGGTCCCAGCTGGCCGCTTGCGCGGCGACCTGGTCGACCGGCACGTTGATGGCGCCGGGGATGTGACCCATCTGGAACTCGCCTTGGGTGCGCACGTCGACGATCTGTGCGCCGGCGTCGATCGCCTTCTGCGCGCCGGCCGCGTCCACGTTGCGGATCCCGTCACCGCCACTGGGGCGAAACGCGAGGACCATCACCACACCGGCCACAAGGCCGATGGCGATCCACAGGATGACTTTGGGCTTCATGCACGCTCCTTCTTCCCGACGTTGAGCGAAGCATACCCCATGGGGTATGAAATGGCAAAGCGTATCACTCGGTGCTCCTACGGGCATAAACCCAGCACGCCCTACTCACAAGAGCAACCCTCTTGCCGAGGCGTGACCCTGCACTGAGGGAGGCACATGTCGGCCTTCGTGGCACCAGCCGACGATTCGCATCGCTCGCCGCTGGCGGGCGATGTGCCGTTGCGCGCTGAACTGCTCTCGGCCGATCGCCTGGCCGATGAGGCACGTGGTCTTGCAGCCACCCAGCGCTGGACCACCGCCGCGCCCCCGCGCACCACGCCCCTACTCGCGCTGATCGACCAGGCCGCCGTCTCCTTGGCGTCCGACAACCGCGAGCTCACGCGCTGGGCACTGTCCGGCTTCGCGACGTCGCCGGGCGGTGAATGGCTGCTCGACAACTACTACCTGATCGAAGAGCAGATCATCTTGGTCCGGGAGGACCTTCCCGCGCAGTACGGGGTCGAGCTGCCTCGGCTTGAAGACGAATCGTCGCATGGGGTTCCTCGGCTCTACTCGGCGTTGCTCACGATGGTCGCCCACACGGACTCCCGGCTCGACGAGAGCTCGCTGTTCCACTTCGTCGAGGGCTACCAAGATGTCGCCCCGCTCACCATCGGCGAGGTGTGGGCGGTGCCGATCATGCTGCGCATCGCGCTGGTCGAGAACGTGCGACGCCTGTCGGCGGCCGTGGTGCGCACACAGCGGCAGGAGCGCCTTGCCGAGACCTGGGCCGAGCGCCTCGTGGCCGCTCCGCCGGACGACGCATCGGCGATGGCGACACTGCTCGCCCAACTCGACTCCGAGACCCGCGAGGCCGAGCCCGCGTTCTACCTGCGGCTCGCCCAGCGACTGGCCGGCGCCGAGACGGGCGACGACTCGGTCAACCGCTGGCTGGAGCAGAGGCTCGCCTCGGCGGGCCTGTCGCTGCACGAGACCCAGGTCGAGCTGCAGCAGGAGCAGGCCGCCAACCAGATCTCGATCGCGAACTCCATCGGCAGCATCCGCTTCCTCGACGCCTACGAATGGCGGGAGTTCTTCGAGCGCGTGTCACTCGTCGAGCAGGAGCTGAGAAACGATCCGGCGCAGGTGTACCCGGTCATGGCGTTCGAGAGCCGCGACCGCTACCGCCATGCGCTCGAACAGATGGCGCGCCGCTGTGATCTCACCGAGATCGAGCTCGCCAACCGCGTGGTGGTGCAGTGCCGGGCCGCGCTGACGGCCGATCCGGCCGACGAGGTGCGCGGGCACGTGGGCTGGTGGCTCATCGGCGGCGGTCGCTACGAGCTTGAGAAGCTGGTGGCCTACCGGCCCACCGGCCGTGAGCGCTTCTACCGCGGACCGCTGCGGCACAGCGGCGGCTTCTACTGGGGCTCGCTCGCGATCGCTACCACGGCCGGGCTCGCGTTGCTGGCGTGGTATGCGCTCGCGCAGGGCGCCTCGGCGTGGGCCGTCGCGGCTCTGGTGGTGCTCGCGTCACTGCCGTTCTCGGAGATGGCGCTTGCGGTGGTCAACCGGGTGTCGGCGTTCGTGTTCCCGCCGCGCGTGCTGCCTCGGCTCGACCACCGAGAGCCGCTGACGTCGACCAACCGCACGCTCGTGGTGGTGCCCGCACTGCTCTCATCGGTGGGCTCGACGCGCAATGTGATCGAGAACCTCGAGGTGGCGTACCTGTCCAACCGCGACCTGAACCTCGCGTTCGCACTCGTGGGCGACATGCTGCCCAGCGACGGAGCGACCCGCGAAGGCGACGGCGCGATCGTCGAGGCCGCGGTGCGGGGCGTCTCGGAGCTCAACGAGCGCTATGAGGAGGAGCACGGCGTGCGGCCGTTCCACCTGCTCGTGCGCAGCCGCCGCTTCAACGAGTCCGAGGGCAAGTGGATGGGGTGGGAGCGCAAGCGCGGGGCGCTGCTCGAGCTGGTCCGAGAGATGCGCGGCGAGACGGAGACGTCGTTCACCACCAAGCTGGGCGATCTCGACTTCCGGCGCTCCTGCACCTTCGTGCTCACGCTCGACGCCGACACGGTGCTGCCGCGCGACGCGGCGCGACGCCTTGTGTGCACCATCGCCCACCCGCTCAACCGCGCGCGCTTCACGCCGGGCGACCCGCGCGTGCGCCGCGGCTACGGCCTCGTGCAGCCGCGCGTGAGCATGACGCTGCCGGGGTCGCGGCGCAGCAGGTTCGCGGCGCTGTACTCGGGGATCACCGGCGTCGACCCGTACGCGAACGCGATCTCCGACACCTACCAAGACGTCTTTGGCGAGGGCTCCTTCACCGGCAAGGGCATCTTCGAGGTCGACCTCTTCGGCACGCTGCTCGACGACCGCTTCCCCGAGAACGCCCTGCTCTCGCACGACCTGGTCGAGGGCTCGTTCCTGCGCACGGCCCTTGCGAGCGACATCGAGGTGCTCGACGACCACCCCGCCAACTACCTCGCGGCGGGTTCGCGCATGCACCGCTGGGTCCGCGGCGATTGGCAGACGCTGCCCTTCTTAGGCGCGCACGTTCCCCGCGCCGACAAGACCCGGGAGGCCAACCCCCTCACGGCGCTGCACCGGTGGAAGATCTTCGACAACCTGCGCCGCTCGATGGTGGCGCCGGCCACGCTCCTGCTCGCGACGGTGGGCTGGCTGCTGCTTCCCGATACGTCGACGCTGTGGCCCGTGGCCATCGTGCTGGTGGTGCTGTTCCCCGCGTACTTCTCGCTCGCGGACTCGATGGTGTTCCGGCCGCGAGCGGTGAGCTTTGGCGCGTACGCGCCGGACGTGGTGCGCGACTTTGGGGCCGACACCAAGCGCAGCCTGCTCACGCTCGCGACCCTGCCGCATCAGGCATGGATGATGGTGGACGCGGCGGTTCGCGCACTGTGGCGCCGCTACGTGTCGGGCCACCACCTGCTGGAATGGGAGACCGCGGCGGACGCAGAGCGCCGGGCGGGCTCGACACTCGGCTCTTTCATGCGCGCGATGGGCGCACCCATGGCCCTTGGCGTGGCCCTGCTCGTGCCCGCCGTGCTCGCGCAACCCGCCCGCGCGTGGACCGCGGTCCCGCTCGCGCTCGCGTGGCTCGCAGGGCCGATCGCCGCCTGGTGGCTCTCGCAGCCGGTGCCCGTTCGCGACCGCGCACTCGTGGACAGCGCCGACGAGCTCGCGCTGCGCCGGGTCGCGCGCAAGACCTGGCGCTTCTTCGACGCCTTCGTGACCGCCGAAGGCCACCACCTCGCGCCGGACAACTTCCAAGAGGACCCGGGTTCCGTGGTGGCGTGGCGCACATCGCCCACCAACGTGGGGCTGCAGCTTCTCGCGACGCTGGGCGCCTACGACCTGGGCTACCTCACCATCGCCCAGATGACCGAGCGCGTCTCCAACACCCTTAACACCATGGCAGGCCTCGAGCGGTTCCGCGGACACTTCCTCAACTGGTACGACATCCGCACGCTCGAGCCGCTGCGCCCCGCCTACGTGTCGACGGTCGACTCCGGCAACCTTGCCGGCCACCTTCTCGTCCTGCGCGTGGGCCTCCTCGAGGCCAGCGAGGCCGCGCTCATCGGCGACCAGATCCTCGAGGGCGCCCGCGACACGGTGCGCCTCGCGCTCGAGGACTTCGTCACCATCCAAGACAAGCTGGGCCCCGCCGAGGAGGTCCGCCGCTGCCGAGAAGACCTCGAGGCGCTCGAACGCGCGCTGGCGCTCGCCGAGCGGCCCCGCGACCTCAACGGCTGGGAGGCGTTGCTCGGCAGGCTCGACGGGCTGGCGCGTGAGGCGACCGAGAGCACGTGCGGGCTGGGCGAGCCGGAGACCGGCGACAACGTGTCGCATGTCGTAGACCCGGGGTCGCCGCCCATCCCCACGCTGCCGCTCGAGGTGCTGCGTGCCTCGGTCGCGGAGGCAGGTCGAGCACTGGGCCGCCCGCTCGAGCTCATCCGCGAGCTGACCCCGTGGGCGCCGTTGCTCGCCGAAGCCCCTGATGCGGTGCGCGAGCTGCCCGAGCTCAAGCCTCTGCTCGAGTACGTGCCCAGCCTCGTGGGACTCGCCGAGGGCCTCGCCCCGGCGCTGTCACTGCTCGACGACCTGTCGGTTGGCGCCGATAAGCAGGTGGCGAGCTGGGCGCAGGCCGTCTCGGACGGGATCCGCTCGGCACGGCCCGCGGCCATCGAGCTGCTGGCGCGGCTGCGCCTGGACGCGGACATCGCCCGCGAGATGTGGGAGCACACCGACTTCCGCATGCTCTACGACACACACCGCCAGCTCTTCTCGATAGGCTTCAACCTCTCCGAGGGTCGGCTCGACCCGTCCTACTACGACCTGCTGGCCAGCGAGTGCCGGCTCGCGAGCTTCCTCGCGATCGCCAAGGGCGACGTGGCCCAAGAGCACTGGTTCCGCCTGGGCCGCGCACTGACGCGCACCACGAGCGGACGGGCGCTCGTCAGCTGGAGCGCCTCGATGTTCGAGTACCTCATGCCCCTGCTGGTGATGCGCACGTGGCCGGACACCCTGCTCGACGAGACGTATCGCACCGTGGTCGACCGGCAACGCGCCTACGGCGCGGAGCGCGGCGTGCCGTGGGGCGTGTCGGAAAGCGCCTTCAACGCCAAGGACGCCGATCTCACCTACCAGTACCAGGCGTTCGGCGTGCCCGGCCTGGGGCTCAAGCGAGGCCTGTCCGACGACGTGGTCGTCGCGCCCTACGCCTCGATCCTCGCGCTGCCGGTCGACCCTGCCGCCGTGACCGCCAACCTGCTCGCCTTCACCGCCGAAGGCGCCGAAGGGCGCTACGGCTTCTACGAGTCGCTCGACTACACCGCCGGGCGTGCGCCCGCAGGCAAGACGCGCGCGGTGGTCAAGGCGTACTTCGCACACCACCAGGGCATGAGCTTCGTCGCGATGTCCAACGCGCTCGACGGGGCGCGGATGCAGTCGCGCTTCCACGCCGACCCCATGGTCTCCTCGGCGGAGCTGCTGTTGCAGGAGCGCGTGCCGCGCGGGGTGCCGCTCGTCTCGCCGCACGTGGAGGAGGTGCGCGAGGTGCGCTCGGTGCGCGAGCTTCCGCCGCCGGTCACCCGTGCCTACGCGACGGCGAATACGCCGGTGCCGTCCACCCACTTCCTGTCCAACGGGCGCTACTCCGTGATGGTGACCAACGCCGGCGGAGGGTACTCGCGCTGGGAGGGCCTGTCGGTCACGCGCTACCGCGAGGACGTCACCCGCGACTGCTGGGGCACGTTCTTCTACGTGCGCGACGTGGAGACCGGCGAGGTCTTCTCGGCACCGCACAACCCGTATCCGTCGAAGCCCGATGCCTATCAGGTCACCTTCGCGCCGGACAAGGCGGAGTTCCGCCGCACCGACGACACGCTCGACACCCACATCGAGGTGGCCGTCTCGCCGGAAGACGACGTGGAGATCAGGCGCCTCACCTTCACCAACCGAGGCATGCGCGCACGTCAGCTGGAGGTGTCGTCGTACTTCGAGATCGCACTCACGGCGCAGGGCTCTGACCAGGCACACAAGTCGTTCTCGAACCTGTTCGTGCAGACCGAGGCCCTGCCAGAGACCCACGCCGTGCTGTTCACGCGCCGCCCCCGCCGAAGCGACGAGCCCCGCCACTGGGGGCTTCACTTGGTGGCCTGCGACCAGGCGCCCTGTCACTGGTCGTTCGAGACGGACCGCGCGGACTTCCTGGGCCGCCTGCGCGGCTCCGACGACCCCGCGGCGATCGCGCGCGGCGGCGACCTGGGCGGCTCGGCCGGTGCCGTGCTCGACCCGTGCTGCGCGCTGCAGCGCGTGATCGAGGTGCCGGCCGGCGAGAGCGTGCGGCTGGTCTACGCGACCGGCGTGGCGGAGAGCCGCGACGCCGCCGTCCGGCTCACCGAGAAGTACCACGACGTCCGCTCCGCCCAGCGCGCCATCGACCTCGCGTGGACCGCGGCACAGCTGGAGCTGCGCGACCTGGGCATCAGCCCCGCCGAGGCGGTCACGCTCGAGCGCCTCGCCTCGCGCCTCCTGCTCACGGACCCGCACTCCCCGCTCAAGATCAAGACCCCCACCGAGAACGGCCTGCCCATGTCCGGGCTGTGGTCGATCGGCGTGTCGGGCGATCTGCCGATCCTGCTCGTGCGCGTCGAGGAGCTGGAGCACGCACCACTGGTGCGCCAGGCGCTCCTCGCCCACCAGTACTGGCGGCACAAGGGTCTCGTGGCCGACCTCGTCATCCTCAACACGCGCCCCACGGGCTACTCGGACGCGCTCGATGACCGGCTGCGGCTGCTCGTGCGCACGGGCCATGCGCTGCAGATGCTCGACAAGCCCGGCGGCGTGTTCTTGCGCCGAGGCGACCAGATGCACCCGGACGTCGCGAACCTGCTGCTGTCGGTGGCCCGCGCCACGCTCGACGGCGACGGCGGCTCGATCGAGCTGCAACTCAACCGCCGAGGCCGTCGGCCGGACATCGAAGGCGACTTCATCCCCACGCGGTCGAGCGAGCCCTACGCCGCGTCCCCGTTCGTGCGTCCGGAGCTGCGCTTCGACAACGGGCTGGGCGGCTTCGACCCCACGACCGGCGAGTACGTGATCGTGCTCGAGGGCGACGACACCACTCCGGCGCCCTGGATCGACGTGCTCGCCAACCCGGACTTCGGCTGCACCGTCTCGGAAGCGGGGGTGGGGTGCACCTGGGCGCTCAACAGCCACGAGAACCGCATCACCACCTGGAACAACGACCCCGTCACCGACGGCTCCGGCGAAGCCATCTACATCCGCGACGAGGAGACCGGCGAGGTGTGGAGCCCCACCCCGCTGCCGGTGCGCACCCCGGAGCCGTACGTGATCAAACACGGCCGCGGGAGCGTGCGCTTCGAGCATGAGACCCACGGCATCGCGCACACGCTCGACTGGTTCGTCGCCCACGACGCGCCGGTGCGGGTGTGCCGTCTCGCCGTCGAGAACCGCACCGACCGTCCGCGCGCCCTCTCGGTGACCCAGCTCGTCGAGTGGGTGCTGGGCGACTCCCGCAGCAAGGCCCAGCAACTGGTGGTCACGTGGTTCGACGCCGAGGACGAGATCCTCACCGCGCACAACCACTTCAACATGGACTTCCCGGGTCGCTGCGCGTTCTTCGCCTCCGACCGCCCGCTCCACTCCTGGACCGCCAGCCGCATCGAGTTCGTGGGCCGCAACGGCCGCGCCTGTGACCCGGCGGCCATGCGGCGCGCGCGGTTGGGTGCGAGCTCCGGCCGCTACCACGACACCTGTGGCGCGCTCATGACCCGAATCGACCTCGCGCCCGGAGAGCGCGCCGAGGTCTCGTTCCTGCTGGGACAGACGACCACGCTCGAGGAGGCGCGCGAACTGGTGGCACGCCTGCGCGCGCCGGGTGAGATCGAGCAGGTTCGCTCGGCGGCGTGCTCGTTCTGGGACGACCTCCTCACCACGGTGCAGGTATCCACCCCCGACGAGCGTCTCGACCTGCTGCTCAACGGCCAGCTGCTCTACCAGGCCACCGCGTGCCGGCTGTGGGGCCGCACCGCCACGTACCAGTCAAGCGGCGCCTATGGCTTCCGCGATCAGCTCCAAGATGTGATGGCACTGCTGATCGCGCGCCCGCACCTCGTGCGCGATCAGATCATCGAGGCGAGCCGCCACCAGTTCCCCGAAGGCGACGTGCAGCACTGGTGGCAGCCCTTCTCCGGCCGAGGCGTGCGCACCCACATCACCGACGACCGCCACTGGCTCCCGCTGGTCGTGGCCGAGTACCTGGATGCCACCGGAGACGCCGCGCTGCTCGACGAGCGCGTGCCCTTCATCGAGGCCCCGCTCCTCGCACCCGAGGCCGAGGACGCCTACATCCAGCCCTCAGTCTCAGAGACCGCCGAGTCGATCTACGAGCACTGCATCCGCGCCATCGAGACGGGCCGTCCGCGCGGCGCACACGATCTTCCGCTGATGGGCGGCGGTGACTGGAACGACGGCATGAACCGCGTGGGTCACGGCGGCCAAGGCGAGAGCGTGTGGCTCGCATGGTTCCTCGGCTACGTGCTGATGCGGTTCGCTCCCGTGTGCGAGGCGCGCGGCGAGCACGAACGCGCCGAGGAGTACCGCGCGTGGGCCGCCTCTCTGGCGGCGGCGGCCGAGGCGAACGCGTGGGACGGCGCGTGGTACCGCCGCGCCTACTTCGACGACGGCACGCCGCTGGGCACCCGCGACGCCTCCGAGTGTCGCATCGACGCCATCGCGCAGGCCTGGGCGACCATCTCCGGGCTGGGCGACCCCGACCGCGCCGAGCAGGCGCTCGACAGCGTGGACGAGAAGCTGGTGAGCCGAGAGGACGGGCTGATCGCGCTGCTCGCGCCGCCCTTCGACCGCATGCCGCAAGACCCCGGCTACATCAAGGGCTACCTGCCCGGCGTGCGCGAGAACGGTGGGCAGTACACACACGCCGCCGTATGGGTCGTGCTCGCCTACCTGCTCATCGGCGACGGTGACGAGGGGGCGCAGCTGCTCGACCTCATCAACCCGATCAGCCACGCGCTCGACCGCGACTCCGCCGAGAAGTACGTGGTCGAACCCTACGTGGTCGCGGCCGACGTCTACTCGGTGGCGCCGCATACCGGGCGTGGCGGCTGGACCTGGTACACCGGCTCGGCGTCGTGGTTCTACCGGGTCGCCCTGCAGTGGCTGCTGGGGCTGCGGATCGTGCACGACGGCACCGCGCCGGGCCTGCTCATCGAGCCGTGCATCCCCAAACGCTGGCCGTCGTTCTCCATGACGTACCGGCACGGTTCGACGACCTACCGTATCGAGGTGGAGAACCCGCGCGGCGTCAACCGCGGCGTCGATCGCATCGAGGTCGATGGCGTGGTCCACGCACCCGGGGTCATAGCGCTCTCCGATGACGGCGCCGAGCACTCGGTGCGTGTCGTGCTCCTGGGCGGCTAGGGCGCCGCGGGTCGCACGCCCAGCGCGTCAACGGCCACGGAGGCCGAGACCGCGAAGGCCAGGTAGCAACACATCCAGCCGAAGTCGACGAGCGACCCGAATCGCCAGCCGGTATCCATCGAAGAGAGCACCCACGCCAGGTCTGCAGCCAACATGAGCAGCGCGCCCACTCCAAACACGCCCCACTGGATGAACGACGCGCGATCGTCGACCCGCATCAGTGTGAGCATCACGGCGAGCGAAGGGGCCACCAGCACCAGCAGGGTGAGCATCAGATACGTGAGGTTTGTCGACATCTCGACCGGCGGCTCCGTGGAGTACCGGATCGCCGGGCGCAGCAGCAGCATCCAGATCATCGCCCCCAGAAGGCCGGTGGCGACGAGCGACTCCAAGACCGGCCACGACAGCGGCACCGCTCCTTGCCACTCGCGCAGCTCGGACACCAAGGCGACGAATATGAGTCCGTAGCTGATGACGTAGAGGATCTCACTGGGTCCGGGATATGCGATTCCCAGCCCCGGAAACCCCTCTGCCGCTCCCCATACCGCCTCGGCCAAAGCAGCCGCCCCCGTGCCCAGTCCCACGAGCTGCAGGCGTCGTCGGGCGCGCGCTTCCGGTACTCGCGCCGACATCGCCATGATCACGAAGGCGCACACGAGTATGTAGACAGGCATCGCGGCCAACACCACCGCACTCGTCGTCTTGGTGCCCCCCAAGACCAGCGCGCCCGCCGTCGCCACCAACGCCGCCGCCCCAACGCCACCGATGGCGAAGACCATGGTGCGACCACCAAAGAGATGCGTCGTGTTGTTGCTCGACTCGGGCATCCAGACCTATCCCTTGCCCATCCACTTTCCGTGGAAGAACCTCATCACGGACTGATCGCCCAGCCATCGGCGGGCGCTCACGATCGGTCGTGCGTACGCGGCGACAGGATAACGAAGCCGGTCGCTGTCGTCGGTGACGGCCGACCATATCTGCTCGGCGCACTGCTCGGGCGTGGTGCGGTCCGTGATCGACGCTTCGAACCCGCGCATCGCTTTCACGTACGGCCGGTACTCGGCGCGGCCGGGTAGCCCCTCGTCACTGTCGGGAAGGACCTTGCCCCAGATCGCGGTCTGCACGAACCCCGGCTCGACGGCCTTGACGCGTATGCCGAAGGGCTTGAGCTCGTGCCACAGCCCCTCCGTCAGACCCTCGAACGCCCACTTGGTCGCGTTGTAGCCGGCGAAGAACGGGAACACGATCCGCCCGCCCAGCGAGGTGACGTTCACGATGGTGCCGCTGCCGCGCTCGCGCATCGCCGGGAGCAGACCGCGCACGATCTCCATCTGGCTGAACACGTTCACGCGGAACAGCCCCTCCAGCTCAAGGGTGGTGATGTCCTCGAGCGGTCCAAACTGGACCATTCCCGCGTTGTTGAGCAGCACGTCCGGACAGCCGTGGCGCTCAAGGACCCTCTCGGCCAGCCCGGTGCCGGCGCCCGGCACGCTCAAGTCAAGCGCCACAAGTGCGACCCCGTCATCCAGTCCGGCCGGCCGGCGCGAGGGATCACGCACGGTCCCGATGACGCTCCACCCCTTCTGCGAGAACAGGTTCGCCGTCGCACGGCCGATTCCGGTCGAGACTCCGGTGATGAGGATCGAACTCACGGCGTTCCGTCCTTCGTGAAGGGGAATGAAACATCTGACAACATCACTCAACTCTTTGTCCCCCAATGCCCTAAGGAGACACCTGTGCGCGTCGCGATCATCGGTTCGGGGATCGGCGGAATCTCGACCGCGTGGCTTCTGTCGCCTCATCACGAAGTCGACGTCTACGAATCCGAGCCCCGGCTGGGTGGACACACTCACACCATAGACCTCGAGGTCGCCGGTCACCCGTTCAGGGCGGACTCGGGCTTCATGGTCTTCAACGAGCGCACCTACCCCAACCTCATCCGGTTCTTCCGCCACCTGGGCGTGGAGTGGATCGAGGCCGACATGTCGTTCTCGGTCCAGGTGCGCGACGAGGGTGTGGAGTGGAGCGGGACAAACCTCGACACCGTCTTCGCTCAGCGCAGCAACCTCGCCAACCCCGCGTTCCTTCGCATGCTCGCCGAGGTGGTGCGCTTCTCCCTCGCGGCCGACCGCCTGCTCCTCGATCCGGCAACCGCAGAGCTCACCTTGGGAGAGCTGCTCCAGCGCGACGGCTACGGCCGAGGGTTCACAGACTGGTATCTCATCCCCATGGGTTCGGCGATATGGTCGACCCCGCCGGGTGACATGCTCGACTACCCGGCGCTCACGTTCCTGCGCTTCTGCGACAACCACGGGCTGCTGCACATCTCCGGCAAGCCGCAGTGGCTCTCCGTGAAGGGTGGCTCGCGCAGTTACATCGAGGCCGCGGCGCCCTCGTTCTCGGGGCAGACGCACGTGGCCGAGCCCGTCACTCGGGTCACGCGTACCGATGCAGGCGTGGTGGTCGAGACCGCGAAGCGCACCGAGACCTACGACGCGGTGGTCATGGCGTGCCACCCGCCGCAGACGCGCGAGATCCTGGGCGAGACGATGACCGATGACGAGCGCTCGGTGCTCGGCGCGTTCGACTACTACCCCAACGACATCGTCATCCACAGTGACGAGTCGTTCCTGCCCACGTCGAAACGCGCATGGGCCTCGTGGAACTGGTTCTCGCAGGGCAGCGACCTCGACAAGGCGTCGCTCGTGCTGACGTATCGGCTCAACTCGCTCCAAGACATCCCCGCAGACACTCCCACGGTCATGGAGACGCTCAACCGAGACCACGACCCGGCCCCCGGTACCGTGCTGGCGGAGCTCAGCTTCGATCACCCCATGTACACCGGCGAGGCGATCGCGGCGCAGTCGCGACTGGGGCAGATCCAGGGCGCCGATCGCATCTGGTACGCCGGCGCCTGGACGCGCTACGGCTTCCACGAGGACGGCATGCTGTCCGGCGTGCGCATCGCAGACGCGATGGGAGTGCCCATCCCGTGGGCCGACGAGCTCGACGAGACCCGCACCCGCGTGATCGAGCGCGTGTGAACAGCCGCCTCTACAAAGGCAACGTCACGCACGTGCGGACCCGCCCCTCGCGAAACGCCTTCACCTACGGCGTCTACTACCTCTACGTCGACCTGGCCGAGCTCGACGCCCTCGACAGCGACCTCGCGCGCTTTGGCCACAACCGCCGCGCGACCTTCTCGCTGTGGGACGTCGACCACGGCGCCCGTGACGGCTCGGCGCTGCGCCCGTGGATCGACGCCCGGCTCGCCGAGTTCGGCGTGGACCTCGCGGGCGGCCGCGTGTGCCTCCTCGCCTTCCCCCGCGTGCTGGGCATGAAGTTCTACCCCGTCTCGTTCTGGTACTGCTTCCACGCCGACGGCACCTGCCGAGCGGTTCTCGCCGAGGTCCAGAACACCTACCGAGACCACCACAACTACCTGCTCCACAACCACGGCGCACCCATGGACTGGTCCATCCATCCCGAGAAGGACAAGGCGTTCTTCGTCTCGCCGTTCGTGCAGCTCGAAGACGTGCGCTACGAGTTCACGCTGTCTCAGCCGGCTGAACGCCTCTCCGTCTCGATCCGCGACCACGTCGCCGGCGCGCCGCTGCTCACCGCTTCCCTCGCCCTCGTCGCCGAGGAGTTGTCCGACGCGACCATCCAAAGCGCGCTCCGCAGCATGGGCCCCATCTCGGCCCGTGCCCTCGTCCTCATCCACTGGCAGGCGCTGAAGCTCCTCGCCAAGCGGGTAGGAATCTATACACACACACCACCACCTGCCGAGGAGACCACGTAGTGACCACGTTCTTCGAATACATCGTCAGCACCGTCGTTGGTCGGGGGATCACACGCGGCGAGCTCACCTTGATCTCGACGGACGGCACAGAGCGCGTGTACACGGGATCACTGCCTGGCCCGCGCGCCACCGTGATCGTCAACGAGGCGGCGGCGGCACGCCGCACGCTCGCGGGCGGATCGCTGGGGATGGCAGAGGCCTACCTCGACGGCGAGTGGGACACCCCCGACCTCGAGGCGGTGCTCGCCCTGGGTGTCGCGAACATGCCCGCGGAGCGCAAGACCGCGCTGATGCCGCGTCTCGCGCTCAACCGCGTCTGGCACGCCCTGCGAGACAACAACCCCCTCGGGAGCCGGAAGAACATCCAATACCACTACGACCTGGGCAACGACTTCTATCGCCTGTGGCTCGATCAGTCGATGGCGTACTCCTCGGCGGTGTTCGAGTCGCCCGACGAGGACCTCACGCAGGCGCAGATCCGCAAGTGGGACCGGCTCCTCGATCTGCTGCAGCTCTCCGCCAAAGACCACCTGCTCGAGCTGGGGTGCGGCTGGGGAAGCTTCGCCATCCACGCGGTTCGGCAGACCGGTTGCCGCGTCACCGGCGTGACCCTCTCCGACGAGCAGCACGCCTGGGCCACAGACGCAGTGCGCCGAGAAGGACTCGAGGGCCGCATCGACATCCGCCTCCAGGACTACCGCCACATTCCCGAGCAGTTCTCGGCGGTGGCCTCCATCGAGATGTTCGAGGCGGTGGGCGAGAGGTGGTGGCCGGTGTTCTTCCGTCGGCTCAAGGAGCTCGTGCCCAGCGGCCCTGCGGCGCTGCAGGTCATCACCATCGACGAGCCGCGCTTCGACGACTACAAGCACAACCCCGACTTCATCCAGCGGCACGTGTTCCCGGGCGGCATGCTCCCCAGCCCGCAGCGCTTCGAGGCCGCAGCATCGGCCGAGGGCCTCTCCGTGGGACAGCCTTCCTTCTTCGGCCTCAGTTACGACGCGACGCTGGCCGACTGGGGTCGCCGCTTCGAAGCGGCCGTGCCCCAGGTGCGCGGGCTCGGGTTCGATGAGCGCTTCGTCAGGCTGTGGCGCTACTACCTCGCGTACTGCCGAGCCGGCTTCTCGGGTGGCACCATCGACGTGATGCAGGTGCGCGTCCAGAGCTGACGGCGCCGGCCAAACACCCCCTCTGACCTCGGATGCTGGCTTTATCGCGTCTCGGCACGCATACTGCTTAGGTCTAGCGGCCCATCTTACGGGGCCGGATATCCAAGACTCGGTTGTCCCTCGCGCTTTCTCGTGCCCGTTGGATCGACTGCGTCTGCCACGCAGTGCGACCCTTGAAGCGGCGCACGAGAATAGGAGCTTTGTGAGTTTCGACAACCTAGGTTTGGAGCCCCGCCTCCTCGAGGCGGTCACCCGCATGGGCTACACCGAGCCCACCCCCATCCAGCGTGAGGCCATTCCTCTGGCGATCGCAGGCCGCGACGTCGTGGGCTGCGCCCAGACCGGAACCGGCAAGACGGCGGCGTTCATGCTGCCGCTGATGCAGCGCATCCCCGCCAAGCCGGGAGCCATCCGCGCGCTCATCGTCACCCCCACCCGTGAGCTCGCCGTGCAGATCGAGCAGTTCACCCGTGAGATCGGCAAGTCGACTCGGCACCGTGTCGCCGTCGTCTACGGCGGCGTGGGCTACGAGCCCCAGCGTCGTGCGATGAAGCGCGGCGTCGACATCCTGGTCGCCTGCCCCGGTCGCCTGCTCGACCTGGTCAACGACGGCACCGTCAAGCTGGGCAACGTGGAGGTGCTCGTCCTCGACGAGGCCGACCGCATGCTCGACATGGGCTTCTGGCCCGACGTGCGCCGCATCCTGTCGCACATCCCCGCCAAGCGGCAGAACCTGCTGTTCTCGGCCACGATGTCGCCGGACGTCCTGAAGGTCATCGGCGACACGCTCGATAACCCGGTTCAGGTCGAGGTCGCGCCGCCCACCACCACCGTGGAGCGCATCGAGCAGTCCATCTACCCCGTTGGCGGTCAGCAGAAGATCGACCTGCTGCTGCACCTCATCAACGAGCACCGCCTTGACCGTGTGCTGGTCTTCACCCGCACCAAGCATCGCGCCGACCGCGTGGCCAAGGTCCTCGACAAGGCCGGCGTGCGCGGTGCCGCCATCCACGGCAACCGCACCCAGAGCCAGCGCCAGAAGGCGCTCGACTCGTTCCGAGACGGTCGTGTACGCGTGCTCGTCGCCACCGACGTCGTTTCGCGCGGCATCGACATCGATGACATCACGCACGTCGTGAACTTCGACCTGCCTAACACGCCTGCGGACTATGTGCACCGCATCGGCCGTACCGCTCGCGCCGGTCGCTCGGGCTGCGCCCTCTCACTGATGTCGCCGGAAGAGCACGATCAGCTCCGCGAGATCGAGATCGCCACGGGCAACGTCATCGCCTGCGAAGACGCCGTCGGATTCCGCTACATGGGCGATCGTCGCCATCCGGACCCCGACCGCACCGCCGAGAAGCCCGTGCGCCAGCAGCGCCCGCCGGCGGGCAGCGGAAACCGCAAAGGTCGCCCCGGTGGCGCGGCTCGCCGTCGCCGTCGTGAGGGTGGAAGCGCCGGAAGCGGCAACACCGGCGGAGGCGCGAACCGCAACTAGCGGTCGCACCACGCACTCAGCAACATCACGGGCCCCGGATCTCATCGATCCGGGGCCCGTTGCTTTGCGTTCAGCACCCTGCGTCCACCGTGCTCGCCCGTCAGTGCCTCGCGCGGTCCGGCGTCAGCCGGCCGCCACCTGCACCGGCTGCGCCGCCGACTCCTCGTCGCCGGTCCCGGACCGCTCCGGGAGTCGCCGCACCCACGCCAGCGCCAGCAGCGCGAACAGCGCCAGGAACCCAAGTCCGGCCCGCAGGGCCGCCAGCTGCGCGTCCGAGTACACGGTCACGAGCTCGTCGACCTGCTCGGCGGGCACCCCGGCCGCCTCGGCCTTGGTGCGGACCTCCTCGGTTGAGATGAAGTTCGCACTCGTCTCGGCGGCGGCCACCACCTGTTGCTTGAGGGGATCGGGCAGGTTGGGATCGGAGAGCACTGTCGCGGTGAAGTTCGAGGCGAGCATCGCGATCACGATCGAGCCCACGAGCGCCACGCCCAACGACGCGCCAAGGTTCAGCGCCGTACCCTGCAGACCGCCGGCCTCACCGCCGCGCGACGGGTCGACCGCCGACATGATGACGTTGCCCACCTGTGAGGCGAGCAACCCGAGTCCGGCGCCCAACAGCGCCATGCCCACGCCAAAGCCCCACGTCGCCAGGTCAGGACCTAGGAAGAAGAGCAGCATCGCTTCGCCCACCAGTAGCATCCCCAGCCCGCGCTGGACGATCCTCTTGGGCGAATACCGGTTGGTCGCCGCCGAGCCGCCCAGCGCGAACACGAACAGCGCGATCGACAGCGGCAGGATCGTCTTGCCGGTCTGCAGGGCGTCGTATCCCAGCACGGTCTGCAGGTAGAGCGGCAACACGAAGAACGTGGCTTGGATGATGAAGGCCTGACACCACTGCACCACGAGTCCGGCACGCATCTTGGGGATCTCGAGCAGCGCCATGTCGAGCAACGGCTCCTCGCCGCGCTCCTTGACCCGGGCCTCGTGACGCCCAAACGCCGTCAACAGAAGCCCGCCCAGAATGAGCAGCCACAGCGTGGGCGACAGGCCCAATGGCGTCAGTGGGCGCCCGTTGACCATGGGCACGCCGGCCTTGGGAGTGAACCAGCCCCACTGGCTCGACTGAAGCACGCCCAACACGATGGCGCCCAGTCCCGTCGCCGAGAGCACGGATCCGGCGGTGTCGAGCTTGCTCGGGCGGCCCACTGTCGCCGGGATCAGCTTGAGGAACAGCATCAGCGCGAGCACCACGACCGTCTCGGCGGCGAAGACGTAGCGCCAGGAGAAGTTGGCGGTCACCCATCCGCCGATCAGCGGGCCGGCGGCCATCGAGGCACCGGCCACGCCGCCGAGGATGCCGTAGCACATCGCGCGCTGCGTCCCGCGATAGGTCGCCGCCGTGAGCGCTGCGATGGCCGGGATGACGAAGATCGCACCCAGGCCCTCGATGAGCGACCACCCGATGAGCAGGACACTCAAGTTGGGCGAGAGCGCCGTGATGAACGAGCCTAGGCCGTACACGAGCAGGCCGATCACGAAGGTGCGCTTGGCGCCCCATCGGTCACCCAGCTTGCCTCCGGTCAACATGAACGCGGCCATCACGAGCGTGTACATGGTGATCGCGCTTTGCAGCCCGACGACGGTGGTGTTGAGGTCGGCGACCACTTGGGATATCGACACGTTCATCACGGTCGTGTCGAGCACCATGATGAACTGGGCGGCCGCGAGCATGCCGATGACGCCCCAGCCCGCCTTGGTCTCGTCGATGGTTTGGGCCCCACTCTTTGCAACCATGGCTTCGACTCTCTCTAGGAGCTGACCGGGCGGCCCGTCGACGCGGCGTCGCGTGAGCGGACCCACTTCCATGCGAACTCGATTATCAACGCCAAGACCGCGAACACGGCCAGCCACCCCAGAGTGGCCGGGTCGTTGTTGAACAGGTCGACCAGGAACACCAGCAACACGATGGCGGTCGCAGCGCCGGCGACCACGATGATGGGCACCCCGGTCCCCGTCTCGGCCCGCAGTCTGTAGGCGGCGAGCGAGAGCAGGATGAACAGGCCCAAAGCGATCGCACTGCCCATGTCGGCGATCGCTGAGAGGTCGAACACGTTCGCGAGCACGAGGATCGCGGCGAGCGTGATGAGCAGCCCCTTGGTCCCGCCGCGCTTCAGCTCCGCGCCAAAGATGGGCGGGAACTGTCCCTGCACGGCGAGGCTGCGCGTCACGTTGGCCGCTCCGTAGATGTTCGCGTTGACCGATGAGGCGGTGGCGAGCAACGCGGCGATCGCCATCATCGTGAACCCGGCCTGCCCCAGGGCAGGCACGGCCGCCACGGCCAGCGCGGTCTCGCCGTTGGCGATGACCTCCTCGACGGTCAGACTCCCAAACACGCCAAACGACAGCAGGATGTAGAGCGCGACCGTCAGACCCAGGGCGTAGAACATGGCCCGGGGAAGCTGCTTCGCCGGCTCGCCCAGGTCACCGGCGGTGAACGTGACCACCGTGAAGCCTATGTAGGCGAAGAAGGTCAGCGCCACGCTGGGCATGATCTCGCGAATCGGCGGGTAGTTCGCCGGCGAGAGGTACCCCGGCTGCAGTTGCGTGAGCGTCGCGACGATGAACACAGCGAAGACCGCGAACAAGACGATCACGATCACGGACTGCACGCGGGCGATGAGCTTCGTGCCGATCACACTGACGAGCCCCATCAGCAAGACGACGGCCGTCGACAGGATGTTCACCCAGTACGCCGGCGCCCCCTCACCAAACAGCAAAGAGGCCCCGTAGCTTCCAAACGACACCGCCACCATCGCCGTGATGATGAGCACGGCGAAGTAGTACATCCACGAGCTGAACCCCGTGAGATGGCTGTCCCCAAAGCCCTCGTTCAGATACGCCACCGCACCGCCGGAGCTGGGGTAGCGCACCCCCAGCTTCACGACCACATAGCCGAGAAGTGCCGCGACGATCCCGCCCAACAGGAACGAGATCCACACCGCGGCACCGGCGATCGAGCCTGCCTGCCCGAGCAACGCGAACACACCCGCGCCCACCATCGACCCGATGCCCAGAAACGCGGCCCCCCACGTCGACATGGTTCCTTTGCGCGTATCTCCCATCGCCGATCCCCTCCCTCGGGTTCAGCGTCAGCCGTTGGCCAACTTGTCTATGAGGAGCGCCTGAGCAACGATCATGCGCTCGATCTCATCAGGATGGACGCTCTCGTTGGCGCCGTGGATGTTGGCGATCGCGTCCTCGGCGCCCAGCAAGATGAACTCAGCGCCGGGCGAGGCCTTGGCGAGCGTCTCCAGCAGCGGGATGGATCCGCCACTGCCCACCTCGGAGGGCTTGATGCCGTATGCGGCCTCGAGCGCCTCAGCCGCCGCGGCCATCGCCGGCCCGCCCTTGGGGGCCATGAACGCGTCGGACGCCTTCACCTTGGTCACCTCGACGTGGACACCCCACGGCGCGTTCTCCCGAAGGTGCTTCATGAGCTTCTCGAGCTCCGCCTCCGGGTTTGCGCCCGGGGCGATCCTCATGGCCACCTTCGCGCGGGCCACCGGCAGCAAGACGTTTCCGGCGTCCGCAATGCACGGGACACCGTCGATGCCGATGACCGTCGCGTTGGGCCGGCTCCACAGCATGGAACCCACCGAGGAGTCGCCGGTCTTCTCGACGCCGTCGAGCATCCCGCACATCTCGCGGAACAGCGGCTCGGGATACTCTGCGCCCGGCCAGTCGAACCCCTCGAGCCCGGGCACGACGGTGTTGCCGCGCTCGTCCCACAGGGAGTTGAGCAGGCGGATGAGCGAGACGAACGCGTCGGGGGCCGGTCCGCCAAACACGCCCGAGTGAAGCGGGTGGTCGAGCGTGCGAACCTCGACGATGCACTGCACGTGACCGCGCAGCATCGTGGTGAGCACCGGCTGTCCGCACTCGATGTTGCCCATGTCGGCCACGATCATGCAGTCGGCCTTGAACATGTCCGGATGCTTCTCGACGAATGCCTCGAGCTGGGAGAGCGTCTCCTCTTCCCCCTCGATGATGACCTTCACGCCCACCGGCGGCTTGCCGCCAAAGACCCGCAAGGTGCCTGCGTGGATGGCGGCACCGCTCTTGTCATCGGCAGCGCCGCGCCCATACAGACGACCGTCGCGCATCTCCGGCTTGAACGGGTCGCTCGTCCATCCCTGCTCCATGGGAGCCGGCTGGACATCGTAGTGCGCGTACAGCAGCACCGTGGGAGCGCCCTCGGGTGCGGGGATCTCGCCCCACACCGCCGGATAGCCGCCCCCTTCAAGGTCGAGCTCACGGGCGGCGAAGCCTGCGTTCTCGAGCATCTTGATGACCTGGGCGCGCGCGGCGTGCACCGGCTCGGCCGGGAAGCCCGGGAACGCGCACGATGGCTGGGCGACGAGGTCGCTGAGCTCGGACATGATCTCGGGCATCATCGCCCGAACGGTCTCTTTCACCTGATTGACGTCCATGATGGCTCCTTTGAGGGTGGGACGATTAGCCGACGAGGTTGGCGATCAGCAGGCCGACGCCCACCGCGACGACGGTGCTCACCAGCAGCGGGATCATGAAAGAGTGGTTGACCACGGCCTTGCCGATCTTGGTGCTGCCCGTCTCGTCCACCGCGACCGCGGCGAGCTGAGTGCCGTTGGCCGGGAGGAACAGCACGCCGGAGAGCGCCTGCCACATGGCCACGATCGGACCCACCGGCATCAGAGCAAGGCCGATGGGGACGAGCGTACGCGTGGTCGCCGACTGGCTCGTGGTCAGCGCCGCCAGGATGAACAACGCGAACGCGAACAGGAGCGGAACCGCGGTGACCGCGTCGCTCATGAGCGCCACGATCTGGTCGAGGTGGGCCGCTACGAAGGTGTCCGCCAGCCACGCGATACCAAAGAGCGCGAGGATCGCGACGATGCCTGCGCCAAAGATCTGCTGCTCCGGGATCTTCTTGGGCTCGATCTTGGACACGAAGATGATGAGCAGCGCGACCACGAACATCACGATCTGGATGACGGTGCTG
>CAYOHY010000005.1:0-72680 GCA_964403885.1 uncultured Eubacteriales bacterium
AGACGCTCCTTCCGGCTCGGAGGTCCTGTTCTTCGTGTCGGCCGGGTGGGCGATCGTGCTCGCACTCGTGGGGCTGGCGTCGCGCGTCGACGGCCGTCGGTCGTGGGTGGGTATCGCCATCACGCTCGCGGGGGCCGCGGGTGCCGCCGGGATCCTCGCCAACTGGGAGCGTCCCAGCTCGTTCTCTCCTCTGGGCAAGTTCCCGGTCCAGGAGTGCTGGATGCTCGTCGCCGGTGCCGTGTTCGCCGTCGGCCTGCTCGCAGTCAGGAAGTATGCGACCTCGCTCGGGCCCAAGGCCGGCCTGGTGGTCTCTGTGACCGCCGCCGCGCTTGCGTCCGTGGCGGCTGCGGTGACGTCACTGCCCTCGGCGCTCCCCGCGCTGGAGCGGCAGCCCACGGAGTTCGTGCTTCTGGGTGTGTGCGCCCTGGGGCTCACGTGGGGCTTCACGCGGGTTGTCGAGCGCTCGTACCGCGCAGCAGGGGCCCTTCTGCTCGTCCCGCCTGCGCTCATCACGGCACTCTCGGTGGTCGAGCGAGCCACCGCGACCTACGGTCCCACGCCCATCGTGTGGCGTGGTGCGCTGCCGGCTCTCGTGCTCTGCCTGACCGCCGCTGTCTGTCTGTGGATCGCCGAGACGGCTCCGCTGGGCGGCGCCTCGGCCCGGGTCGACGCGCCGCGACTGCTTCGAGGCACGGTGGCCGTGGCAGTCCTTGCACTGGCCGCATCGGTGGCCGGCCTGTTTCTGCCCTCGCTGTCCGCGCACGCGGTGGGCGCCTTCGGGGAGCCGTTCGAGGCCCGCTGGCTCATGCCCGGGGCCGAATCCGCGTCGGCGTGGATCGCGCTCGCGGCGGCGGCCTGCTCTCTTGCTGCGGCCGTAGCGGTCGCGCGCAAGGCACCGCGAGCGGCCGTTTCATCAACCCTGGTGACCGCGCTCATGGCGTGCGCAGCCTATCCGTTCCTGGCCGACACACCCGTGCGCACCTGGCAACCCTGGATCCCATCCGAGGTTCAGAACACGTATGGCACCGAGTATGCTCGTTTCAGTGCGGAATCCGTCGTGAGCCCGGCGTCCATGGCCGCGGTGATCCTCGCCGGCGTCGCAGCACTCATACTTGTCGCAATCATCGTCCGCGCGTCACGCGCGGCTTCGGAGGTCGAGTGATGGCTCGTTTCGTCAGGATCGCGCTCGCATGGGTGCTCGCTCTCTCGCTCGTGGGCGGCGCGGGTTGCCAGCGCACAGCCGAGGTCCGCACCGGCACGAAGGTGGTGTGCACCTACGGGCACCCCATCTCGGAGAACATCAAGACCGTCAAAGTCCCGGCTCGGGATGTGGGCAAGTACCGCGTGCGGACCGTGACCCGGACGTGCGCGCGACACCTCAAGATGGAAGCGCTCTATCGCGACGCACAGAGTGCGATCGCCGGCGGCAAGCTCGCTGAGGCGGCCAAGCTGCTCGGCCAGGTGGTCGCGATAGACCCCCAGTACGCCAAGGCGCAAGAGCAGATCGCCGCCATCGACTCCGGCAAGAAGCCCGTCCCGGACACAGGTACCGGCTCGAACACCGGATCGAAGCCCGCGACGTCGACCCCGGGCAAGCCGGGCGAGGACGACACGTCCGTGCCCTCGGGATCGCTGCTCAAATGGGCGCCCGACACGCTTACGGGCTACACGGCACAGAAGCCGACGATCGACGCGATCAACATCGCCCGCGAGTACGTCCCGGCCTCAGGATCGCAGGTCTTCAACTTCGTCATCGTCGCCGAGGAGGCGCGCACCTCTGCCGGCGCCAAGGCCGCACTGACGTCTCAGGTGAAAAGCGCGCACCCGCAGGATGCGTCGACCGTGTCGTTCAACGGACACTCCGCGTACTTTGGCACCGATGGCCGGCGCTTCGCGGCGCTGGGCTTCACGAGTGGCTCGGTCATGGTCGCCCTGCAGATGGCCACCGCACCGGGCAAGGATCCGGCCACGCTCAAAGACGAGATCATAGCCGCCGCCAAGCAGCTTCCTTAGGGAAGCTCGTGTTGACGCTCCAAGGGTCCACGGGTATCGTTCGTAACAACCGTTACAAGCGGCTCGTGGCCCCGGCAGGCCTATCGCGGACAACGGAAACACAAAGGTAAGGGACTCGCATGACGAAGCTTGCCCCCGGCAACGGAGCCGGCGTTTCTTCCGAGCGCACCGATACCATCCTTCGCGTCGTACTGGTGATCCTCATCGCGGCGGTCTTGGGCCTTGCAGGGCTCTTCGGCTACTCGGTGTGGCAGGCGCGCAACGAAGAGCAGACCGCGACGCCCGCGCAGCGTGCATTGGGCGAGTATCGCGACTTCGTGAGGAAGAACCCCAACAGCGCACCCGCGCGCGTCCGCTACGGCGAGGCGCTCGTCACCGCCGGTCTGCTGCCAGACGCGACCGAGCAGCTCAAGGCCGCGGTCAAGCTCGATCCCAAGCACACCGGCGCGTGGCTCGACCTGGGCATCATCGCGATGCAGACCAACCAGCGCAAAGCCGCCGAGAACTACTTCAACAAGGTGCTCGACCTCACGGCCGGCGCCGACTATGAGAGCATCAACCAGCGCCGCGAGACCGCCCTATTCCACCTGGGCGAGATCGCGCTCGACGCCAAGCGCTACGAGGATGCTGCCGGCTACTTCAAGGCCGCCATCCGAATCCGCCGCGACGCGGCCGACTCCTACTTCATGCTTGCCCAAGCGTTCAGGGGCATGGACGACGACAACGCCGCCCTCAAGCAGCTCGACATCTCCTTGGCCTTCGATCCCAACCGGGCTCAGGCGCATTACCTGTACGGCAAGATCCTCTACGAGCGTAAAGACCTCATCAACGCGGCAGTGCACCTGCGCCGCGCCTACGAGCTCGCGCCGGACCAGGAAGAGGCTCGGATCGCCTTCGAGGAGCTGGGATCCGCCCAAGATGCGATCAAGAAGTCGGTCGATGAGCTCAAGTCAGGCAACCAGGCCGAGGCGCTCGATTCGGCCCTGCTGGCCCGCCAGATCGACCCCAAGAACGTCGACGCGGTCCTGCAGCACGCACGCGTCCTCATCGCGCGGGGCGACAAGACCGCAGCCAAGAAGGTGCTTGGCGAAGCGCTCAAACTGGAGCCCGCCAACGAGGAAGCCAAGAAGATGCTCGCTTCGCTCGGCGGCTGAGTCCGCAGCGATGCGATACGCTCGAACCACGATGATCCGAGAACGAAGGACACACGCCCATGTCGCGTAAGCGAGTCCGCCTCATCGCCGCAATCGTCATCCTGCTGCTGCTGCTCGGCCTCATCGGCGCGGCGTACCTGAACTACCGATCCACGCGCAAGGTCGGGCTGAACTTCGCCTTCAATCAGCAAGAGCTCCTGCCCATGCCGCAGTACCTCTACTCTTTCAGCGGTGAAGGCAAGAACCGGCTCATCCGTCCGCTCGGTGTGCTCGTGGACGGTAACCGCGTCTACGTGACGGACTCACGCCGCGCTTCGGTCGACGTGTTCACCGAGGCAGGGGACTACGTCACGTCGTGGGGCAAGGGCAAGGTGCTCATCCCCCTGTATGTGGCGAAGAACCCCATCACCGGGCAGTTCTGGGTCACCGACCGTCGCCTTCGCGCGATCGTGATCTTCGACGCCAACGGCAAGTTCGTCAGGCAGTTCGACCCCAAGCTCCCCAAGAAGGAACTCCCCAAGTTCGACACCAAGGGATTCCAGTGGGCGCCGGTGGCGCTTGCGTTCGCGCCCGATGGCACCCTCTACGTGACTGAGATCCTGAACGGTCACCGTCTCATGATCTTTGACGCGGACGGAACGTTCCGCCGCTCGGTGGGTACCGCCGGCCTCGTCAACGACGCCAAGGTGGGCGAGGCGGTCTTCCAGTTCCCCAACTCGGTGAAGGTCCAGGGCGGCGAGGTGTGGGTCGCCGACTCCAACAACCGCCGCATCCAGGTCTTCAATCGCGAGGGTGAGTTCAAGCGCTTCGTGGTGACCGAGGGTCTTCCGCGCGGGTTCGACTTCCTTCCCAAGCTCAAGGACAAGGAGCCCCGCCGGGTCGTCGTGGTCGACACGCTGTCGCACGACGCCACCATCTGGAACGCCGACAAGGCCGAGAAGATCCTCACCTTTGGCGAGCACGGCGTGCTCGAGGGCCAGTTCGCCTATCCCAACGACACGTCGATCAACGCCAAGCGCAAGATCTTCATCGCGGACACGTCCAACGGGCGCATCCAGGTGTGGGGATGGCCGGCGACCGCGAACCCGGTTCCCACGCCGCAGACGCCCACGCAGTGGGGCCTGTGCCTGGCGCCGCTCGTGCTGCTGCCGCTCCTCCTGCTGCTGCGTCGCCGTCGCTACTACGCAACAACCGACTTCGTCACCGCGCTCTACGAGCTGGGCGAGATCGACCGGATGCCGCACCCGCGCGTCAGGTGGGAGGTCACCCAGGAAGACTACGAGACGCTCTCGGCGCTCGAGCCGCAGAACGGTATCGCGCTGGGTGAGCTGCTCCACGCCGTCGAGCACAGCGATTCCGACGCTCGCGCGCTCCAGGAGCGCTACGAGCTCGAGTACCGCGACGCCGTGGCCATGTCCTTGGCGCAGCGCTCCAAGCTCTTTGGTACCGAGAGCCCCGAGCTTCGCCGCGTAGCGCGCGTCCTCGAGGTCCCGGTCGTCGACCACCTCGAGTTCATCGCTCGCACGCCCAAGAAGCCCGCTGGCGGCGATACGCGACCGCCCGCCGAAGATTAGTCAGAATGAGCGCCCCCGCAGTTGACCCTGTGGGGGCGCAGGATTACGATGTGATCGGTGCAATGTAACAACCGTTACAAGCACTGTTACATAGGTTCACAACCGTATACCGCAATTGATGGGTCGGAGCCGGCACTTGGACCCTGATACGGATGAATGCGCCGCATGGGACACCCGCGGCCATCGTGATCCGTGTCGTCCCACGCAGATGCGTGCACAGGCCGCCTCCTTCCCGTCACCGAGACGGGGTTCGAAAGGAGGTGGCCTTCTTCATGCCCGCTCTCGGCAAGAATGACTAGCACCCCGAGTGCGTGAAGGAGGTTAGGTAAGGTATGGCGATTACCAGGCGACAGTTTGTCACTAGGTTGAGCACCCTGGCTGCGGCCATGGGCATGAGCCAGGTCGATCTTGCTAAGGTCACCGAGGCGATGGCCCACAGCTCCGCTTGGGCGGCCGGACCCTGGACCAACAAGCCCAAGGTGGTTTGGGTCCATGGTGCGGAATGCACAGGCTGCTCCACTTCGCTCCTGAGCCTTTTTGAGGACGTCAGGGGCACCGCCATCGAGGGCACGTCGATCTCGACGCTCAAGGCCCTCGACCTGGCCGTCGGTGGCGACGGCGACGGCGGCAATGTAGCCGGTACCATCACTGCTGGTGCCCTTGGCATCACGAAGCAGACCGGCGCGGATCATCCGTTCGGACACCGCACGCTCTTCGAGTCGGACGCCGCTGCCGGCGCCAACGTGGAGAAGCTTGGCGGTAACGGCGCGAACAGCGCATTCGTAGCGACCATCGCTGACGTGCTCATCGACTTCATCGACCTTCAGTATCATGAGACGGTCATGGGCATGGGCGGCGACCTCGCGTACAAGTGGCTGCTCGACCTCACCGACGACAGCGAGTTCAACGGCGGCACGGCCGCTTCTGTTCCGTTCGTCCTCGTGGTCGAGGGTGCCGTCCAGCCTAGCGCTGGCGGCGGCTACTGGAACAAGACCGGTGCGGCGCCGTGGTGCTCCATCGGTATGGCCGAGCAGGGACCCGGCGAGCACGCCTTTGACGAGGTTGTTGCCGCTTTGGCTTCGCACTCCAAGTGCGTTGCGGTCATCCCGATCGGTCAGTGCGCCTGCTTCGGCGGGTACCCGGCGTGTGTCTCGCCCGTTCTCGGCTCCGGCCAGACCGGCGCGATGGGAACCTACAAGTTCCTCCAGACCCACGTCGACGCTCCGGGCAACGTCGTGTCCGACAAGGTCATCAACGTTCCCGGTTGCCCCACCAACCCGTGGTGGTTCGTCCTGACGGTCGTGGCATGGCTGGTCGACTTCGTTCAGCCGTCGCGTCCGCTGGGCATCCTCACCGCCGGTGGAGCGATCAACACGGCCGCCGTCGACTCTCAGCGTCGACTCAAGGCTGTCTACGGCGTGCCGCTTCACGGTCCCCAGTGCAAGCGCTTCGACTACTGGAACCAGGGCATCTACGCCACCAAGCCGGGCGAGCCCGGCTGCCTGCAGCTCATCGGCTGTAAGGGCATGCAGACCATGACTCTGTGCGCGATGCACGGCTGGAACGGTCAGGCTCCCCACAACAGCACCGCACTCGATTACGGCGTGAGCGGCGTGAATGGCTCCAAGGGCGGCAACTGTGTTGCCGGCGGTCACCCGTGCATGGCTTGCACGGAGACCGGCTACCCGGATGCCTTCCTGCCGTTCGTGATCCGCTAGTTAGGGAAGGAGGGAAACGATAGATGGCTCTTGTATCTAGGGAAGTCGACCCGATCTCCCGTATCGAAGGTCACTTGGGCGTGAAGCTCACGGTCGACGATACGACCAACACGGTCTCTGAGGCCAACGTTCACGGTAACCTGTGGCGCGGCTTTGAGAACTTCCTCATCGGTCGTGAGATCAACGACGCAATCACCTTCACCCAGCGTATCTGTGGCGTGTGTCCTGTGCCCCACGGCAACGCCTCGACCTTCGCGGCCGACGCGGTGCTCGGGTACAACGACTGCTTCCAGACCTGGGTTGCCGGCGGTAACCAGCTCTCAAGCACCACCGGTAACACGATTGTTCCGGTTCCGGCCGGCCAGGGTGTCCCCGAGAAGGCTGTGCACATCCGCAACCTGGTGCTCTCTGCCGAGTTCCTGATGTCGCACATCACCCACTCGTACCACCTGGCTGCCCCGAGCTACGTTCAGGGCCCCAACATCCCGCCGTGGACGCCGTACTTTGACGACAGCTTCTACGCGGGTGCCCTCTTGTCGATCGGCCATGGCATCGATGCCAACGGCAAGCCCGGCAAGGGTGCCGACAAGTCCCCGGCTGGCGCCGACACCAACGGTGCCGTTCCGCGCGACGTCGAGGGCTTCTCGAACGACCTGTGGTCCGCGGTCATCAAGCAGTACGTCAAGGCGCTCCGCATCCGCCGCCTCACCTTCGAGGCTGGCGCGCTGTTCGCCGGTCGTATGCCTATGACTTCGTGCTTCGTGGCCGGCGGTGTGACCACCGACAAGTCGGAGGTCCTCACCACCAAGTGCACCAAGTACCGCACGATGATGGTCGAGATCGGCAACTTCATCATCCAGGAGTTCGTGCCGCTCTTCCTCGCCCTCGGCGTGCTGTATCCCGCATGGGACAACGTCAACAACCCGGGTGGCCAGGGCTACGGCGGCGGCGTGGGCAACTTCCTCGCATGGGGTGGTTTCCCGCAGACCGACGGTACGCTCGGCTCCGCTCGTGGCTACAAGATCGGTGTCGGCGGCGCTGTTCAGCCGATCACCAAGGCCGGCGTCCTCGCCAACCTGCGTGAGCACATCAAGTACTCGCGCTATGAGGGTGCCTCGCAGGCCAACGACAACGCCGGCGTTCCCAACCCGGCCGGCGTCACCGACCCTGCTTCCGAGGACCGCACCATCCCGAAGCGCAACGACGCCGCGAAGTACTCGTGGCTCAAGGCGCCTCGCTGGAACGGCAACCCCATGGAAGTCGGCCCGATGGCCCGCATGTTCGTCGCCGGTGTCTTCCAGAACAACGTGTACCTGCGCACCACGGTGCCGGGCTACACCGCGTACGCGAAGACCGTCGGTGCTGTCACCGGTCTGAACCCGGCTCTCGTCGCCGCCGACCTTGCGGTCGCGTGTGTGCGTGAGGGCGTCGCGACGCTCACCATCGTCGATGGTGTCGCGCCCGGTACTGACCTCGTGGCTGACGCCGCGTACCTCGTGGGCAAGACGAACGCGCAGATCGCTGCTGCGTACGCCAACCCCAACGCGGTCATCACCGGTACTATCGCCGGTCGCATCTACAACATGAAGGCCGGCCTCTCCACGATCGACCGCCTCCGTGCGCGTCCGATCGAGGCCCTGGTCCTCATCCAGAAGATGATCGGTGGCTTCACCCCGGGCACCAACGGCCTGGATCCGATCAGCTGGGGCGGCACCGGTTGGGTCGATCAGCTGGCTGCGGCCACTGGCGACACCTTCATATCCAAGGCTCCGTCCGTGACGGGCGCCTTCGGGTTCGGTGCCGTCGAGGCTCCGCGTGGCGCGCTCATGCACATGGCCGCCATCGACGGTGCAGGCAAGATCGTTCGTTACCAGTGCATCGTTCCCACCACGTGGAACGCGGCTCCCAAGGACGCGAATGACGTTCGCGGTCCCATGGAGCAGGCGATGATCGGTATTCCGTACTCGCCCGCAACGACGGCCTTCAACGGTGGCGCCGGCACTTCGCTCGTCGCCGGTGGTGGCGTCGAGGCTCTGCGTGTCGCCCAGTCCTTCGATCCGTGCATCGCTTGCGCGGTCCACTAACAGAGAGGGAGGTGAACAAAGTGAAGAGAGTATCCATCATCCTGGCCCTCACGGCCGTGATGCTGCTGGCCTTCGCCGGCTCCGCCTTCGCGAACTTCGGTCCGCACGGCGGCTACGCCCTCGACACCGATGCGTGCGCCGGTTGCCACCGCGCACACACCTCGTTCTCTGAGGTGACGTGGGACAGCAACGGCACTCAGCGTAGCGCCCTTCTCGTGTCGTCGGCCAAGACGGCGACCGAGTTCTGCTACGCGTGCCACGGCAACGACGCCCCTGGTGCTTCCACCAACGTCGAGGCCGGTCTGTTCGATGCAGGCCCCTCCGGCGCCAACACTGTTCCGTTGGGCGGCGGTATCCTGTACGAGACCGAGTCCACCTTCAATGGTGGCCTCAACGGCGGTGCGTTCACCGGCGTGACGTCCATGCACGACATGGACAAGGGTGCGGTCACCGACCCGATGTGGGGCGCGGGCTCCTCGGCGCCGGCAGGCAAGAACCTGTCGTGCACGAGCTGCCACGACGTCCACGGTTCGTCCAACTACCGTCTCCTCAAGGACACGGTCGAGGGCGTGCCGGTCGGCGGCTACAACGCCAGCGACACCCCGACCCCGATCGTCGTCTCGTACGAGACGAACTATCCGGTCGGCGGCTGGCTGAAGCACACCCCGGGTGCTGCTCAGATGGCGGCTTACCGTCCCAACTACACCGAGCCCAAGTACAAGATCCTGCTCGGTGGCGGCGGCGCGGCCGGCCCCAACCGTTCGATGTCCACGTGGTGCTCCACCTGCCACGCGGCGTACAACGACAAGACGAGCGCGTACGACTACGGTGCGTATGAGTCCAATGGCGCCATCAGCCGCGACGGCTTCGGCCAGCTCACGGTCACCGGTGCGACTCAGGCCGTTGGCTCGCGTGTCCGCCATCGTCACCCCGTCGACTCGACCGTGGTCTCCGCGAACACGGTGTCGGCCGGCTTTGGCACGAACGCCATCGTCGACTCGCTGCTTCCGCTCCAGCGCACCACCTCTACCGAGGGCAATGCCGCGGACAGCGTCCAGGACTACCTCGGCTGCCTGACCTGCCACCGTGCACACGGTTCGTCCGCGGTCATGACCGGCTGGGCCAACGCCCGCCTTGTCAATCGCGCGACGATCCCCACGTGGTCGGTCGAGCCCACGACGGCCCTCCCGGCTGGCGTGAACCCGAACGTGTCCTCGGCGATCCTGCGTGTGAACAACCGCGGCGTGTGCGAGCGTTGCCACAACAAGTAGCAACCACCGCTCACAAAGCACCTGCACTGTCGAAGGGCCTCGGACGCAAGTCCGGGGCCCTTCTGCTTTCTGTGCACATCACAGCTGCGAACGGGGACCAGATGAGAGCAGACGGATAGCAAATCGTTCAGCCCAACCCGTTGGCGGCCCGACAGACCTGCACAAACGCCCCTCGCAGCCCTATACTGTGCAGGTCAGGGGTTGTGCCCGCGCACGGGAATCCGGCCGATGTCCCAGTGCCCCGAGGTAAGGAAGTGCATACGCGTGGAATCTCGCGAAGTCGCCGCTGGCGACATCCGTTCGCTGGGCCTCGTCGACGACCCCTTTCGGGTCGTGGATGACGGCTCCGGTAACGCCCCGGGCGTGAAGCTGGCCATCAATGCGGCCGCACTGCGCCTGTTCTGTGCGATCGAGGCCTCCGCGGCTGATCCGTCGCACCGCCCGATCGTCATCGAGAAGAACCGTGACATCCCGGCGTACTACCCGGTTGCCGCGTTGGCGAGGGTCTTCTCCGGCCTCTCGGACGAGACTCCGGTCGCTGGCATCCTGCAGTCATACATCCCGCTCGACATGATGCGTGTGGGCCGAGTCCGCTCGCTGCTCAACGTGGTGTCGGGCCGTGTCGCCGGCACCGATCCCGCCGGCACCATCGGCATGTGGTCGCGTGAGGCGTTCGTCGAGCCTGACGAGTCGCTCGAGGAGTGGGCGGCGATCCGCGACACCATCACCGTCGCCGACATCCTCGACGAGATCGATCAGGACCCGCGCGCGTTTTGCGAGCGCATCTTTGGCGAGGTGGTCGAGTCCCGCTCCGGCGCCGAGAACATCGAACAGCTCATGCGCGTGTCCACGTCGCGTCAGGACCGCCTCGAGACCGACCCCGAAGAGGGTGTGGAGCTCGCCATCGCCGAGGATCCGGAGAGCGGGGATCTGCTCGACGACGCGTTCATCGTGCCGCTGGGTGAGCTCGACGCCGAGGCGCTGCCCGAGCCTGATCCGGCTACCGCTGTCGACGGGCTGATCGCCGACTACATCATCGCCTTCACCAAAGAGCATCTCTCGCCGGTGGTCGCTCGCGGCATCGCAGCGTTTCGCGCCCAGGGCGTCAACTCGATGGCCGAGGAGCTCAAGATCACCAAGGCCCCCAGCAAGACGGTGCACGCTCTCTACCGATTCGCCCGTCCGCGGTTCCGCTCCGGCGCCGTGATCTACGACCGCCTCGAGATGTGGGAGAACGTGCCCACTGAGCTGCGGACCAAGATCGTGGGCACGATGACCGAGCTTCGCTGGGCACTGAAGGACGACGCATCGCTCGTGTTGATGCTCGTTCCCGGCACCTGCCCTGAGATCGAAGAGGGCTTCGCCTCGGCGATCCATGTGTCCTGGAGCTTCAAAGACGTCGAGCCCGTCTCCCAGCCTGACTCACCCTTCGATCGTGCAATCGCCGCCGAGTGGCTCGCTTCCGCCTCGCTTTCGACCGAGGCGCCTGCGTGGGGCGATGCACTCTTCGATGCCATTCCCGAGGGTACGACGCTTGCGAGTGCAGCGACCGCCCTCTCGCGTGCGATCGAGCACGCCGTGGATGCTGGCTTGGCCGTACCTGATCCGGCCGTCGTGGTGGCCGCGCTTGATGCGGAGAAGGAGGCTGCCCCCGCCTGATGCGTTCACGCCTCTCCAGCGCCTGGGTGTGTGCGGCGGCCCTTGTGGCCGTGGCCTTCTTCAGTGCTGTCTGGGTGGGGCCCGCATGGGCAGGGCCGGCGACTCCTGCTGCCGGGTTGGCGCCTCACGTTCCGATCACCTACGACACCGACGTGTGTGCCATGTGCCATCGGACTCACTCGGCCCCCGGTGATGCGACGTGGCGCGACTCGCTGAACCAGACGCGCACGGCGCTTGCGGCGGGAAGCCCGGGTAGTGGCGATGCGGGACTGTGTTACACGTGCCACGGCGTCGAGACTCTCGGCTCGGGCACCGATATCCAGAGCTCCTTCGACGCCACCTCCGGCCACTCGCTCGAACCCAGCCCGTCGGCGTTTGGCGTATCGCCCAAGAACTGCAGCACCTGCCACGACTCACACGGCGCGGCGCGTGTCAGCACCGGCGTGCCGTACCCTGCGCTCCTGCGCGCGCGCACCGCTTCCGGTGCGCTCGTGTACTCGGGCGATGTGGTGTGCACGGGGTGTCACGGCGTCAGGGCGGCGAGCAGCTTCCCCGGCCAAAGCGTCTGGGCCGCGTCGCCGCACTCGCGTATCGCCACTCCGGCCAGCGGGACGCGCATCGTGTGCAGCGCCTGTCACGACCCGCACGGCTCTCCCATCGCGCCGTCAATCCGCACGGCGTTGGCGACCCCGTCGGCACCCGGCACGTACACCGTCGCCGCTAACGACCGTCGCCTGTGCTTCGGCTGCCACTCGGCGAAGCTTGGTGTCTGGAACGGCTCCGCTTCCTATCCCGGCTCCTCGCACGCCTCGTCGACCGCGACCGTGACGATCTCGGGCGAGTGGGTCACCGGCACCGTCGTGCCGTTCCGGGCTGTGGGCGAGTGCCAGGTCTGCCACGCCTCGATGGGCAAGGGCGATGCGTCGGGAACGATCATCCCCACGCTTCTCAACGCCACGGGCCGCATCCTGTGCGACACCTGCCATCGCACCGGCGGACCGGCCGTGTCGAACCTCGCGTCGCTCGCGTACTCGCCAACCACGCCGGGCAACGAGATCGTCGCCGCGTGGGGTGCCGTGACGTCCGATCGCTACGGTCGAGCCCAGGTGTTCGCCCGTGAGGCCACGTCGACCACCACTCCGGTGGGACCGCGTGACCTGTACCCCGTCACCAAGGTGGGGGACATGGCCGTGGGCGACATCGATGGCAACGGTGCCGCCGAGGCGATCGTCTCGGATCTGTCTGCGGCACGCGTGGCCATCCTCACGCAAAGCGATCTGCGCTCCGTCGTGGCCACGCTGGTCACGCTCCCCGGAGCCGCGCCGGCCGAGAAGCTCACCGTTGGCGACGTGTTCGTCGACGGCTCCGGGCTGCCTGAGCTCGTGAGCGTGACCTCGACCGGAACGGTGCGGGTGTCGCGCTACGTCGCAGGATCGCTCGTCTCGGTTGACTCGGTTGTCGTGACCGGCACGCCCATCGCGGTGGCCAGCGGCAACGTGACAGGGACCGCGGGGGCAGACATCGTCGTCACCACGGCGGCGAACACGATGTTCATCATCACGGATTCGGCCGGCACGCTCGTGTCGCACGGTCCGTATGCGACACGAACCAACCCGGTGTCGGTCTCTGTGGGCAACGCCGATACGGACACGTCCACCGCCGAGATCGCCGTCGGCAACGCGGGCGAGGTCAACAACATCGTCTCTCTGTATCGCGGGACCGGCGTGCGCTACGACGATGGCGGAGGGCCCCTGCCGGCCGGCGCAAGCGTCAACGCCGTGCTCATGGCCGACGTCCTTCCCGGGGTTACTCCGGGCGGCACGTCCGGCGCCGAGATCGCCGTCGCGTACGCCAACGCAAGCAACCGCACGGGCCTGCTGGTCGTTCCGCAGCCGCTGTCCACCAGCACCACCCAGCTCTACCCGGCTGCTGACCGCTCCAACGCGCGCGCGTTGGGCTTTGGTGACACCGATGGCGACGGCGACAAGGACATCGTGGTCGCGCTCTCGGGTGCGTTCACCCGGGACGCGAGTGCGACGCCGCCGTCGATCGCCATCTACACCCCGGTGTCGCCCGGCGGTGCGACGCTCAGCTTGCAGCACACCGCGTGGGGCGCCGGCGCCGAGATGGTGTCGTCACGTGCGGCGATCGCCGTGGCCGATATGGGCGCTGTGGTGCCGTCTCGCCACCCGGCAGGCGTGGTCGCGGGTGCCCACACTCCCACGGAGACGCCGCCCTACACTCGGCATGTGGAGTGCGTGGACTGTCACAACGTTCACGAGGCCAAGAACGACTCGGCCGACACCACGCTGATGGCAGGCGAGGAGCTGGGCGCGTGGGGCGTCTCGCGGGCGGCACTCTCGTCGACCACGCCGGTCCGCGCTCGCGCCACCGCCGAGTACGAGGTGTGCTACGCGTGCCATTCGTCGGCCGATCCCTCGGCGAACCGCAACGTCGCCTCTGAGGTCGTCACGTCGGGCATGTCGTATCACCCCATCGAGGGCCGCTCTCCCAACACGAGCGCTACCGGATCGACCCTGACCACCGCCGTGGTGGCGGGGGACCGCATCCGCTGTACGTCATGTCACGGCAACGCCGGGACCGGCGCTGCCGGTCCGCACCGTTCCCCCGCGTGGCCGCTGTTGTACAAGCGGTTCTCCGGGACGGTGGCGGTCGACTCGCAGATGGTGTGCTACGGCTGTCATGCTCCCGGCGTGTATCTGACCGGGGCCAACGACGGTGTGGGTGGAACGCGCAGCGGCTTCTACAACACCGCTGCAGGCGTGGGTAAGCCCGAGCAGCGCAAGCTTCACTCGTATCACGCCACCGCTGGCGTGGCATGTGCTGCATGTCACCTCAGTCACGGCGCACCCACCCGCCGAGCGATGCTGCGCGGCGATGCGTTCACGTGGACCGAGCTGGCAGGCGGAGGACAGTGTGACGTGGCGTGCCATACGCCATCGACCACACATTCATACACTCGATAGATACAGTGAGGCCCCGCCCGCGGAACCGGACATTCCGGGGGTCCTCATGAGGAGATGATGGTGCAGTGGGTAAGGAAGGCACGCGTTTCACTCGCAACCGCTTGGTGTGGGGTGCCGTAGCGGCGCTCGCCTTGGCGGGAGTGATCTTCGCCGCATCCGCACTGTCGAGCCCCTCGAAGTCTGAGCCCCCCGCGCCATCCAAGCTCTCCGCGCCCATCAGGGCCGAGCAGCTCGCGCGCTCGGCGCAGCAGGCGCTCTCCGAGAACCAGACGGCCACGGCGCTCGCCGCGGCGAACCAGGCACTCAAGCTCGATCCGCAGAACGCGACCGCACAACAGGTCGTTAACTCGGCCACGACGCCGGAGCCCAGCGAGCCCGCACCGTCGAAGCCTGCCACCTCCACCACCACCAACACCGCCGCCGACGCCAAGTACCTCAAGCCGGTCAGCGACCTGGGTTCCTTGCTGCCCGCCTCGATCAGCGGATGGACGGCCGGGCAGATGGTCAAGGTCAAGCCTGACGCGCTCGTGACGTTCGAGCCCAAGTCATCTACGGCCGCGGCCGGCAAGATCGTGCGCGTGATCTTCAACGTGCACGACCAGGGCAGCGCGTCCAAGGCGTCACAGTTCGTGACGCGCGTCGACAAGCGCGCGTACACCAAGAATCAGAGCACCGTGGATGTGGGTGCGGTCAAGGGAGCGTTCTTTGGCACCGACGGGCGCGGGGTCGCGGTCGTCGCATTCGCCAGAGGCCGCTACGCCTTCGAGCTGATCGTGGCGGTGAAGCCGGGCACCGCACCCGGCACCCTCAAGCAGCTCGCCACACAGGTCGCGGGCTCGTTCCCGGCAACGAAATAGGTGACAGGGCGATGATGTGCTCGCGCAAAGCTCTCCGACGACTGGTCCAGCTCTCTGTCGCGTGGCTGTTGGTGGTGCCCTCTGTGGCCCTCGCGTCTCCCTACACCCAGCCCGTCGAGATCTTCAGGGAGACGTTCGAGACGACGTCGACCGCGTACACGGTGTCGGCCATCCAGTCGTCCTCGCCGGCCAACTGGGAACGCATCACCAAGCGGTTCAAGAACGGTACCCGCGGACTGTGGTGCGCGGGTACGCTCGCTTCGGCGGTCACGGCGATGAAGTACCCGGCCAAGACCAGCACGTGGGCGCAGTTCGACCTCCCTCAGTTTGCAGACTACTACCAGCCGAGGGTCGACTTCGCCTACACGATGCCCACGTTGGGGGCGAACGACGCAGAGTCGTTCGTGGTGGCGTGGAGGCAGTCGTCGTCCGGCACAAACAATATGTTCAACCGGACGCCGTGGCCCAAGACCGGCGCCAGTGCGTGGGTCACCGGCACGGCCGATCTGACCACCGGCACGCAGTCGCTGTCGCGCTCCTCGGGCAGAATCGCCTTCAAGTTCATCGACATCGACGACACCAACCTCAGCCCTCAGCAGGGCGAGGGTACGACCATCGACGACGTCATCTTCTCCGGCTGGAAGTACGGTTCCCCGCGCAATCTTGCGTCTTCGGTGGGTACCTCGGCGATCAGACTGGACTGGACGCGTCCGTGGCGTTCGACGGCACAGACCTCCACGGAGGAGCGCCCGATCACCTACCGTGTGTGGCGCGCGCCCGGGGGCACCACCACGTGGACCGAGCTCACGGATCCCAATCGCCTGACCGCTGATCCGGCGAGCATGACCCTCAGTACGCCGATCATCGGCGAGGGTGTCTCGTACCGCTACTCGGTGCAGGCATGGGACACGGGTGACGGGCAGGGCCTGGGCCAGGCCTCGTTGACCACCGCCACGGTTCCTGCCGTCCCGCCGGGTGTCACGCTGATCTCGCCTGCGCAGAACTTCATGCTCTCGACCGCGCCCATCCTCATCAGCGGAGGCGCGTCGGACACCGGTACCGGCGTCAACAACGTGCAGGTGCGCGTCCGCCGAGCGGACGGCAAGTGCCTCACCACTTTGGGCACCTGGTCGACCTCGGATGTGTGGTTGCCCACCACGTCGAGCGACGGATACGCCACGTGGTCTCGCACCTGGACGCCGGATGCGGAGACGCTTGCACTGGGTCAGATAGTGACCATCACCGCCAAGTCGTTCGACGGCGCCGGGATGTCGGCCACCACGGGCGGCGTCGCCTCGACGGTGCCCATGAGCGCGTCGGTGTCGCTTGCGGGCGGCGCCCCCTTCACCACGCAGCGCGTCGTGAGCGCGGCGATCTCGGCCGCCGGAGCCACCCCCACCAAGATGCGTTGGAGCGTCGATGGTGCGGCACCAAGCGGGTGGGTCAGCTACGCGACCTCGCAATCGGTCGATCTTGGCGCCGGCGATGGCACCAAGACCGTCACGTTCGAGCTGTCCGCCGACGGCGGCACCAGTGTCGCCGCCGTGGCTTCTGACTCCATCGTCGTTCACACGAGCGTGCCGCAGGTCGTGCTCGTGACCCCGGCCGACGGCTTCGCCCTGACGTCGGGCGCGGTCGCGATCGACGCGAGCGCCACCGACGCCGGAGGGTCGATCCAGTCGGTCCAGGTGCGCGTGCGACGCAGCAGCGGTACCTCGTGGGACGGCTCGAGCTGGGTGGCGGCCGACACGTGGCTTCCCGCTAGCTTCAACGCCGCCACCTCCACCTGGAACTGCGCGTGGACGCCTGACGCGACGGTGATCGCCGCAGGCGAGATCGTCTCGGTGGTCGCGCGTGCCGTCGATGGAGCCGGCCTGGTGGGTACCAGCCCTGCTGCATCCTCGGCCACGCCGCTCGCAGCGTCGTTGTCGCTCGACGGTGGCGCCGCGGTGAGCACCGACCTCGACGTGCTCGCCTCGATCGTCGCGACGGGCTCGCCCACGTCGATGCGGTGGCGCGTGAACGGCGGCTCCTATGGCGCCCCTCAGCCGTTCGCATCGAGTGTCTCGGTGGCCCTGCCTGCGGGCGACGGCACCAAGACCGTTGAGTTCGAGCTCACCGGACCCGGTGGTGTGGTGACCGCGTCCGACACGATCATGGTCCACACGAGCGTCCCCGCTGTGTCGGTGTCGACGCCTCCGGGCGGCTTTGCGCTCAAGTCGGGCACCACGCACATCACCGGCACCGCGACCGATGCCGGCGGCTCGATCTCGGCTGTGGACGTGCTCATCAGGCGCGCCGACGGCCTGTGCTGGAACGGCAGCGGGTGGGTTGTGACTGAGACGTGGCTGGCGGCCTCGACCGCCAACGGCTACGCGGCGTGGTCCTACGACTGGACGCCGGCAGCTGGCGATATCGCCGCCGGCAAGATCGTCACGGTCAGCGCGCGTGCGTTCGACGCATACGGCCTCTCAAGCACGACGACCGGTGTCTCCTCGGCGGTGCCGGTCTCGGCCTCGATCGCACTTGCGGGCGGCGCGCCCTTCTCGGGTTCTGCGACGATCCCTGTGGCGATCTCGGCGGTGGGGGCCACGCACATGCGGCACAGTGCCGATGGCGGCCCCATGTCGTCGTGGGTGGCCTTCAGCAGCGCCTCGACCGTCACCGTGACTCCGGCCGATGGCGTCAAGACCGTGACCTTCGAGTTCTCCTCGGATGGCGGCACGACCGTTGCGGCTACCGCCTCCGATGACATCGTGGTCGACGGGTCCATCCCGGTGGTCGCGATCACGGCGCCGCAAGCGCAGTTCCTCACCACGGCGACGCCCGTGATCCAGGGAACGGCCACCGATACCGTCTCCGGCGTGAGCGGCGTGAAGGTGCGGATCAGCAGCAATGGCGAGTACTTCAACGGCATCGCGTGGCAGCCTGAGGCGTTCGACCTCACAGCCACCTCTGACGACGGCTTTGCCACGTGGCGTGTGCTGACCGTTCCGTCGGGCCCGGCGCTTCCGTGGCTGCCGATGACGGTTCAGGCCACGGCGGTTGACGCCGTGGGCAACTCGGCGGTATCGGGCTCCGTGGTCTCTAACGACCCGCTGGATCCGGCGGCGCTCAGTGTCGCCGTGTCTCGGACCACAGTGCTGTACGCGGGGAGCGCCAGCGTCACCGGTACCCTGACCGTGCTGTCAGGCGCCTCCGCAGTGGGTCGCGCGGTGGACCTGCAGTACCTCTCCGGCACCACGTGGACGCGCCTCGCGAGCGCTACGACCACGGCCTCGGGTCGCGTGACCTTCACCGTGAAGCCGGCGTCCAAGACGTCGTATCGGCTCGTGTGCGTCGCCCCCGGGCTCCAGCAGGTCGCGAGCGGCATCGTCGCGGTCACGCCGGGTGTCTCGGTGACGGTGCCCACCAAGCCTTCCGTGGCCTACCGCAACCGGGCGTTCACATCAGTGGTCACGCTCAAGCCGCGACACACCGTGGGCACCTATCCCGTGAACATCCAGTGCTACCGACTGGAGAGCGGCAAGTGGGTGCTGCGAAAGACGGTCAAGGCCAAGGCGACCTACAGCTCGACCACCTACACCCGGTGCAGCGGCGCCGTGGCGCTGCCCTATACCGGTACGTGGAAGGTCCGCGCCGTCGCGGTGGCCGATTCCGCACATGCGGCGACAACCGGCACGTTCAGCGCGAACTTCTCGGTGAGGTAGCGCGACCGACTCGCGGGGCACGCGAAGGGCTACGGCACGATGTAGACCTGCGTGCCGATCTCGACGCGGTCGTAGAGGTCCTCGATGTCGTGCCGCACCATGCGCATGCAGCCGTGGCTCGCGGCCGAGCCGATCGACCCGATGTTGTTGGTGCCGTGGAAGCGGATACCCGACGCGCTCAGGTTCAGCGCGCGTGTGCCCAGGGGGTTGTCGGGTCCGGGCGGGATGAACGGCGGCATCGTCTTGGCCCACTCGCTGCCGGGGTTGACCCACGTGGGCCGATACCGCTTCGCCACGATCTCGAAGTGGCCCTTGGGTGTGGGGTGGGCCGGGGTGCCGATCGCGCACGCGTAGGTCTTCTCGATGACGGCGCCCTTGAACAGGCGGATGCGGCGCTCGGAGAGATCCACCACGATGGTCTTGCCAAAGCTCTTCGCGGTCACCTTGGCGGGAACCACTGCCACCGGTGCCTCAAGGGTCTTCTCGGAGGCAGCGAGAGCGCCGTCACCGCTGAACGCTTCCGTGATGAGCGCGACGGTCTCGGTCGCATCGGTCCTGCGGCCCGTTGATTCGGGCGTGATCTTCACTCGGTTCACGTCGACGGCGAGCGTCGCGTCGACGGCGCGGCGGTCGACCTGTGCAGCCTGTGATGCGACCCACTTCTTGACTGCGGCCTGGTCGACGGTGAAGGCCGGCTCGATCTCGGTAGTCAGGGGCGCACCCGTCACGGCGTGGCCGACGCGATCCAGATAGGCGGCGGTGCGACGCGGCGCGTAGGCGGCGTCGATCATCCCGTTCACGTCGACGGCGACCGCACCCGCGGGGTCGAACGTCAGGTTCCTGCCGTCCATGGTCACGGTGACCGGACGCATCAACGGTGCGGACACCGCGGACTCGATCGCCGTGCGCGCCTCGGCCTCGGTCATGCCTGAGAGGTCGGTTCCAGCCACCGACACGCCCTGGGGAACGATGCCCCGCTCGGTGTAGTCGTAGACGGCGGCCCATGCCATCGAGGCCGAGAGCGCGAGCAGCATCGTCGCGAGCACGACGAGCATGATCCGTTGCCCGGTACCTGGAGCCTTCACAAAAGTGCCTCTCGCGTAATCAAACGGTGCGTCCGACATACTATTATAGGCACGGCACCTCCTTTGCCCGCTACCGCGGGCGCCGGCGGGTGTCGGGGTAAGGGGGACGGGTGATCGAGGCGGAACCCGCGCACGCCAGCCGCGGCAGCATCGATAGGCTCATAGCGAAGATCAACGAGACGCGCGGTATCGACCTCTCTCAGTACCGTATCGCCTACGTCGAGCGGCGCCTCGCTGCGCGCATGCGCACGCTTGATGTGCGCACCTACCGCCAGTATGCCGACCTGCTCGAGTCGGACCCCGACGAATTCGCCAAGATGCTCGACACCCTCACGATCAACGTCACCGACTTCTTCCGCGACGGTGTCATGTGGGAGTCCCTGCGCAACAACGTGCTTCCCTCGCTGGTCGAGGCGAAGCGCGCGGGACGCAACCGCACCATCCGCCTCTGGTCCGCAGGCTGTGCCACCGGCGAGGAGGCGTACTCGCTCGCGATGATGATGCTCGACCATCTGGGTCCCGAGGCATCGCGCTATCTCATCTCCGTGTTAGCAACCGACCTTGACCCCATCGCGCTCAAGAAGGCCGAGGCGGGCGTCTATCACGTGGATCGCCTCAAGCGCATTTCGCCAAGCTATCAGGTACGATTCACGCGAAGCGTGAGCGACACACAGTTCGAGATCAGACCCGAGGTCAAGCGGATGGTCAGGTTCAGGCGGATGAGCCTGTTCGACCCAACGCCGGTCAGGGTCATCGATCTCATCTTGTGCCGCAACGTGTTCATCTATTTCGATCGCGAACAGCAGGCCCGGGTGCTCGACAACTTCTGGGACTCCCTCAGCCGTGGCGGGTACCTCGTGCTCGGCCGGAGTGAGAAGTTGTCGCCGGACATGTCCGCCCGGCTCGAATCGGTTGACGGCAAGGAACGCATCTATCGCAAGCCGGCCCGCCCGTAGGGTCGACACCCGACCCGCTGGGTCGGCGAGGGGAGTCTCGTATGACGCAGGAGCACCGCCACAGTGCAATGAGGCACGGTCTGTCGTCGACGTTCACGGTCCTCACGTGGATGACCATCGGACCGCCTGTGTTGCTCGGCCTCGTCGCCACGGCCTTCTTCGCCGAGCGGTGGCTGGATCTGTCCTGGGGTCAGATGGCGCCGGTGATCGGTTTCGGTGCTGTCGCGATGCTCGTGATGGCCCCGGTCGGAACGCTCGCGTGGCGCTGGCAGTTCAAGTCACGCATCCTCAGGCCGCTTCGCGATCTGGGCGGCGTGATGATCGAGGCCGGCAAGGGTGACCTGACGCAGCGTGCGGACATCCATCGCGACGACGAGATCGGCATGCTCGCCAACGAGTGCAACATGCTCGTCGCATCCCTGGGCACCATCGCCAACCAGGTCCGCCGTTCCGCCGAGAGTGTCTCGGCCGCCGCATCGCAGCTGTCGGCGTCTTCGCAAGAGATCAACTCGTCCACCATCGAGATCTCGAGCTCGGTGCAGCAGATCGCGCACGGTGCCGAGCTGCAGTCGCGCAAGGTCGACGAGACCAGCCGCTCGATGGAGATCATCGCAGGCACGACCCGCGAGGTCGCCGTCAAGGCCCGCGACGCCGCGTTCACGAGCGACGAGGCCTTGAGTGTCGCTCGACACGGCGAGGAGGCGACCACACAGGCCATCGTCAAGATCGCCGAGGTGCAGCAGGCCATCGAGACCCTCGCCGAGTCGGTCGAGGTCCTCGGCCAGCGCAGCGAGAAGATCGGCGGCATCGTCGACGTCATCACCTCGATCGCGGACCAGACCAACCTGCTCTCACTCAACGCCGCCATCGAGGCGGCCCGTGCCGGCGAGTCCGGCCGCGGCTTCTCGGTGGTCGCCGAGGAGGTCCGCAAGCTCGCCGAAGGCTCCGGGCGTGCCGCCGAGCAGATCGGCGACCTCATCCGCGAGGTCCAGGCCGAGACCGCCAAGGCGCTGCGCTACATGGAGATCGGCACGCGCGAGGTCGAGGTGGGCAGCGAGGTCGTAGGCCGCACAAGCGATGCGCTGCGCCTCATCACCGACGCCGTCACGCGAACGTCCACGCTCGCCAGCGAGATCAACAAGTCAATGCAGGCGCAGTCGGAGCGCACCGCCGAGGTCGACCGAGCGATGCATGAGATCGCTGCGGTGGTCGAGGAGAACGCCGCGTCCGCCGAGGAGACCGCCGCCGCGGCCGAGGAGCAGACCGCCTGCATGGAGGAGATCACCGCATCCGCACAGGACCTGTCGGATATGGCAGAACGCCTGGATGATGCGGTCCACCGCTTCAAGACAGAAGAGGGATAGGACGGTGGGCGAGTCCAAGGGCGCGAGCTACGTGGTGTTCCGCCTCGGCTCCGAGGAGTACGGGCTTCCCGTGGGCGCCGTCAACAGCATCATTCGGTACGAGGATGCGACGCCCGTCCCGCGGGCACCCGCTTCCGTGCTTGGCGTGATCAACCTTCGGGGGCGCGTCGTTCCGGTGATCGACCTGCTGTACCGATTCTCGGGCAAGCGTTTCGAGCCGCGCCCCATGTCGCGCATCGTGGTGGCCGAGGGGCGGACCGGCCCTGTGGGTGTCGTCGTGGACGCTGCCCACGAGGTCGCGCAGTTCTCCGAGGAGTCGTTTTGTGAGGTGCCCGAAGGGGTGCTGAGCCCGGAGACCGCCCGCGCCTTCACCGGTGTGGTCGAGCGCGACGGGTCTTTGGTCATACTGCTCGATCTCGATGAAGCAGTCCCGCGCGTCGAACTCGGCGCTTCGAACCCCGATGCATACGAGGAAGGGGAGACGGATGTCTAAGACCGTGCTCGTGGTCGACGACGCCGCTTTCATGAGGATGATGATTCGAGACATCCTGGCGAAGGAAGGCTACGTGATCCACGAGGCCGTCAACGGCCGTGACGCCGTTGAGAAGTACGCGGAGCTGAAACCCGACCTCGTCACCATGGATATCACGATGCCCGAGGTCGACGGCATCTCGGCGCTGCGGTCGATCAGAGAGGCGGATCCGGGCGCGCGCGTGCTCATGGTGAGCGCCATGGGCCAGCAGAAGATGATCGTCGAGGCCCTCGAGGCCGGCGCACTGGACTTCCTGGTAAAGCCCTTCCAGCCAACCAAGGTGCTCGAGACGGTCAAGAAGTGCCTCGACGCGTCCGCCGGATAGGGTTCTCACGTCATGCCATCCACGATCCGCGTGCTCGTTGTCGACGACTCGGCGCTCATCAGGCAGATGCTCACGCGAGCGCTGTCGATGGATCCGCGCATCGAGATCGTCGGCACAGCCAAGACCGGCGTGGAGGCTATCGAGCGTGCCCGTGAACTCGACCCCGACGTGGTGACGCTCGACATCGAGATGCCTGAGCTGACAGGGCTTGAGGCGCTGCCGCACATCTGCCGTCACACCCGCGCGCGCGTGGTCATGCTCTCGTCGCTCGATGATCCCGATACCACCTATCGAGCGCTGTCATCGGGCGCGGTGGACTTCATCCCCAAGCCCAGCACGGGCATGGCGAGCTCGCTGGCTGAGCTCACGGACACACTGCTCAAGAAGATCAAGACCGCCAACCGCATCAGCCCCGATCGCGCCGCCGCCATACGTGGCGAGCTCGAGGCTCCGGCTGCGCAGCTGCGCGATGTGTCGGCTGGCGAGGTGACCCGTCCTCTGCCGGCTACTGCAGGGCCCATCTCATCGGTGGTCGCTATCGCGGCTTCCACCGGCGGCCCGCCTGCGCTCGAACGCGTCATGGCCGGCCTGAGCGCGAGCATGGGTGCCACCTACCTGATCCTGCAACACCTCCCCAAGGGGTTCTCGGCGTCACTTGCCAGGCGACTGAACACGGTGGGCGACTTGACCGTTGTCGAGGCCGAGGACGGCATGCCGCTTGAGCCCGGGAGAGGCTACCTGGCCCCCTACGGTCGCCACATGGTTGTCGATCGCTCAAGCGGCGTGGGATGCATCGCGTTCGTGGACGCGCCGCCGCTGCACGGTGTTCGCCCCGCGGCCGATGTCTTGTTCGACAGCGTGGCCTCGGCCTATCACGATCGCGCGGTGGCGGTCGTGCTGACGGGCATGGGGGCCGATGGGGCGCTCGGCGCCCGCAAGATCCGCGACGCCGGGGGAGAGGTCGTGGTCCAGGACGAGCCCACGAGCGTCGTCTGGGGCATGCCCGGCGCAGCGATTCGCGAGGGCGCGTCTTCGCGGGTGGTCCCTTTGGGGCTGGTGGCCGCGGAGATTCGCCGCGCGGTGAGGATGCGGGCCGGTGATTCCTCATGACGGACATGGATCAGTACCGCGATGTGTTTCTCGCTGAGAGCGCGGACTACCTCCAGCAGATCGTCGACGGACTGCTCGCGCTTGAGGCCGGCGACTCGGATGACGTGCCGATCGAAACCATCTTCAGAGGCGCACACTCCCTGAAGGGCATGTCGGCCGCGATGGGCTACGAGCGAACGGCGGATGTCACGCACAAGATGGAAAGCGTGATGGACCGCGTCCGCAAGGGCGAGATGGCTGTCACGCCGCAGACTGTGAATCTCATGCTCTCGGCGGTCGACCTCGTTCGTGACCTCATTGACGACGAGTCTGCCGGTCAGCACGCGATCGATCCCACAGAGCTCATCGGCGCACTCGATTCGTGTTGCGCAGAGACCGACGATGCAGAGCATGAAGCGGCGGCGCTGGCCGCCGCAGCACAGCTCATGCCCGGCGAGAGCGCGTTCTCGGTCAAGGTGGAGCTTGAGGAGACCTGTGTCCTCAAAGCGGTTCGCGCGTACATGGTCATCAAGCGCCTTGCGCACACGGCGCGCGTTCTGGAGACGGTGCCCTCGGAGCGCGATATCGAAGACGAGCGCTTCGATCGGACCTTCGAGGTCATCGTCGCCACCGCTGCGGATCCGGCGACGCTGCAGTCAGCTGCGGAGCACGTGAGCGAGGTCGAGCGCGCGCAGGTCGAACCCGTGGCGTTGACCGCGGTGAGCGCCGGTGTACCTGAGCCCGTGGCCGTTGACGGTACCATCCGGCGTTCGCGGGAGCTCCCGAGGCTCTCGCAGACGCAGACGGTCCGCGTCGCGATCGGACATCTCGACACGCTGGTCGACTTGGTGGGCGAGCTCGTCATCTTGCGCTCGCGCCTCGAGGCGATCGCCGCGAGCCGTTTCGACGTCGAGCTCTCTGAGACCATGGATGAGATGCATCGCATCTCGACCGATCTGCAGTACGAGATCATGCAGACGCGCATGGTGCCCGTGGGCAACATCTTCAACCGATTCCCGAGAATGGTGCGTGACTTGGCCGTTGACCTGGGGAAGCAGGTCGACTTCCAGATGGAGGGGCTTGAGATCGAGCTCGACCGCACCGTACTCGACGAGATCGGCGATCCGCTGGTCCATCTGCTGCGCAACAGCATCGATCACGGCATCGAGTCCGCGAGCCATCGTATGCAGGCCGGCAAGCCTCCTATCGGCAGCATCCGGCTCTCGGCGATGCGCGAGCGCGACCATGTGGCAATCGTTGTGAGCGACGATGGCGCAGGCATCGACCCGGAGAAGGTCTGGACCGCGGCGTGTGAGCGCGGCTTCGCCCGCCCCGAAGAACGCGCCGAGTACACCGAGGGCGACATCCTGCTGTTCACCTGCGTTCCGGGATTCTCGACCGCACAGACCGCGACGAAGATCTCCGGTCGAGGCGTGGGCATGGATGTGGTGAAGGGCAAGGTCGAGCATCTTGGCGGCACGATCCAGATCGCTTCGCGGGTGGGGGCCGGAACCGACTTCATCCTGAGGCTGCCTCTCACGCTCGCGATCGTCCAGGCGCTCATCGTCGGGGCGAAAGGCCAGGCGTTCGCCTTGCCGCTTTCGGCGGTCGAGGAGGTCTATCTCGCCCAGGATGTGAGGATCGAGACGATCGATGGCGTGCCGGTGGTCATCATGCGCGACGGCTCGCTTGTGCCGCTCAGCCGGCTCGATAAGCTTCTCCTCGATGCCGACGACGGACCGATTCCCGACCCCCGGTCGAGCATCGTCTTGGTCCGGTCCGGTGCCGAGACGCGCGCACTCCACGTGGACGCACTCCTCGGCAGGCGCGAGATCGTGGTCAAGCCGCTCTCGGGCCTGTTCCGGGACGCGAAGGGATACTCCGGCGCGACCATCCTGGGTGACGGTCGCGTGATGTTGATCCTCGATCCGCGCACCATCTTCACCGTTCAGGAGGCGTGACGATGAAGCCAGAGTCCCTTACCCCGCTTCAGCTCGACGCCCTGCGTGAGGTGGGCGGTATCGGCGCGGGCCATGCTGCGACCGCGCTGTCACAGTTGGTCGACCGCCCGGTGACCCTTGGCGTTCCGCGGATAGAGATACTCCCGATCGCCAGGGTTCCGTACGTCTTCGGGGGCCCCGAAGACCTGGTCTTGGCGGTCTACGCGCGCATGCTCGGAGACGTCAGCGGTGGCGTGTTGTTCATGGCGCCCAGAGACGTCGCGCTGTCCCTTTTCGACCTTCTGCATGGCAGAGAGGTGGGGACCACGAAGTCGGTGGGGCACGAGGAAGAGGGCCTGCTCAGGCACGTCGCCTCGATCCTCATCTCCGCTTACCTCGCAGCCATCGCCCGCATGGCCGATCTCGATGTGCTGCCCTCGAGTCCTGCATTGGCGTTCGACATGGCGGGTGCCCTGCTGCAATCGGCGATAGCCGAGATCGGCCTAGGTGGCGACGACGCCCTGCTCGTGAGGACCTCGTTCGTCGATGAGGGCCGTGTGCTCGACGCCGCACTCTTCTTCTTGCCTGACCCCGAAAGCCTCTCGGTGCTTCTCGGCCGTCTTGGGATGGCCTGACGCGTGGGTCACGATCACGTCATCTGGCACGTCGAAGACAAGCTGATCGAAGTGGGCATCGGCGGTCTGGTCGTGAGCGACGCTCCCTATCGGATCATGACGCCTGCACTGGGCTCGTGCGTGGCGGTCGCCATCTTCGACACGTTCGCGAAGCGCGGCGGTCTCGCACACATCATGCTGCCCACCGCCACTCCGGGCACCAAGGCAGAGGTCGGCCGATTCGCCGATCAGGCGGTACCGGAGTTGGTGAACCGCCTGTCTGAGGCCGGGTCGCTCAGGATGAGGCTTCAGGCCAAGATCGCGGGTGGTGCCGCGATGTTTCACGGTGAGAGCGCGATCGCGAGCATCGGCGAGCGCAACATCACCGAGGTGAAGCGTCAACTCGCGCTCATGTCGGTGCCCCTCGTGGCCGAAGATACAGGAGAGGCGCACGCGCGCACGGTCGAGCTGTCCCTGGACACGGGGGCGTTGCAGGTGCGGAGCTACCAGTTTGGTGTCAGGCGCCTCTAGGAAGGAACACTGCCGCACATGGCCCTGACGGATCCCATAGAGTCGTTCGTCGCCCAGACCGACCGGCGGCCGCGCGAGATCACCATCGCGATCGTGGGTGGCGGTACGCGTGCGGCGTCGTTGCTCCGGCTGGTGAGCGACCTCGAAAGCGTGCGCGTTGCCGCCGTGTGCTCGGCGACGGTAGGCTCCCCGGCCATGCGGCTCGCCAACGATCTGGGCATCTTCGCGACCAATCACCTCGTAGAGGTCTTCCAGGTCCCTCAGCTCGATCTGGTCGTCGACATCTCCGACGACCCCCGCGTCTACGCCGAGATCGAAGCCACGCGCCCCGGGCACGTGAGCCTCATCGGGTCCACAGGCTCTGAGTTGCTATGGGACCTGCTGGTCGCCCGCAAGCGGGGCGAGGAGCAAGAGAAGCTCTTCGTCGAGCTGCAGGTGGCCTACGACAAGATCCGTAGCCATGAGCGCCACATGCAGTCGAGCAAAGAGGCGCTCGAGGCCGCGAACGAGGAGCTCGAGAGCCGGCTGGCCGAGATCTTCTTCACTCACGAGTTCTTCAAGGCGCTGACCCAGTTCACTCAGGTCGACGACGTGTGTTCGCTGATCGTGGATGGCTGCAACGGCATCCTCGGCGCTGAGATCAGTTGCGTGTATCTGTTCAATCGTGATGACTGGACCCTTCACCTGAGGGCGTCCCAGGGCCGCCCGCACCACGCGTTCGTCGAGGTGATTCCGGTCTCGGAGACGGTGCTCGGCTATGCGTTTCGCGAGGGCTCGGTACACGAACCTCATGTCGACGCAGGCACCGGCTCCTCGGCGTGGGTGGTTGACACGGCTGATGTCGCGAGCCAGGCGGCTGTTCCGCTGCGCGCCGGCGAGAACGTGTTCGGTGTCATGGTCATGGCGTCCGCCATGCACCGCGAGCTGTCGCCGGTCGAGCTTGAGCGCCTGCAGGTCCTGGGCAACCAGGCTTCGCTCTCGCTTCAGAACGCGCTGCTCCACAGCGAGCTTGAGCGCCTCTCCGTCACCGATCGGCTGACCGACCTCTACAACCACGGCTACTTCCAGCAGCGCCTCGAAGAGGAGCTGAAGCGGTCCGACAGGTTCGGGCACGCGCTGTCGCTCATCATGCTCGATATCGATGACTTCAAGGAGTTCAACGATACCTACGGGCATCCGCGTGGCGATGCGGTCCTCAAGGCCGTCGCATCCGTCATCAGCAGCAACCTGCGCGACATGGACATCGCCGCACGCTACGGCGGTGAGGAGTTCGTGCTCGTGCTCCCGGAGACCGACTGTGCCGGGGCGACGGCGGTCGCAGAGCGAATCAGGCTCGGGATCGAGGAGATCTCGATCGACGTGCGTGGTACCTCGTGCGGGCGCACCGTCTCCATCGGCGTGGCGAGCTTCCCGAGTCATGCAGATGGCCCTCAGCGCCTTCTCGAGGTCGCCGACCAGGCGATGTACAGAGCCAAGCGAGCGGGAAAGAACCGGGTGGAGACCGCCTGCGGATAGACGAGGGGTGATGGTCGGTGGGACTGCGCAGCGCGCTTGCCGCGCTCCCGGACGACCGTGACACTCGCGAAGCGGTGCGCTCGACGCTGTTGTTCCTCGTAGGCCATCAGGGCGAAGCGGTCGATGAAGCGAGGATCGCGCGGGCGACCTCGCTCGACCCCGACCGTCTCAGGCCCGTTCTTGAGGCTCTGGATCACGCCTTCGTGATAGACTGCGGCGTTGGCTCGGACCCGGATTCGTGTACGTATGCACCCGATCCGGTGCTCGCGCTCGAGGTGCGCCGCTTCCTTCAGGCTGCGGGCGTCCCTCAGCAGCGACTCCAGCGGGGGGTCGACCGTTTCCGCGGGCGGTTTGGTTCGAGCGCGTAGTGCCTGGGAGGACTCAATCGATGAAGCCGGTGCGTCTCGGCGACCGCGGCATGGCCGTGGAGGACATACAGCGTCGCTTGCGCGCGCTCGGATACGACCTGGGGCCCACCGGCATCGATGGCGTCTTCTTTGGCCGCACTGCCGAGGCCGTCACGGCGTTTCAAGCGGAGCGGGGACTTGCCGATGACGGTCTCGTGGGCGACGAGACGTGGGCGGCGCTGGTCGATGCCACCTTCACGCTCGGTGACAGGATGCTCTACCTGCGCATGCCGCACTTCCACGGGCGCGATGTCGCCGTGTTGCAGGAGGCGCTCAACGCATTGGGCTTTGCGTGTGGCGAGCCCGATGGGATCTTTGGCGGATTCAGCGAGCGGGCGGTGAGGGAGTTCCAGCGCAACTCGGGCCTCACTCCTGACGGGATCGCCGGTGACGACACCATCCGCGCCATCATGGCGCTCAAGCACGTCTGGCAAGGCAAGGACCCGTACGCCCACTCTGCGGCGCGCGCGACCACCGCTCGCGCATGCGAGGGACTCTCGAAGGCCCGGATCGTCGTAGGCGGCCTCGACGAGGCGGGCGCAGAGGTGGCGAAGCGTCTTGCGAACCTGGCCGTGGCCACCACGCCGGACGCCGACGTGGTCGTCGTGGACCACGGTGCGGAGGTTCCCACGGCAGCCTCGCTGGTGCTGTGGATATGCGGCGACGGCACAGCATCTGCTGTCGTAGGTCGTCCCGTTGTACGCGCGGATCGCCCTGAGACGCTCTCCGCGAGACTGCTCGCTGCCGTCACCGTTGCACGTTCGGGGTGTCCCGAGGTGGTCGTGGAGCTGGCGCTCGATGATGCGGGAGATGAGCATGAGCAGCAGCGCGCTGCGGTGCATCTGCTCGATGCGGTGTGTGGTGTCTTCGCCTAGCGGCGGGGCCTCGTGTTAGAATTCGACGGTGGAATATGCCGCCGGACAGCCAGGGAGGCAACGAACTGACTACCCGACGTAATGTCGTATGCGCGCTTCTCTTGAGCGCAGCGCTCCTCATAAACGCCACTCCCGCAGTGGCGGTGCCGTCCAGCAAGCTGGACCAGGCCCGGGCTGTGAAGTCCCAGGTCGACGCCCTCGATGCGCGTGTCGAGAGGGCTTCTGAGCGCTACAACGAAGCCGCAGACAAGCACGCAAAGCTGCTCGTGCAGAAGCGCGCTGCGGAGAAGAAGCTCAAGAAGGTGCGCGCCCGCATGGACGTGGTGCAGAAGCATCTCAACGTCCGCGCCCGCAGCATGTATCGTTCAGGCCCGATGGGCTTCGTCGACGTGCTTCTCGGTGCGCAGTCGTTCGATGAGTTCGCCGCCACGTGGGACGTGCTGCGCGACTTGAACGAGAGCGACGCCGCCTCGGTGGCCGAGCTCAAGTCGCTGCGCGCCGAGGCCAAAGCGGCCCACAAGACGCTTGCGGCCAAGGAGAAGGCGGCATCGCACCAGGTCGCGATCATGCGCACCAACCGCAACGCCATCCTCGACAAGCTCGCCGAGCGCAAGCGCAAGCTCGCCGGACTCGAGTCTGAGATCGCCGCTCTCGAGCGCGCCGAGGAGGCCGCACAGGCCGCACGCGCGGTCTCGTTCGTGAAGCATCGCTCTCGCGGCGACCGCAACTTCCCGCCGCCTCGCCATGCTGCACGCAGTGAGGTCGTGGCCATCGCCAAGCAGTACCTTGGCGCGCCGTACGTGTGGGGTGCGGACGGCCCCAACTCGTTTGACTGCTCCGGCCTGACCATGTTCGTGTACCGCCAGGTGGGCGTGAGTCTGCCGCACAGCTCGCGGGCACAGATCAACTGCGGTGAGCGCGTGAGCCGCTCGGACCTTCAGCCCGGCGACCTCGTGTTCTTCGGGTCGCCCATCCACCACGTGGGCATCTACGTGGGTGGCGGGATGTACATCCACGCACCGCACACGGGCGACGTGGTCAAGATATCGCCGCTCAACCGCAACGACTATGCGGGTGCCTGCCGCCCGTAGCCGCTGAATAGCTCCAGTCCGCGCCCCCGCACTCCGATAGCGAGTGTGGGGGCGCGCTGCTTTGGGGCGCCCGCGTGCGCTAGACTGAGCGCACGACCATGCATCACACACGGGAGATGACTCGCGATGGCGGAGATCGACGGCCTGCTTCGGATCATGACTGAGCGTGGGAGCTCTGACCTTCACGTGAAGGCGGGGAGTCCTCCGGCGGTTCGGTTGAACGGCCGACTGCTCGTTCTCAATGACCTGCCGGTCCTCACCGCCGAGCAGACGCAGATCCTTGCCCTCGGCATGATGGACGAGCGACAGAAGTCGTCGTTCGAGAATCACTGCGAGACGGACTTCGCGTACTCGCTGCCCGGTGTGGGGCGGTTCCGCGTCAACGTCTTCCATCAGCGCGGCAGCCTAGGAATGACACTGCGCCGAGTGGCCACCGAGCGCGCAAGCCTCGAGGAGCTGGGTCTTCCCCCGGTCATCCGTCGGCTTGCCGACGAGTCGCGCGGACTGATTCTCGTGACCGGCACGGCAGGGTCGGGCAAGACCACGACGCTCGCCGGCATGATCGATCACATCAACCACACCCGCGAGGGTCACATCGTGACCATCGAGGATCCCATCGAAGTCCTTCACAAGGACGACAAGTGCATCGTCAACCAGCGCGAGATCGGTCTCGACACCGAGAGCTATGCTGACGCGCTGCGCCACGTGGTGCGGCAAGACCCCGACGTCATCCTCATCGGAGAGATGCGAGATCACGAGACCGTTGCCGCCGCGCTCACGGCTGCCGAGATCGGCAACCTCGTGCTGTCGACACTGCACACGATCGACGCGACCGAGACGATCAACCGAGTCATCGACTTCTTCCCGCCGTATCAGCAGAAGCAGATCAGGCTCATGCTCTCTGCCACGCTGAGGGGCATCGTGTCCCTGAGGCTGATCCCTTCCATCCAGGGCGGTCTCGTTCCGGCCGTCGAGGTGCTCGTCGTCACGGCGACGGTCAGGGAGTACATCAACGACCCGGACAAGACCTATCTGATCCGAGACGCGATGGAGGACGGCGAGTACTACGGCATGCAGACGTTCGACCAGTCACTCCTGCGTCTCTACCAGGAGCGGCGCATCACCTTGGACGACGCGATCGCGATGGCCAACAACGCCCATGACTTCAAGATCAAGGTCCGTCAGCTGGGCATCGATCCGCACTCTGCAGCTCAGACCGGCGTCTACTAGGCCCGCTTCGATCCAAAGAGGCGTCTCCCCAGGTAGAGCACTGTGACCGCGGTCGCCGCGCCGGCTGTGTCGGTGAGCCAGTCGATCGGGTCCGGAGTGCGCAGCGGCACGAACGACTGGTGGAACTCGTCGGTGATCGCGTAGCCCGATGCCACAGCGAGCGCCAACCACGCTGAGCGCGCGGGGGAGTTGTCGACCCTCAGTGCGCCGTAGAGCAATGAGGCGAGGATCGCGTACTCGGTGAAGTGCGCCACCTCGCCGTACTTGCCGGGGATGCGCGATCCGGGCACGGAAGACACGGCGAAGATCGCGGCCGCCCAGGCGGCGCACGCCGCCCAGAGAAGCAGCCGCCTTACGGTGCGGTGTCGATGTGTGGTGGGTGTGCTGTCATCTGCCATCGCGCGAGTCTATCATCATCGACTACGGCGCGAGGCGAGTTCGGCTCGGGCGACGCTTCTCGATGGAGGTCACATGCAGCGCAGGTGGTCATTGGTCGCGGTTGTTCTCTCGGCAGCGTGCTTCGGGACGCTGGCGATCCTGACGCCGCTCGCCTACGAGGCGAACGCCAAGCCTCTCCCGCTGCTCGCGTGGCGATTCGTCATAGCGGCCCTGCTCCTCGGGGTGCTTGCGTCCTGGCGAGACCGCCGGGCGCTCTTCGTTCCGGCGGCGGATGTCGGACGCTACGCACTGTTGGCGCTCACGGGCTACGGCGCCGCATCGGTCTGCTTCTTCTACGCGCTCAAGTTCGCAGCGGCGTCCGTCGTGGCGGTGCTGCTCTATGCCTATCCGGCTCTGGTTGCGATCGCCGGGTGGGTGTTTCTCAAGCAGAAGGCCACCTGGCAGCAGGCGGTGGCCGTCGTCGTCACCTTCGTCGGCTGCGCTCTGGTGGTGGGACTGGGGACCGCAGGCGCGGTGGCGTCGTGGCAGGGTATCGCGTTGGGTCTTGGGGCGGCGGTGGGCTATACCCTGTTCAATCTGCTCTCGGCCCGCTGGCTCCCTGGCAGGTCCCGACTGACGATGATGGCGTACACGTTCGGTATCGCCGCATTGCTGCCGGCGGTAGGCGCGCTGGCCTCGGGCGGCCAGGGGGCGCTGTCTCCGGCGTCGTGGCATCCTGAGGCGTGGGTCTATCTCATCGCGATCGTGCTGGTGCCCACCTTCGCGGCGATCGTGCTCTACCTTGAGGGAATCCGAGGCCTCGGCCCCGCGCAGGCGGCAGTCATCTCGACCCTCGAGCCGCTGTTCACCATCGCGTTGGCCGCAGTGGTGCTGGATGAGCGACTCGCGCCGCTCCAGTGGCTTGGCGCGGCTCTCGTGCTGGGGGGCGTTGTCACTGCCGAGGTGGGCGCTCGCGCTGTGGATCAGCCGGCTCCGTCCTAGCCTCGTGCGGCGATCCAGCCCACCCATGCGTTGATCGCAAGCCAGCCCAGGACGGCCACCGCTGCCTGAGCGCCCCACGTGATGAGCACCGCGCGGCGTGCTGAGACGCGGGCCTCCCCAAGCCGGAGCAGCGCCCACAGGGTGAGGGCCGCTGAGGCGGCCCATGCGACGACCGCAAGCAACGGATCGAGCGCGACCACCCATGCGCACGTCCCAAGTGCCCACGCGCCGCGAACAGCGGAGGGGTCGCGGCGAAGGGTGCGCACGGTGAGCCCGAGAATGGCGAGCCTGGCCAGCGCCCAGATGACCTGCGACATCGCCGCGATCGCGGCAGCGCCACGTTCAGCTCCCGGCGAGGCCACTGCGATTCTCAGCAAAGCGCCCAGCGACAGCATCAAGACGCAGACGATGACCGCCGAGGGTCGCAGGAGCGCCTCGATGCGTCCCGAGCGGGCCACGCGCAACTCGTCCGCCACGCTCTGCGCGAGCGCGGTCCCTGCCTGTGTCGTCCCAACCGCTGTGCGGTTCACCAAGCGGTGCCACCAGCGGAAAAGCGACTGAGGCAGGGATCGGGAGCCCGTCTCGGCACTGGGTTTGCGTGATACCATGTTCGCGTCGCTTTCAGCGCTCGGGCGGCGCGTTTCGTGCCGCCGCGGCCGCCGTGTGGAGCCGCCTCAGGCAAGTGTACTCGACCCGATCAAGGAGGAGCCGATGTCGCTCGGGAAGCGCGTCGGCCTGATGCTCAAGATCACGGCAGGCTTGCTGGCGGCGTTCTTCGTCGTCACGCTGGCGGCCGGCATCTACCTGCTCCAGCTGTCCCAGACGCTGCCTGATCTCCAAGTGGAGCGCACCACCGCGCGCACGCCTCAGACGTCCATCGTCTATGCCGCCGACGGCACCGTGCTGGCCCAATGGCACGGGGAGCAGGACCGCACGATCGTTCCGTTCAAGGACATGCCACTCCACCTGCGTGAAGCCGTCGTCGCGATCGAGGACCAGAGGTTCTATCAGCACAACGGCGTGGATCTGGAGGGCATCGCCCGAGCGCTTCGCACGAACGCCGGATCGGGTGAGGTGCGACAGGGTGGTTCGACCATCACCCAGCAGCTCGTCAAGATCCTGTTCACCGACGGCGAGCGCACGCTCACTCGCAAGATCCGCGAGGCACTGCTCGCCTATGAGCTCGAGTCCAAGGAGAACAAGGACCAGGTGCTCGGCACCTACCTGAACACCGTCTACTTCGGCGGCGGGGCCTACGGTGTGGAGAGTGCGTCCCAGCACTACTTCGGCAAGAAGACCGCATCGCTGTCGCTCCCGGAAAGCGCACTGTTGGCGGCGGTCATCCGCTCGCCTGCGCGCTACAGTCCCGTTGCTGAACCGCAGGAAGCGCGCAGGCGGCGAAACCTTGTCCTGTCGGAGATGCGCAAGCAGGGCTACATCACCGAGGAGCAGGAGATCTCGGCTGCGAGGACGCCGCTCAAGCTCGCGCCTCCGCGTGACATCCCCCAAGTCGCCCCGTACTTCGTCGAGTACGTGAAGCAGGATCTCATCGAGCGCCTGGGGGCCGACAAGGTGTACGGCGGCGGGCTCAGGGTCTACACGACGCTCGAGCCAGACATCCAGAAAGCAGCCGAGAAGGCTGCGCGTCAACTGTCCGGACCCCGTGATCCCGAGGTTGCCATCGTCGCGGTTCGCCACGACGATGGCTCGGTGTTGGCGATGGTCGGCGGACGCGACTTCGCGAAGAACCAGTTCAATCTGGCCGCCCAAGGACGTCGACAGCCCGGATCGGCCTTCAAGCCCTTCGTGCTTGTCGCCGCGCTCGAAGAAGGCATCCGACCTCAGCAGAGATTCTCCTCGTCGCCGTACTCCGTCCGCGTCAAAGACGGGGTCTGGAACGTGCAGAACTACGAGAACACCTATACGCACGGGAGCCTGTCGTTGCAGGCCGCGACCAACTGGTCGGTCAACGCCGTCTACGCGCGGCTCATCATGATGATCGGGCCGGCGAAGGTGGTCGAGACGGCGAAGCGACTGGGCATCAAGAGCCCGCTTGAGCCCAATCCGGCGATCGCTCTTGGTGGTCTGAGCAGGGGAGTCTCACCGCTGGAGATGGCGTCTGCCTACGGCACGTTGGCGAGCGGCGGCATGCGAGTCGAGCCCAGCGGTATCGCGCGTGTCACGGACACGCGAGGCAAGACGCTCTACGAGCCGGCGCGCGGCGCGAAGCGCGTCTTGGACAAGGGTGTCGCGGTTCAAGCGTCGCTCATGCTCCACGACGTGGTCGAGCAGGGCACGGGAACCGCCGCGCGGATCGGCAGCTGGACCGCGGGCAAGACCGGAACCACGCAGTCGTATCGTGACGCGTGGTTCGTCGGGTGGTCCGGGGACGTCTCCTCCGCCGTCTGGGTCGGATACCCTGAGGCACAGGTCGACATGACGAACGTTCACGGCATCAAAGTGACGGGAGGTAGTTTCCCGGCCAAGATATGGGCGCAGTTCATGCGAGGGGCGACGACCGCACGTTCACGCGCCGTCACGCCGCCAAGTCCCCAGGGGTCAGACGGTTCGACCGGGAATCAGGTCCTCGTGCGGATATGCCAGGACAGTATGAAGCTGGCCAACAAGCGCTGCCCCAACACGGTCGAGATCTACCTCGCGCCCGAGATGGTGCCGCGGAACACCTGCACGCTGCACTAGCCCAGGGAGAGGGAATGGATCACTACCGAGTGCTTCAGGTCACCCGCGATGCGGAACCCGAGGTCATCGAGCGAGCCTATAAGGCCCTTTGCCTCAAGTATCATCCGGACGTCGTGGGTGATTCACCGGCCTCGACCCGTAGGATGCAAAGGATCAACGAAGCGTATCGGATCCTGGGCTCCCCTGAGCGGAGGCGCGTGTACGACGCCTCGCTTTCCCCTGAGCGCGCTCAGGGGTGGGACCGCTTCCTTGCCGACGGACTCGTCGGCCTGTTCGCTGATCGCTACATCCGGCGATGAGGCCTCGCCGGATCTCCTAGCGCCCGCGCCCTCTGGTTGCGAACTTCGCGATCGCGGGAACCTTGAGCCCGATGACCTGCGGCGGGCACAGCTCCTGGCAGCAGTAGCAGCGTATGCATGTCGAGTAGTCGAACGCCGGCCCGTCTTCGCCCACGACGATGGCGCCCACAGGGCACGACTGCTCGCACTTCTTGCACCGGGTGCACCCGGCGGGTCTCTCGAGGATCGGGCGTGCGGTGGTCCAGGCGCGCAGGCGCGGCCCCAGCCATGCGGGCATCATGGACGACAGGTCGCGCGCAGGTAGCTCGAACCCGTCGGGCGCGAGCTCACGCCAGTCCGCGCCCACGACGGTAACCTCGTCCACTGACTTGGGACCCAAGCCGCGGTTGGCGGCCGCCTTGTTGGAGTACACCTCCATGGGGTCGAGGCCGGCCATCGCCGAGGCCACCACATCAAGTGACACGCTGTCGGCGGATGCGATGAGCGCGCCCACCTTGCGCGGCGTGCCTCCTGCGGGGCCCTCGCCCTCCATGCCAACGACCGCGTCCATCACGGCGAGTGTTGGCCGGCATGCGAGCATCAGGTCGATCAGCATCGACCCGAAGTCGTCGCGGTCGGGAACCTTGAGGTGATACTGGGCCTTCTCGAGGCCGGGAATGCAGCCGAACAGGTTCTTCACGGCGCCCGTGAACATCATGAATCCGTGCGTCTTGAACTTGGGCACGGTGATGAGCACGTCGGCATCGATCACCGCTCTGCCCAGAGTGAACGTGTTGTAGAGCTTCGCCTCGGAACAGGTGCCTCGTGCGCAATCGTCGTCGAACAGCACCAGCTCGACGCCCTCCTCGGCGCACACGGCTCCGATGCCGCTGTCCTCCCAGACGCGCTTGACCTGCGCGGGAGTGTTTGGCCCACCGGGGCTGTCACCCACGATCGGTGTGCCCCCGGCCGCCCGTACGGATCGGATGAGGGCTCGCACGACCTCGGGGTGTGTGGTGACCGCGCGTTCAGGAAGTGCTCGCGAGAGCAGGTTCACCTTCAGCAGGACGCGCTGGCCTTCACTGACGAACGCCGCCATCCCCCCGAGTGGGGAGAGGGCGGCGTTCAGTGACTCTTCGACTGTGGCGCGATCGTAGTCGTCGCATCGCGCGATGCTCACGGTATCCATGCCGTGAGTCTAGCGCAGTCGCAAGGATCAGGCTTGTGCCTGCTCGCGCTCGAGCAACTTGTTGTGAACCGCGCGAAGTATCGCCGGGTAGCTTACGGCTCCATCGTAGACGGCAAGTCCGTCGACGCATGTGACGGGGAAGAGCAGTCCCTTGGTCTGAATCTCTTCGATCATCTGGCCGTGCGCCTGCTGCACATCGGGCGACTCGGCGTTGTAGTAGAGGATCTGAGCGTCGTCACCGTAACGGCGTTCGAGCTCGGCGCGGATGATGGCCGTGATCTCCTCCGGAGACCAAGAGGGGCCTCATCCACCGGAGAAGCATTCGGTGGCGGTGGGGACGTCGAACACCTCGACGATGACGGGATCAGGCATGAGGCCTCCTAGGCGAAAGTGATGGCGCCGCCGGCGCACACCCGGACGCACGCACCGCACCCGGTGCACTTGTCTTGGTCGATAGCGTACCCGTTGGCACCCGGGCGCGCTCCGCCCGGAATGGGTGTGATGGCACCCTTGGGGCACACGCGCCTTGCAGGGCACCCCGGCGATCGGTCACAGCGGGCGACATCGATGGTGACGGCTGGCATTCGAACGGTCTCCTGGTTCGTCGGCTGGCGGATTCGACCGCCGTTACAGGGGAGTATACCCACGGGGGTATGAAAGCGCAACCTGTGCCAACACGTGCTCGGGTAGCGACCCGAGCGCGGCGCGGTGATAGTATGAGCGACGATGCAGTAGGTTTCCTGTCGAGTGGAGGACCGGTGGCGAGCAAGCGTTCAATCGGAGTTACCAGGCGTCGACTCATGCTTGTGATGGGTTCTGCCGGGTTGGCTATCGGTGCTCTGTTCCCGCTGCTGGCGCGGTTCTTCGTCGAGCCCAAGAGCCCCTCGGCGTTCTTCATGTTCTGGGGTCTGTGCATCGTTGCCGGTGTCGCGCTGGGTATCGTGTGTGCGCTTCTCTCCGCCCGCGTGGGCGAGCGCATGTTCCAGTCTGTGCTGACACAGGCCCAGTCCAGGTTCGGCATCGCCGCCGACCAGAGCGGCGACGCCGATGACCTTCAGAACGAGACTCTGAGGCTCATCGGCGAGGTGACCAGCATGCTTGGTCAGGTCAAGGCGGTGAACAACGACATCCGCGCACTCACCTCCGAGGTGCTTGCCGCCACCGAGCAGCAGGCTTCGGGTGCAGCACAGCAGGCGGCCGCAGTCACCGAGACGAGCGCCACGGTCGAGGAGCTCGCTCAGACCTCCAAGCAGATCGCCGACAACTCGCAGTCCGTCGCAGCCATCGCAGAGCGCACGCTCGCATCGGCCGAGGACGGCATGCAGGCCGTGGCCGACACCGTCGCCGGCATCGAGGAGATCCGCGAGAGCACCCAGGTCGCCTCGGACCGCATCCTTGCGCTGGGCGAGCGCAGCCAAGAGATCGGCCGCGTGCTCGTCATCATCGACGACATCGCCGAGCAGACCAAGATCCTCGCGCTGAACGCGGCCATCGAGGCCGCGCGTGCGGGCGAGGCCGGCAAGGGCTTCGCCGTCGTCGCTGAGGAGATCCGCAAGTTGGCCGACTCCGTGACGGAGTCGACCTCCGAGATCGGCCGCGTCGTTCGCGAGATCCAGTCGAGCGCAGGGTCGCTCGTCATGTCGACGGAGCGCGCGCAGAAGAAGGTCGAAGAGGGCAAGATGCAGGCGCGTCGCACCGCGGATTCACTCGACAAGATCGTGCAGCGCGTCGAGGAGACCACGGACTCCGCGAAGCAGATCTCCATCGCCACTCAGCAGCAGAGGACCGCATCCGACCAGGTGGTCATCTCGATGCGCGAGATGGCCCAGGTCTCGTCGCAGGCCGCCGAGGCGTCCCGTCAGATCCAGGGCGCCATCAGCGAGCTCAACCGCCTCGCCGACTCGCTGGCGGTGCGCTGATGTCGACCGTCGCCGATCGCCTTGAAGACGCAGGCCTCACGCTTCCGGCTGCACCGATGCCCGCCGGCGCCTACGTGCCTGCCGTGCTGTCAGGCACGCTGGTCTTCACATCGGGGCAGCTTCCCATGCGCGACGGCGCGCTCATGACCACCGGCATCGTTGGCGCCGAGGTGTCTGCGGAGACCGCGTTCGACTGTGCCCGCCAGTGTGCGCTCAACGCGCTCGCGGCAGCCGCCACCGTGTGCGACCTCGATCGCGTCGTGCGCGCCGTCAAGCTCACCGGTTACGTGGCCTCGGCCGACGGCTTCACCGCGCAGCCCGGGGTCATCAACGGTGCCAGCGAGGTGCTCGCGACCGCCTTCGCGGAGTGCGGCGCTCATGCACGCGAGGCTGTTGGCGTGGCACAGCTCCCCCTGGGTGCGCCCGTCGAGGTCTCGATCGTGCTCGAGATCGGCTGATTTACCCACCCGTTCGCCCCCTCGTTCGGTTGTAGACGCGCGGGAACTCTTATAGAGTTCTCATGGAATGCCGCGCGACGGTCGCCGGCACGCGCGTCGCGTGTAAGAACTAGCGAGGAAGAGGTGCGTATGGCGAAGATCTCCCTAGCCGGGTTCAAGGACCCGGTTCGCCGACCGCGATACATCATCTGGACCGGCGTCGCCGTCCTGGTGCTGGCCGCGGTCATGATCGTGGCCCTGGGGGTGACTTCCACCCGCTGGTTCTGTTCCGAGGGCTGCCATAAGGTCCAGGACGACACCATCATCGCCTACTCGCACTCCTCGCACTCAGAGATCTCGTGCATGGCGTGCCACATGCCCGTCGGCGCGAACCCCGTGATCTTCATCCTGCACAAGGCTGAGGCGCTCGGCGAGCTCTATATGACCGTCACTGACAACTTCGAGCTCCCGCTGAACGGCGAGTCTGAAGTCTCGCTCACCATGAAGCAGACTCAGTGCACCCAGTGCCATAACCTCGAGAACAGGCCGATCACGCCCAGCAAGGGCATGAAGATCGACCACAAGGTTCACTCTGAGATCAACGCATCGTGCCCGGTGTGTCACAACCGCATCGCGCACCGCGAGGACTTCAAGCTCACTCTGACCGACCCCAAGACCGGCGAGCCCAACAAGAAGCACAACGACTTCATGTCGATGACCGCGTGCTTCCGTTGCCACAGCCAGGACAAGGGTTCGGAGGCGCCGGGCGCCTGCTCCGCGTGCCACACGCCGGGCTTCGAGCTCAAGCCGCCGTCGCACAAGACCTCCGACTTCTTCCCCAAGGGTCACGGCGAGATGGCGAAGGAGGCCCAGGCGGAGTCCGCCAAGGCCAAGGCTGAGCACGCCAAGAAGCTCGCCGAGGAGGGCAAGGCCGAGGGCAAGGACGTCAACGAGGTCATCGCCGAGCAGCGCAAGGGCGAGACCGAGGAGGGCGCCAGCATCGGCGAGGAGCTCCCCACCGTCGAGTCGGTCTACTACTGCGCCACCTGCCATACCGATCAGTTCTGCGTGAACTGCCACGGTATGGAGATGCCGCACCCGGCCGAGTTCAAGGAGCCCAAGGACGTCAAGGACCCCAACGGCCACCCGGTGATGTCCAAGACCAAGGCTGACAAGTGCCAGATGTGCCACCAGCCCAAGAAGACCCAGTTCTGCAACGAGTGCCACCACGGCAAGGCCGTCGGCTACGAGTACAACAAGGCCGTCGCGTGGACCACTCAGCACCCCAAGGCTGTCCAGAAGTCCGGTGTGAAGTCCTGCACCGCCAAGTGCCACAGCCCCAAGTTCTGCGTGGATTGCCACACCGGCCGCAAGGTCGTCCCGTCGTCGCACCGTGCCGCGGGTTGGGTCAAGACCGCCAAGAAGACCGTGACCGTCTACGGTCAGACTCCTGCGGCTCCCTCGGCCAAGCACGCGCTCGAGGCGCAGAAGTCGATCGAGTCTTGTGAGGTATGCCACGGTGCCGGCGGCACCCAGGCGGCCTTCTGCAAGGCCTGCCACAAGGCTGAGATGCCGCACCCGGCAGAGTTCAAGAAGAACCACATCAACGGTCGTAAGACGCCCGCGGTGTGCACGAACTGTCACAACTGGAAAGAGCTGTGCAGCAACTGCCACCACATCGGTGCGTCCTACACCCGTCCGTGGACCGCGGTGCACGGCGCGTCGGTCAACAAGAACGGTGCGACCGACTGCCTCAAGTGTCACGGCGGCGAGTCCGGTACGGACAAGTCGTTCTGCGTGAAGTGCCACACGGCCCGCAAGGTCAAGCCTGCCTCGCACCGTGCAGCCAAGTTCGTGCGCGACTACAGCGCCAAGGATGCCGTGCACGTCCAGCTCTACACCAAGGACGGCGAGGTGTGCACCTACTGCCACAAGGGCGACGCGGCCAAGCTGCCGACGTCCACCTTCTGCCAGGGTTGCCACAAGCTCCCGATGCCGCACCCCGAGGGCTTCGGCGCCAAGGGCAAGGGCAACGGCGGCGAGCACCAGAAGCTGCTGAAGTCCAAGAAGACGAGCAAGGCTGTCTGCGCGAACTGCCACCAGCCCACGTTCTGCAACTCTTGCCACCACGAGGGTGCCCCGGCGAACCGCCCGTGGCTCCGCTACCACCCCAACGTGGTCAAGAAGAACGGCGCGACCGGCTGCTTCGACTGCCACGCCGAGACGTTCTGCTCGAACTGCCACGTCAACCTGGCGAAGCGTGGTCTGCTGAACTAGGCGATCGTGTCACTGCTCGATCAAGAGGGGCCCGTCCCGAGAGGGGGCGGGCCCCTCTTCTGTGCGAGCAGCCCCCACCAGAGGCAATCTGCATATCTGCAGGTCTTTGGGGTTGGCGGCGCGGCGGGGGCGTGCTAGCATAGCGCCTCGTCCGGGATGTGGCTCAGCTTGGTAGAGCGCTCGGTTCGGGACCGAGAGGTCGTGGGTTCGAATCCCGCCATCCCGACCATCGAATACAGGCGGCGGGCCGCATCTGCGGCCCGCCGTTCCCGTTTCCAAAAGAGGTGTCCGTGCTCCAAGGCTTTCTGCATTGGATCGGGTTCGGCCTGTGTCATCAGCTGCCGGAGCGCTCCTTCTTTGGCGGCGGTGTCCAGGTCCCCGTGTGCGCGCGTGATACCGGCATCTACTTCGGATTCATGATCTCGCTTGCCGTCGTCGCCATCGTGCACCGGGGTGAGCGCCCTCGGGGGTTTCCTCGGATGCATGTCTGGGTCCTGATGGGCCTGCTGCTCGTTCTCATGGGCTGGGACGGCGTGTCTTCGTATTCAGGCCTGCGTACCACCACCAACGACCTTCGGCTCCTTACAGGGCTCGGTGTGGGCTTCTCGGCGGCTGTGGTCATCTACCCGATGCTTCAAGATGAGCTGTGGACCCATCCAACGCCGGGTCGGGTCTTGGACCCCGTCTGGCGATTCACGACATGGGCGGCGAGCATGTTCGCCGCGTTCGCTGCGCTGCGGTGGGGGGCGCCACTGTTGGGGTTGGGCTACCCGCTCGCGGCGGCCGGCGCGATCATCGCGACGCTGACCACGATCAACCTCGTCGTCGTCGCGATGCTGCCCGCGTTCGACCGGAAGGCCTCCTCCGTACGGCAGATCCTCGTGCCGATCGCCATATCGATGGTGATCGCGTTCGCCGAGATCGAGCTCGCGGCGCTTCTGCGTGCTTGGATCGACGCGATGGTGAAGTCAGTCTCCTGAGCGCGTGCCCAGATGGCCCGAGATGCGGTAGATTCTGGGTAAGCCCGATTCGAAGCAGGGGGAGCACCGTGTACACATCCAAGGACAAGGTCCGCTGTGTGGTCGTGGTCGGCAATTGGCGCGTCGAGGGTGACATCCACGTCCTTGCGGGAAGCCGGCTCACGGACGCCCTGAACTCAAAGGCGAAGGACTTCATCGCCGTGACCGACAGCGTGGTGTTTGATGCGACGACCGGCAAAGAGCTCTTCCGGCCGCCCTATCTCGCCGTGAACCGTGACGCGATGTCGGTCATCTTCCCTGTGGAGTAGCGCCCGGGCCGCAGGCCCTCGACTTCGATGTCAGAGCCGGCCGATATCTTCACTGCGAACACACGTTCGTAGGAGGAATCGCATGGCTACCACACGGGTCATCTCGGCACTCGACCGTCGCATCGATGAGCTCATCTATGAGGCGAGGCTGCGGGAGGTGGCAGAGCCTGTCGTCGCGCGTGCCGCGACCGCGACTCGTTCTGCACTCGCGACCGCGGATCTCGAGAGCGACTGCATATCACGACGGGCCAGGGCCTACTTCTGGGCGGTCGTCCGCAGGGGCCTCGTGCGCGAGGCAGGTTCGCCTGCAACAGCGCGCATGGTACTTGAGTCGGTGGTTGCCGACTTGAAGGCTTCCGGGCGAGACGGCGCCGAGGTATGGCGCGAGTTGCAGACCGGCTGGCGCGGCAAGGTCCCCGGCGAGGTCCTCGAGGAGTACCGCGCGCGTCTGTGCGCCTAACGCGTGCCTGAGTACAGGACGTCGCCTTGGGGGTCGATGACCCACAGGCGTTCATCCACGAGCTGACCGCCCTTGGGGCCGATCAGCTCGACGACCACCAGTGCCGGCGTCCCCTCGAAGGTCACATTCTGGATGGCGACCGGCACTCCCGGGGTGCTGTCGGGGAAGGTCTTGGTGATCAAGTCGGCGGCCGCCGCAGCATCTCCGCCTTGACTGCGCAGGTCGGACAGCGCTTGGTGCCTGAACTGTCGTGCTTCGGCCACCGGTTTGCCGGCGAACGGCGAAGGCTCGGTGGAATCGAACACGGTGGCGACCGTGGTTGCGGTGTATGCGTCACCGTTGTCGCTATACGTGATCGAGCTGTCATCACAGCCGGCGATGCCGGTTGCAAGGACAACGATACACAGGAACGCGGCGGTTGAACGTCGAATCGCGTACACAGCATCACCTCAAGGTCGGGTACTACCATACTAGTGCATCGGCCATGGCTGCGGACGGACGGGGAGAGCATGCAGACGATCATCTGTTTCGTCTCAGACTTCGGACTCGACGACACGTGGGTGGGGGTGTGTCATGCGGTCGTTCACAGGGCATGCCCGCAGGCACGTGTGGTCGACCTCGGTCACCACATCCCGCCGTTCGATATCCGGAAAGGGGCGGCGACCGCCGCGTCGGGTGTCTACCAGCTGCCGGATGCGATTCATCTGATAGTGGTCGATCCCGGCGTGGGCCCCGGACGTCGTGACCTGTGCCTGGTGACCGCTTCGGGCGCTCGGCTCGTGGGGCCCGACAACGGCGTGCTGCTTCCGGCGGCGTGGCGCGCCGGCGGCGTGGTCGAGGCGTTTGCTTTGGACTCGTCGAAGATCGACTTTCGCAGCCCACTGCCAACCTTCCATGCGCGCGATGTGCTGGCGCCAGCTGCTGCGGCCTTGGCGTGCGGTGTCGAGCCGGAGTCTCTGGGTGACCTGGTCGACGTTGAGAGCCTCGTCGAAGCGCCGTTCGGGAGATGTCACGCCGATGGCGATTGGGTCGTGGGCGAGGTCTTGGAGGCCGACAGATTCGGGTCGCTGAGGTTCAACGTCCCGTCCGAGGAAATGTCGCGCCTCGGCCTGAAGTCGCAACGTCTCGAGTTCATGATCGGTCACAACACGATCGCGGCACCGTTTGCACGTACCTACTCCGATGTGGACGAGGGAGAGGTCGTGGCGCTCGTGGACTCGTCGGGCTGGCTGACGTTGTCGGTCAACAGGGGAGACGCTCAGGACCGATTCGGTGTGGATCCAGGCGCAACGGCGAGGGTTCGAGCGGTCTAGGTCGAATGTCAGAGCCGGTTGCTACCTTCGGACTGCAGATTCGCGCGGAACGGAGGCAGGTAATGGTGGCTCGCTACGTCAACGAACTCGCCGAGGGGACTCACGTCGACTCCTCATTCGTGCTCAAGGCCAAGGAGCTCCGTTCGGCGCGCAACGGTGAACGCTATCTGGCTGTGGAGCTGGCCGATCGGACGGGCGTGATCCCCGGAGTGGCGTTTCGCCCTTCCCGCGTCGCCTTGGATGCCCCCGCCGGCACGGTCGTCCGTGTTCGCGGTACGGTCACCACCTTTCGCGGGCTGCGCCGCATCACCATCGATGGCCTGACTCCGGCAGAGACTTGGAGCGGCGAGGACTTCATCGCTCAGGGCGCCAGGTCGCGCGACGAACTCGTGGCGGAGTTCACGGCGGTCGTCAGGAGCGTGAAGCACAGGGAGCTTCGTTCGCTGCTGCGTTCGGTGTTCGGCGACAAAGAGGTGCTCGACCGTTTCAGCGTATGCCCCGGCGCGCAGAGCTACCATCACGCCTACCTCGGCGGCCTGATCGAGCACACCGTCTCGGTGGCGACCTTGTGCGCGTCGTCTGCCGAGCGGTACGCGGGAGTCGATACCGACCTTCTCATCACGGCCGCGCTGCTTCACGACATCGGCAAGATCGATGAGCTGGCTTTCGACACGACAATCACCTACACCGACGAGGGCCGACTGATCGGTCACGTCGTCCTCGGCGTGCAGCGCGTGGCCCGTGCCGGCGAGCGGGTCGGTATGGGGACGGCGTTGCTTTCGCGACTTGAGCACGCGATCCTCTCACACCACGGCGAGCTCGAATGGGGTTCACCCAAGCGGCCTTCGACGATCGAGGCGCTCCTGCTCCACCACGCGGACAATCTCGACGCGAAGGCTTCGGGATTCGCCGAGATCCTTGCTGGTGCGTCGCACGCCGAAGAGTCCTGGACCGACTCGTCGAACCTCTTCCGGCGACCCCTACACGCACCGCGACCGGCAGAAGACGACCGGCCCGTAAGGCCCGACGAAGACGCCGATCATTTCTTGAGGTCGGCCTAGGGCACGGTCACGTGCGTCGAGGGGTATCCTCTACAATCGCAACACGTCGATTACCGTGGTACCACGTCACTTTTCAAGGAGGATTACGGATGCCCCAGCTTCCGCAGGTCGAGATAGGCGTGTTCGGCGGCAGTGGATTCTACGAGCTGCTGGACAACCCCAAGGAGTATCGCGTCAGCACGCCGTTCGGCGCACCTTCGTCTCCGGTGATGGTCGGCGAGATCGGCGGCAGGTCGGTTGCGTTCCTTCCGCGACACGGCAAGGAGCACACGCTGCCTCCGCACATGATCAACTATCGGGCGAACGTCTGGGCGATGAAGGAGATCGGTGTCTCCCGCATCATCGGTCCCAACGCATGCGGCTCGCTTCAGAAGGAGGTCGAGCCCGGCCATTTCGTGATCTGTGACCAGTTCGTCGATCGCACCTGGGGTCGCAAGGACACCTTCTACGATGGACCCGTCACCACTCACGTGTCGTCGGCTGACCCCTACTGCCCGACCATGCGCTCGGTCGCATTCGAGACCTGCAACGACCTCGGTATCACCGCACACCCCACCGGGACCGTGGTCGTGATCCAGGGCCCGCGCTTCTCGACCCGCGCGGAGAGCGTGTGGTTCGCATCGCAGGGCTGGGAGGTCATCAATATGACCCAGTACCCCGAGTGCTACCTCGCCCGTGAGCTGGAGATCTGCTACTGCAACATCTCCCTTATCACGGACCACGACGCGGGGGCCGAGGGTGCCGAGCCGGTCACCAACGACGAGGTCGTGCGCGTCTTCAACGCGAACAACCAGAAGGTCAAGGACCTGCTGTACACGATGATTCCGCGTCTGCCCGAGGAGCGGTCGTGCGTGTGTGCGACCGCCCTTGAAGGCGCGGCGTTCTAGTCCGAGTCGCGAGCGACGGGCGCCCTGATGGGCGCCCGTCGTTGCATCTGGAGGCAGCTGTGTTTGACTTCCCGTCGTTTCGAGTGGGCAGGCTGTTCGGGATACCCGTCGAGGTCAACGCCAGCTGGCTGGTGATCTTCGCGCTCGTCTCGTTCTCGCTGACAACCAGCTACTTCCCCGCGATAGGACAGGCGCGCGGCGCATCTCCGGCACTGCTTGTCGTTGTCGGGGTCGTCACGTCGCTGCTCTTCTTCCTCTCGGTGCTTGCACACGAGCTCTGCCACTCGCTCGTCGTGAAGGCCGAGGGTGGCCACGTCGACAGGATCACCCTGTTCATCTTTGGCGGTGTCGCTCAGATGGACGAGGAGCCGCGCTCTCCGGGCAGGGAGTTCCTGATGGCCGCGGCCGGGCCGGCGATGAGCCTGCTCATCTCGGCTGTGTGCTTCGGCGGGTTCGCGCTCGCAGTGGCCAACTCGGCGCCGTGGTGGGTGTGGGCACCGCTCGAGTACCTCGCTGCGATCAACCTGGCCGTTGGCGTCTTCAATCTCTTGCCCGGGTTCCCGCTCGACGGTGGCCGCGTTCTGCGTTCCATCCTGTGGGCCATAACCGGCGACATCCTGAAGGCGACGCGGTGGGCATCGAGGTCGGGTCAGGTCATCGGATGGGCGATGGTGGCCTCAGGCGTTCTCGGCGTGCTCAACGGGCGGACGGATCTGATCTGGTTCGGGCTCATCGGCTGGTTCATCGCCTCGTTGGCCGGGCAGGCATATCGGCAGCAGGTGCTGCACTCGCGAATCGAGGGCGTGACCGCCGAGCAGATCATGACCGCGACCCCCACCTACATCGATGGCGATGCCACTCTGGACCAGGCGGTGCACGACCACTTCCTGTCGGGGCAGCACACACGCTATCCGGTCATGTACGAGGGGGCGATCATCGGACTGGTCACGCTTCAAGACATCAAGCGGGTCGACAAGGCCGACTGGCCCTTCGTGAGAGTCGTCGATGTCACCGACCGTAGCCTCGACGAGCTCGTCGTGGATCGGCTCGATCTCGTCGACACGCTGATAGCGAGGCTGGCAGGCGACCGACCGGGAGCGTTGCTGGTCGTGGGTGAGGGCCGACTCGTGGGCGTCATCACGCGCGCTGACGTACTCGCGCTGCTGCAGGAGCGCGCAGACGCGTGATCGTCACGCAAGATCGCTTGTGCCCGTTTGTAACACTTGTTACGATATCCGCGAATCAGGCAAGCGAATCGTCCGGCAACGATTCGGGGCACGTCCATGGTCGCAAGCAAGCCCGAGCAGCGAATCCCTCAGGGCGTCATCGAGAGGCTTCCGCACTATCTGAACGTCCTGTTGCACCTCAGGGGTGAGGGGAGCCAGACGGTCTCCTCGGCACGCCTCTCGGAGCTCGCCGAGGTAAACGCAGCACAGATCAGGCGTGATCTCGCCTACTTCGGCTCCTTTGGAAAGCGCGGTGTCGGGTACGACATTCCGCTGCTCATCGACCACATCCAGCGCATCCTCGGCTCCGATCACGCTCACCGGATCGCCATCGTCGGGGCGGGCAACCTGGGTTCGGCCATCGCCAGCTACGACGGTCTGCGCGCGCGTGGATTCGTGGTCGCCGGGCTGTTCGACACCGATCCGCGACGGGTCGGGACGCGCATCGGCGACCTCATCGTTCGCGATGTGTGCGAGCTGCAGCGCGTGGTCGAAGAGCAGGGCATCCGCTTCGGCGTCATCGCGGTTCCGCCCGAATCCGCCCAAGACGCCGCTGATCGTCTCTGCCGCGCCGGGGTGCGTGTGTTGCTCAACTACTCGCCGTCATTTGTGAACGTTCCCGACGGAGTCATGCTGCACAACACCGACCCAGTACGGGAGTTGCTACATACGCTGTATTACCTGTCGCGCACAGAAGGCGTGGCAGGCGCATGACGCTGGTGGTACATTAGCCGCTGGCGTTCACTCGGCCGACCGGCATCGGCTGTCACTGATTGAACTGGAGGACCGCAGAATGTTCAGAAGCATCGGTTGGCAGGAACTCATGATCGTGCTCGTGATCGTGCTGATCCTGTTTGGACCCAAGCGTCTTCCGCAGCTTGGCAAGACGCTCGGCAAGACGATGCGTTCGATCCGAGACGGCGTCGAAGGCAAGCTCGAGACGGGCGACGAGGACGAGACCACCGAGGACGCTCCGGCTGAGAAGAAGGCCGAGGAGAAGACCAGCTAGACGCGATGGCTTCGTAGCGGCTCTTACGCTCCAAGGGGCGTGGGTTCGTGCCCAGGTTGCCGCTTCAGGATCATCGGATATACTTTCGTGGACATTTCGGCGGGCTGCTCGCTCTTAGAGGGGCAGCCCGTGCGCATACGGCGAGCACGGGGCGGGGGTCCCGCGGCCGACAGGAGTAAAGCCATGCACAAGGAGATCGCACTCACGCCCGAGGGTCAGGCAAAGCTCGAGGATGAGCTCCGGCACCTCGAGACCGTTCGTCGCCGCGAGGTGGGCGAGCGCATCAAGGAGGCCAAGGAGTTTGGCGATCTCTCGGAGAACTCCGAGTATGACGACGCCAAGAACGAGCAGGCGTGGGTAGAGAGCCGCATCATCGAGATCAACCAGATCCTCGCACACGCGACCATCATCGACGCCCCCAAGAGCACCCCGACCAAGGTCACGTTGGGCTGTAAGGTGGAGCTCGAGGACGTCGAGACCAGCGACATCCACGTCTACCAGGTCGTCGGCTCCGCCGAGGCGGACCCGACGCATGACCGCATCAGCAACGAGTCGCCGGTCGGCCAGGCCATCATGGGCCACAAGAAGGGCGACACCGTTCAGGTGACCACGCCTCGCGGCAGCGTCATCGAGTACGTCGTCCGTTCGATCAAGCGCTAGACGATGTCTGACGAGCAGCCGAACCCGATCCCTGTCGAGGACGACCCGTTCGTCGTTCGTCGCGCCAAGTTGGATGCCCTGCGGGCACGCGGCATCGAGCCGTTCGTGAACGGTTTCGATGTCGACTCCCGCGCCGCCGACCTCAACGAGCGGTATGCGGAGCTTGAGGATGGCGCGGAGACCGCCGACGTGGTCCGGGTCGCCGGCAGGCTGGTCGCCAAGCGCGATCAGGGCAAGATGGCGTTTCTCGTGATCCGCGACGCAACGGGCGATCTGCAGCTGTTCTGCCGCATCAACGTCCTCGGTGAGGATGGATTCGAGTTCGCGAAAGACCTGGACCTGGGCGACTGGGTGGGCGCTACGGGCATCGTGCTGCGCTCACGCCGAGGAGAGCTCTCGGTCCAGCCCAGCGAGTTGACGCTGCTTTCGAAGTCGCTCACCCCGCTTCCCGAGAAGTTCCATGGCCTCACTGACACCGAGACGCGGTATCGCCGTCGCTACGTCGATCTGATCGCGAACCCTGAGGTCCGCAAGGTCTTCGAGGCGCGGTTCCGCATCATCGCGGCCATCCGTCGCTACATGGAGGCGCAGGGCTATCTCGAGGTCGAGACGCCGATGCTCCAGCCCATCCCCGGCGGAGCCACAGCTCGACCGTTCGTGACACATCACAACGCACTCGACATGCCGCTCTATCTGCGCATCGCGCCGGAGCTCTATCTCAAGCGCCTGTTGGTGGGCGGGTTCGAGCGCGTGTACGAGATCAACCGCTCGTTCCGCAACGAGGGCATGTCGCCGCGACACAACCCCGAGTTCACCATGCTCGAGGCGTACCAGGCGTACGGCAACATGGCCACGATGATGGACCTGACCGAGGGCATCATCACCACGGCCGCCAACGACGTGCTCGGTACGTTGGAGTTCGAGTATCAGGGCACCGCGGTCTCGCTTGAGCGCCCGTGGCGTCGTGCGACCATGGCGGAGCTCACGAGCGAGAAGGCGGGCGTCGATATCAGCGTCCACACCCCCATCGACGAGCTTCGTGCGCTGTGTGAGCGCCACGAGGTGGCTGTCGAGGCGAGCTGGGGTCCCGGCAAGTTGCTCACCGAGTTGTTCGAGAAGCTCGTCGAGCACACGCTCATCGAGCCCACCTTCGTGACGATGTATCCCGCCGAGACATCGCCTCTGGCCCGTCGCAGCGACGAGGATCGTGAGCTGACCGATCGCTTCGAGCTGATCGTCACGGGCCGCGAGTTCGCCAACGCGTTCTCGGAGCTCGTGGACCCTGTCGACCAGCGTGGGCGCTTCGAAGCACAGGCAGCCGCCAAGGATGCCGGCGACGACGAGGCCATGTGGGTCGACGAGGACTACCTGCGGGCGCAGGAGTACGGCATGCCGCCCGCCGGCGGGCTCGGCATCGGCATCGACCGTCTCGTGATGCTGCTCACGGACTCTGCGAGCATCCGCGACGTGCTGCTCTTCCCGCACATGCGCCCGGAGGCCTAGCTCCTCCGCCCTCCATACAAAATCTGAGCGTGCCACACTCATATCTGTGGCACTCGCCTTGCTCATACCACGTCACTCGCCGACTGCTGTCAGAGCGACGGGTATACTCGACGTAGGCACCAACCGGTCCTCGAGGCCGTCGACCCGCAAGGGGTGCATCCACATGTTTGAACGCTTCACCGAGAAGGCACGGCGTGTCGTGGTCTACGCGCAAGAAGAGGCCCGCATGCTCAACCAGAACTACATCGGCACCGAGCACCTGCTGCTGGGCCTGATTCGCGAGCAGGACGGCATCGCTGCCAAGGCGCTCGAATCGCTCAACATCTCGCTTGAGGACGTGCATGCGCAGGTCGAGGATCTCATCGGCCGCGGCACCTTCGTGCCCACGGGACACATCCCGTTCACTCCTCGCGCGAAGAAGGTGCTCGAGCTGTCGCTGCGAGAGGCCCTCCAGCTCGGCCACAACTACATCGGCACCGAGCACATCCTGCTCGGTCTCATCCGTGAGGGCGAAGGCGTCGCCGCTCAGGTGCTGATCAACCTCGGCGCTGACCTGGAGAAGGTCCGGTCGGCGGTCATCCAGCTGCTCTCAGGTCACTACGGCAAGCAGGCCGAGGTAACCGAGGAGCGGCGTGGCGGCGGTGGCCAGTCGATGCTCGACGAGTTCGGTCGCAATCTCACCCGTCAGGCGCGCGAGGGCAAGCTCGACCCCGTTATCGGACGCTCGAACGAGATCGAGCGCGTGATGCAGATCCTGTCGCGCCGCACCAAGAACAACCCCGTGCTGATCGGTGAGCCCGGCGTGGGCAAGACGGCTGTGGCCGAGGGTCTCGCGCAGCGCATCTCTTCCGACGAGGTCCCTGAGACCATCAAGGACAAGCAGCTCTACACGCTTGACCTCGCTGCATTGGTCGCCGGCTCGAAGTACCGCGGCGAGTTCGAGGATCGCCTGAAGAAGGTCATGAAGGAGATTCGCGAGCGTGGCGACATCATCCTGTTCGTCGATGAGATGCACACGCTCGTGGGCGCCGGTGCCGCCGAAGGCGCCATCGATGCGGCGAGCATCATCAAGCCGGCGCTGGCTCGCGGCGAGCTCCAGACCATTGGGGCGACCACGCTCGACGAGTACCGCAAGTATGTCGAGAAGGATCCCGCGCTCGAGCGGCGCTTCCAGCCCATCCAGGTGGGCGAGCCTTCGGTCGCGGAGACGGTTCAGATTCTCAAGGGGCTTCGCGACCGCTACGAAGCTCACCACAGGGTCAGCATCACCGATGCGGCGATCGACGCCGCGGCGACGCTCGCGGACCGCTATATCTCGGATCGCTTCCTCCCCGACAAGGCCATCGACCTCATCGACGAGGCGGGCGCCAAGATGCGCATCCGCATGATGACCGCGCCCCCCGGCGTGCGCGAGGTCGACGACAGGCTCCGCTCCGTGCGCGCCGAGAAGGAGGCCGCGATCGAGGCGCAGGAGTTCGAGAAGGCCGCCTCGCTGCGCGATACAGAGAAGCAGATTCTCGCCGAGAAGCGGGCGATGGAAGAAGAGTGGCTCAAGCCTGACGTGCGACGCGTCGTGGAGGTCACCGAGAAAGAGATCGCCGAGGTCGTGTCGATGTGGACAGGCGTGCCCGTCACGGACCTGACTGAGGAGGAGACCGCGAAGCTCTTGCGCATGGAGAACGTGCTGCATGAGCGCATCGTGGGCCAGGACGAGGCCGTCACGGCTGTGAGCAAGGCCATTCGCCGCTCGCGCGCGGGGCTCAAGGACCCGCGTCGCCCCGCCGGCTCATTCATCTTCCTGGGCCCCTCGGGTGTAGGCAAGACTGAACTGGCCAAGGCGCTTGCCGAGTTCTTGTTCGGCAGCGAGGACTCGCTCATATCGCTCGATATGAGCGAGTACATGGAGAAGCACACCGTCTCGCGCTTGATCGGTTCGCCCCCGGGCTACGTCGGCTTCGATGAGGGCGGTCAGCTGACCGAGCTCGTGCGCAGGAAGCCGTACAGCGTGATCTTGTTCGACGAGGTCGAGAAGGCGCATCCCGATGTGTTCAACGTTCTTCTGCAGATTCTCGAGGAAGGGCGCCTCACCGACGCGCAGGGTCGGAAGGTCGACTTCAAGAATGCCATCGTGATCATGACCAGCAACATCGGAGCGCGGGATATCGTCAAGGGGACATCGCTCGGCTTCACGCCGTCGGCTGCTGCGGGTGGCCTCGCGTACGAGGAAGTGAAGTCGCGCGTCACGGGCGAGCTCAAGACCGTCTTCAGGCCCGAGTTCCTCAACCGTGTCGATGAGGTCATCGTGTTCCACGACTTGTCGGGAGACGAGATCGAGCAGATCGTCGATCTCATGATCTCGCGGACTCGCGAGCAGCTGATGGTGCACGGAATGAGCATCGTACTCAGCGATGACGCCCGCAAGGTGCTCGCGAAGGACGGATTCGACCCGGCTCTCGGAGCTCGCCCGCTGCGCCGTGCGATCCAGCGTTCTGTCGAGGATGCGCTCTCGGAGCAGATCCTGGCCGGGAACTGGCAGGCCGGCGACATCATCGAGGTGTATGTCGACGAGACGGGCGCACTGGCCTTCCGCAAGGGCGAAGGCGCCGTGGCCGTTTCGGCGATCAGGCATCCGGAGGACGAGCCCGCCAAGCCTGCCGCTCCCAAGACCCGCCCGACGCGCGCCCGCGGGGGCAAGAGCGCCGGCGGAGCCTCCGGAGCCTAGTAGTGGCGGCGAAGGCGCGCGCGGTCTGGCGGTGTCAGAACTGCGGGGCCAGTGCGCCCCGCTGGATCGGTCGCTGCAACGAGTGCGGCGAGTTTGGGACCTATGTCGAGGAGATCGAACAGGCCGCCCAGCCAGGGCGGCCTGTTCGCAGTGCTCCAACGCCCATCTCGTTGGCGAACGCGGGTGCCGAAGAGGCGCCCAGGCGAAGCACGGGGATCACGGAACTCGACAGGGTTCTCGGTGGAGGGCTGGTCGAGGGCTCGCTCGTGCTTCTGGGCGGTGAGCCCGGTATCGGTAAGTCGACGCTCCTGCTCCAGACCGCACAGTCACTGGCGTTGTCAGGCTCGAGCATCCTGTACGTGTGCGGAGAGGAATCTCCCCAACAGGTCGGCCTTCGCGCGCGGAGGCTTGGTGCGGACGCCCCCGGAGTATCGCTGCTCGCGGAGATAGACATCTCGGCCGTCGAGGCCGCAGTCCGAGAGCACAAGCCCCACGTGCTCGTCCTCGACTCCATTCAGACGGTGTTCGACCCTGATCTCTCAGGCGCGCCGGGAAGCGTGGGTCAGGTGCGCGCGAGCACTGCCCGACTCATGCGCATCGCAAAGGACCTGGCCGTGACGACGCTCATCGTCGGGCACGTCACCAAGGACGGGTCGCTCGCCGGTCCGCGCGTGCTCGAGCACATGGTCGATGCGGTGTTGTACTTCGAAGGCGACCGCGATCACGCTTTTCGAATAGTGCGTGCGGTCAAGAACCGTTTTGGCTCGGCCAGTGAGGTCGGCATCTTCGAGATGGGCGATGCGGGCCTTGTCGGAGTGGGGTCACCTTCTGCTTCGTTCCTGTCGGAACGAGGTGCTGAGGTCTCGGGGTCCGCTGTCATGGCGGCCATGGAGGGAAGCAGGCCTCTGCTGCTTGAGATACAGGCCCTCGTGTCGCCCAGCTACCTGCCTGCCCCGCGAAGACTGGCCACCGGCATAGAGACCGCTCGGCTGCTTCAGGTCATCGCAGTGCTTGAGCGCAGGGCGGGTCTGTCGTTCGCGGGTCAAGATGTCTTGGTGTCGGTCGCCGGTGGCCTCAAAGTCAGCGAGCCCGCGGTCGATCTTCCGCTGGCCATGGCGCTTGCATCGGCTGTGAGTGATCGTCCGGTTCCGCTCAACGTCGCGGCGTTTGGCGAGATCGGGTTGACGGGCCGGGTCCGTCCCGTCTCGCACGCGGCGACCCGCGTCAAAGAGGCCGCGCGGTTCGATCTCAACAGGGTGTTCGGTGCGGTCGGGCCGTCACTGGCGGGCCAGAAGATGGAGGGTCTTGAGCGTATCGACGCGCTGGGTGACGCGCTCAGTGCGTTGAGGTGACACCACCGTATTCCGAACGGGCATCTTCTCTGCAAGAATCGATGAACCATGACGCGAGAATCGAGGAGCACGTGACCGACCAGCGTACGCTGCAAGAGGCGATGAGCGAGGAGCTCCGCAAGGTCGCGCCGGGCACCCGATTGCGTGAGGCGCTCGACATGCTGATCTCTGCGCGCAGTGGCGCACTGATCGTCCTTGGCGACGTTCACACGCTCGAACCGCTCTGCAACGGCGGGTTTCATCTCGACACGCCATTCACTCCCCAGCGGCTCTTCGAGCTCGCGAAGATGGATGGCGCCATCATCCTCGACCACGAGTGCGACAGGATCGTGAAGGCGAACGTTCACCTCGTGCCGGACGCTTCACTCCCCACGTCCGAGACAGGCATGCGGCACCGCACGGCCGAGCGCATGAGCCGCCAGACCGATGCTCTGTCGATCGCCATCTCCGGCCGGCGCAACGTCGTCAGCCTCTACCTCATGGGCCGCCGCATCCAGCTTGAGGAGATCGAGGTCCTGCTCGCCAAGGCGAACCAGGCCATCCAGACGCTCCAGAACTATCGGCAGCGCCTTGATGAGATGCTCGAACGGCTCACGCTGCTGGAGTTCGAAGACCTCACGACACTCGGCGATGTCGCCGAGGTGATCGGACGCTTCGAGATGCTGCGCCGTGTGGCGCGAGAGGTGCAGCGCTTCACCACTCAGCTGGGCACGGAAGGTCGCCTGGTCAGGATGCAGTCCGATGAGCTCACCGCCGGCGTCACCGAGGCATTCTCGCTGGTGCTCAGGGACTACGCCGCAGAGTCCACCACACGCCGGGTCGCGGCCATCAAGGAGCGTCTCGCCGAGCTGCCTGCGGAACGACTGCTTGAGCCCGAGTCCATCGCGCACGAGCTCAGCCTGACCTCCGCCGAGCAGGCCGAGCAGCATCTTCGGCCGCGAGGGTATCGAGCGCTCGCCCAGGTGCCCATGATCCCCAACAGCGTGATCGTGCGTATCGTCGAGCGGTTTGGCTCGCTCCCTGATATCTCGCGCGCGACCGTGGAAGAGCTGGACAGCGTCGATGGGGTTGGAGAGCGTCGGGCAAAGGCGATCTCGTCAGGCCTCTCAAGGCTTCGCGCGCACGTCTCGGTCTAGTCTCTGAAGCTCCTTAGTGGCGGTGCGCGCCTGTGCTACCATCGAACCATCCTAGGGCTCCTACGGCGCCTCTGATGGGCGCGGAGGGAGGTGACGGCGCGACGGCCACGGTGCCGTCAACGCCAGATTCATGATCCAGGCATTCACCCGCTTCTTCTTTGTCACGGCGGGGCTCCTGGGCGGGTACTTCGTCACCCAAGCGGTCGACTGGCAGGCACAACTTCCCGGGCTGGCCCCCAACTACGTCATCTTCCTGTTCATTCTTCTCGGGGCCTCGATGGGTTACGTGCTCGGCGGCATTCTCGGACGAGAGCTGTCGACGGCGTGGGTCAGGGTCGAGATGCGACTCGCCGAGATCTCCGGCGCGGACATCATCCTGGGTACGATCGGCCTGCTCGTGGGTCTCTCGGTGGCCTTCCTGGCCGCACAGCCGCTGAGGCTTCTGACGCCCACGGGGCTTGCTGTCGCCACCATGATCCTGTTGTCGATCGTCGCCGCCTATATGGGGGTCTCCGTCGCCCTGACACGCCGTCGCGAGTTCGCCGCGATGTTCCCCGGTCTGGCGCCGGTAGAGCTCGTTCCCGCCGGCGAGCGCCTCGTCGTGCTCGATACCAGCGCGGTCATCGACGCCCGATTCGTCGAGCTTCGTCGGATCGGCTTCATCCAGGGCAAGGTCAAGGTGCCTCGCTTCGTGCTGGCGGAGCTGCAGACGCTCGCGGACTCCGCGGATGACACCAAGCGCGCTCGGGGTCGGCGTGGGCTCGATCTGCTCTCCACGCTCCCGGAGAAGGACGCCGTGGAGGTGCTGGAGCTCGACTACCCCGACATGGCTGCGGTCGACGAGAAGCTCATGCGGCTCACCGTCGATGCGAGCGCGCTGCTCCTCACCGTCGACTTCAACTTGACGAAGGTCGCCCGCGTGCGAGGTATCGAGGTCATCAATCTCAACGAGGCCGCTGCGGCGCTCAGGCCGTCGTTCCTTCCGGGTGACGTCATCCAGTTGCGGGTGACCAAGGCGGGCAAGGAGCAGGGCCAGGGCGTGGGCTACCTCGAGGACGGCACGATGGTCGTCATCCAAGACGGCCGAGGACTCGTGGGCACCGAGGCGCCCGTAGAGGTCACCTCCGTCCTGCAGACATCCGCCGGACGCATGGTGTTCGCGCGACCCGCCGACGGACACGACGAGGCTGCGAGTCGTTCATGACGGCCCGAACCGCTGCGATCGTGGTCGCCGGGGGCACCGGCAACCGCTTCGGTCGTGCCGAGGGCAAGCAGCTCCTTGCCATCGGCGGGCGTCCGGTGGCGTGGTGGGCGATCTCGGCGGTCTCATCGGCGGCGAGTGTCGACATGGTCGTGGTCGTCTGCCATCCCGACAGGGTCGCTGAGTACCGGGAGTCGCTCTCCTCGGCCAGTCGGCTCGACGACCTGCGGTTCGTGGCCGGAGGAGACACCAGACAGGCCTCCGTCGCAGCAGGTCTTGCAGCGGTGGGCGACTCTGCGGATATCGTCGCCGTACACGACGGTGCGAGGCCACTCGTGCTCCCTGAGACCGTCGATAGCGCCGTGGCGCTGCTCGCGAGCTCGCCTGAGCTCGACGGTGTCATCATCGGCCACCCGTCGACTGACACGCTCAAGCTCGCACAGGATGGTCTCGTCGCGGGCACCCCGGACCGGTCCCAGTACTGGGCGGTCCAGACCCCGCAGGTCTTCCGCCGCGACGCACTTGTTCGTGCTTCGGCGTTCGCGGACTCACAGGGGTTCGTGGGCACGGACGACGCGTCCCTGATCGAGCTCGCCGGGGGGCGCGTGGCTCTTCTGGAGGGTCCTCGCGACAATCTGAAGATCACGGTTCCCGAGGACGCCGCCATCGCGGAAGCGATACTCGGGTGGCGCGCGCGAGAGGAGTCACAATGAGAATCGGTCTGGGCTATGACGTGCACGCGTTCGCCGACGACAGGCCGCTCATCCTCGGCGGGGTGCGCATCGAGCATGCGCAGGGACTCGCCGGCCACTCGGATGCCGACGTGCTCGCTCACGCGCTCATGGACGCGCTTCTCGGCGCGCTGCGCGAGGGCGACATCGGCAAGCTGTTCCCTGACACCGATCCCGCCTACAAAGGCGCCGACTCGATCGCGCTGCTCGCCCAAGTCGCTCAGTTGGTGCAAGAACGCGGCTTCGTCGTGGTGGACGCCGACTGCGTGCTCATTCTCGAGCAGCCCAAGATCTCGCCACACCGGGAGCGAATGCGCGCGAACCTAGCCGCGGCCATGGGTGTCGACATCGATCGCGTGGGCGTCAAGGCCACCACCACCGAAGGGCTCGGGTTCGAGGGGCGCCGGGAGGGCGTGGGCGCCAAGGCGGTCGTCTTGCTCGAGAACGCCTGACGCCGGCGCGCTCCTGATAGACTGTTCGGCGTGCGGCCCGCGTGGTCGCTCCGGTAACCGAAGAGGCGAGTGGAGCTGCGGCGATGTTCGGGCGCATGCGAGAGGACATACGAGCGGTCAAGGAGCGCGACCCCGCTGCTACCTCGACCCTCAGCGTGCTGCTCAACTACCCCGGTCTGCATGCGCTGTGGTCTCACCGCCTGAACCATTGGCTGTGGGTCCATGGCCGCAAGGGCTTCTCTCGATTCGGCTCCCAGGTGACCCGCTGGCTTACGGGGATCGAGATCCATCCCGGTGCCCGGATAGGCGACCGCTTCTTCATCGACCACGGCAGCGGTGTGGTCATCGGCGAGACCACGATCATCGGCAACGACGTGACGCTGTACCAGGGCGTCACGCTCGGTGGTACGGGCAAGGAGTCCGGTAAGCGCCACCCCACCCTTGAGGACTGCGTCGTGGTGGGCGTGGGTGCCGCCGTGCTCGGCAACATCACGATCGGTCGCGGCAGCAAGGTCGGCGGTGGCGCGGTCGTCATCGACGACGTGCCGCCCAACTGCACCGTCGTCGGCGTCCCCGGCCGCGTCGTGGTTCGCAGTGGCGAGCGGGTCGACGCGATCGACCTGCACCACGAGGACCTGCCCGACCCGGTGGTGGAGATGTTCGTGTGCCTCACCCGGCGCATCGACCGGCTCGAGCGCCGCCTCGCGCGCGATGAGGGACTGTCCGATGAGCGCGGCGAGGCACCGTTCGAGACCCCGGAATCTGAACAGGCAAACGACGGCGAGACCTGCGAGATCTAGCCTCGGCACGACCAGGGGGCAGATGCCCCCAGGAGGAGACCCATGCGCGTCTATAACACCCTCAGCCGCTCGAAAGAGGAGTTCGTCCCTCGCGAGCCCGGCAAGGTCGCCATGTACGTGTGCGGCCCCACGGTCTACAACCACATCCACATCGGCAACGCGCGCACGTTCCTGTCGTTCGACACCATGCGCCGCTACCTCACGTGGAAGGGCTTCGAGGTCACCTTCGTGCAGAACGTGACCGACGTGGACGACAAGATCATCAACCGGGCCAACGAAGAGGGCCGTCCCGCCTCCGAGGTCGCCGAGGAGTACACGGCGGCCTTCATCGACGCCATGCGGCGGCTCGGCGTGCAAGACCCCACGGTGCGCCCGCTCGCAACCAAGACCATCCCCCAGATGATCGATCTCATCGAGCGGCTCATCGCGACGGGCCACGCCTACGTGGTCGAAGGCGACGTCTACTTCTCGGTGCGCAGCTTCCCTGACTACGGCAAGCTGTCCGGCCGAGACATCGACGAGATGCACTCGGGCGCCCGCGTCGAGGTCGACGAGCGCAAGGCGGACCCGCTCGACTTCGCGCTGTGGAAGTCGGCCAAGCCCGGCGAGCCGCACTGGCCCAGCCCCTGGGGCGAAGGCCGTCCCGGCTGGCACATCGAGTGCTCGGCGATGAGCGAAGAGGAGCTCGGGCTGCCGTTCGACATCCATGGCGGCGGCGCCGACCTGACCTTCCCGCACCACGAGAACGAGCTGGCCCAGTCCGAGGCCGCCACCGGCAAGCCGTTCGTGACCTACTGGCTTCACGGCGGAATGCTCCAGGTCAACGCCGAGAAGATGAGCAAGTCGCTGGGCAACTTCCTGCTGCTCAAAGACGTGCTCGAGCGCTATCCGGCGCCCGTCATCCGCCTGCTCATGCTTCAGACCCACTACCGCAGTCCGCTCGACTTCTCCGACGCGCGGCTCGACGAGACCACCCATGCCTACGTCCGCCTTGAGAACCTCGTGCGCAACCTGCGCTGGGCGGAGACCCTTGTCGCACAGGGCACCGGTGCCCCCGCGGAAGCGTGCAGCGGTCTCAATCTTCAGGTCACCATGGCTCGCGACAAGTTCGCAGCCGAGATGGACGACGACTTCAACACCGCCGGTGCCTTGGCAGCGGTGTTCGAGCTGGCGAAGGCGGCCAACGTCTTCCTCTCTGAGTTCCAGGTGGATCTGTGCGCCGACGACAAGGCTGCACTCGAAGCCGCTGCACACACCGTGGTCGAGCTGCTGGCCGTGCTGGGCGTCGAGATCGCCGAGGAAGAGGAGAGGGCCTATCCGGCCGAGGTGGTCGACTTGGCGCGAGATGTGGCTGGGTACCAGGGTTCTGACGCGGAGCAGGCCGTCGCCGCACTGCTCGCCGCGCGTGCCGACGCCCGCGCCGCCAAGGACTGGTCGCGCGCTGACGCGGTCCGGGACGGTCTGAACGCTCTTGGTCTCAAGATCGAGGACACGCCGCAGGGTGCGCGCGTCGTCCAGAGCGCGTGATGGTGCTCGAGGGCCGGAACGCGGCGCTCGAGGCATTGCGTGCGGGCATGCCGCTCTCTCGGATCCTGATCGCCGAGGGGACCAAACCCGACCGTACTATCGAAGAGATCGAACGACGCGCCGGAGAGGCGGGGTTGAAGGTCGTGCGGGCGCCCCGCCGCGACCTCGACAAGCTGAGCGAACGCGGAGCCCATCAGGGCGTCATCGTCGAGGCGGCACCCTTTCGCTATGCTCCGGTCGAGAAGGTGCTCAAGGCGACGAAGGGTGCTGAGTCGGCGCTGGTCATCGCCCTCGACCACGTGACTGACCCTGGCAACCTCGGCGCGATCGCCCGAAGCGCCGAGGTCATCGGAGCCGCGGGTGTCGTTGTGCAGAAGCGCCGAAGCGCCGCGGTGACTCCCGCGGCATGGAAGGCGGCTGCGGGCGCGCTCGCTCATGTGCCGCTCGTGCAGGAGACCAACCTGGTGCGCACGCTCGAGCGCTTCAAGCAGGAGGGTTTCTGGATCGCCGGAGCCTCGGAGAAGGCCCGCCAGACGGTCTGGGAGGCTCCTCTCGAAGGTCGCCTCGTCCTCGTCATGGGCTCGGAGGGGGAGGGGCTGTCGCGTCTCACCGCTGAGACGTGCGACTTTCTCGTCAGCCTGCCGCAGGCCGGCAAGGTCGGCTCGCTGAACGTGGCTCAGGCCACCACCGCGATCGCGTACGAGTGGATGCGGAGGACGGCGGTCGCCACGTGAGCGTGCGGCGCGTCCTGATCGTCGACGGGTACAACGTCATCCGCATGACCCCACCGTACAGCGCTATCGCCGAGCAAGATCTCGACTCCGCCAGGGTCGCTCTCGTGTCGGACGTGGCAGCCTACGCACACGGTGCGTGGGATGCGACCGTGGTCTTCGACGGGGGCGGTAATCTACAGTCCACCGGCACGCCGCATCGAACCGCCGGCGTCACGGTCATCTTCTCCCGCTACGGCGTCGAGGCCGACTCGGTCATCGAACGCCTCGCCAGGGATGCGCGCGAGGCCGGCTGCGTCGTCGAGGTTGTCACGAGTGATGCTCAGACCCAGTGGGCGGTGATGGGTGGGGGAGTGGTTCGTCGCTCGTCCGCCGAGTTCGCGGGGGATCTGCGCATCGACGAATCAGAGTGGCGCGAGCATTCTCCCTCTGGCAGCTCGCGCAGCCGCATCGAGGATCGCGTCAGCGCCGACGTGCGCGAGCGGCTCGATCGCTGGGCTCGAGGCCTCGACTGATGTTTCTTGCCCGCGAAGGGTAAAAGAGACTCAGGGGGAACCTTGACGTAGATTAATGTCGGGTCTACGTTCTCGATGTCGGCTTAGATCGCGCTGCCATCGCAGGCAGCACCGCCCACCCCTCTGGGCGACTCGAGTGTGGACCGAGGGGGCGTCGCCATGGGCGACCAAAGGGTTTGGATTTCTCGCCACAGCACCAGTGACAGGTCTGGGGATCTGGCTTTGGTGCGAGCGGCACAGGAGGGCGACCAACTCGCGAGCTGCGAGCTGGTGAAGCGATACCGTTCCCTCATCCGCTACAAAGCACGCACCTACTTCCTTGTCGGTGCGGATCGCGAGGACATCATCCAAGAGGGCATGATCGGCCTGTTCAAGGCGATCCGGGACTACGACCCCACGCGGCAGGCGAGCTTTCACTCGTTCGCAGAGCTGTGCGTGACCCGGCAGATCATCACAGCGGTGAAGTCGTCCACGCGACAGAAACATTCGCCGCTCAACGGCTACGTCTCGCTCTCGCGTCCGGCAGGCTCCGAAGATGAGGGGGAGCGCCTGCTCTCGGACATCATCGCCGCGCGTGAGATCTGTGACCCGGCCGAGATCGTCATCGGAGCGTGGGAGGCCGAGTACATACGGGGCGGTGTCGTCGAGGCACTTTCGCCGTTCGAGCACGAAGTCCTTCGGCTCTACACCTCCGGGCGATCGTATCAGCAGATCGCCGAGCAGCTGGGGCGGCACACCAAGGCGGTCGACAACGCACTTCAGCGAGTCAAGCGGAAGCTGGAATCTCAGGTAAGGGCCTGCAACGCCTGCTAGCGAGCGCGCGACTCTCGCGCTAAACTTCTGCGGGTTCGCTGGCGTGGCGCAATTGGCAGCGCACCTGACTTGTAATCAGGGGGTTGGGGGTTCAAGTCCCCCCGCCAGCTCCAGGTACACGCGAAGCGGCCCGGGAACACGTTCCCGGGCCGCTCTGTGTCGAGTCCGTCTACTCCGCCGCCAGACGCTCGCGCGGGTCACGCGCGTCCATGGAGTCGTCCCACAGGACTTCGAGCACCTCGACGGCACGCGCGATGTTCTTGAGCTCGAACTCGCCATGTGAGTAGGTGCGAACCGAGGCGCCTGCCGCATCCGCCACCTGTCTTGTGGTGAAGACCTGGCCGCCGTCAGCAAGGTTCATGACGCGTGCGGCCAGATTGAGCGCCGCGCCGATGAACGGGCGCCCGCCCTTGTCGAGCACGACCTCGCCGTCGGCAACGCCTATGCGTACGCTGATGTCGCGTTCGGACGCGCGCGATTCATTGTGCTCCCGCAAGGTGCGTTGCATCTCGGCGGCCGCCAAGAGCGCCGATTCAGGTGAGGTGAACGAAGCGACGAGCCCGTCGCCACCGGTCGACTTGCCGCTGCCCCCGTGGCGCTCGATCACAGGCAACAGCAGATCGCGATGCCGCTGGATGGCTTTGGCCGTCAGGATGCTGCCGTCCTCCTCGGTCATGCGCGAGAACGACTTCATGTCGGTGATCATGACCACACGCGTGGTGGTGTGTTGGCTCGCGAGCTTCTCTTCCGCGGTCGCGATCAGGCGAAGCAGCTCGTCGACATCGGCGTCCTCGGTGGCCATCGATGCGCTCCGTGCCTTGGGGGCGGCCACCGGGGCGACCTCGAGCGGGAAGACCTTCTCGAAGAGCAACACGAAGCCCAGTCCAAGCACGAGCGAGCTCACGGTAGCCGATGCAAGCTGGTCCCACCGCACCGGGACGTCGACCAGTGAGTGGGTGACGACGGAGCCGAAGGCGGCGATGGTAACGCCCGTCGCGGCGCCAATGTAGCGCAGTGATACGCTGCGGCGCTTTCGCGACTCCCGCACCATGATGGCCGCGACGGCCGCCGCAAGTGCCCACACGGCAGGCTGTACAGCGAACGCGACGAGGTGCTGTGCCTTGGTGGCGGTGTCGATCACCTTGTCCACCGAGGAAGTGCCGATGGAACCGAATGAGGCGGCGACCCATTCAGGGCCGAACATCGTCGACGGCACCTTGTCGAAAGCGACGAGGGGCGTGGTTCCGGACAGGACCGTGGAGCCGTTCATGGCGGCCGCCCGGCCCAGTGCGATGCCGACCGTCTGTACCGACACGCACGCGATCGCAGCGGCGAGAGCGCTTTCGCCGGCTGACATCAGGTACGCCGCTATGGCGATCGGTGCCCACACGGGACCCAGGAATGCGCCTGCGACCGCTGCTGCCACAAGGAGGAACACGCGCCCTCCGTCGGCTCCCAGGTAGCGGACCCCGACGATGCCCAGCACGGCGAAGAGGATGCCGGCTACCGGGTTGGCGGCGGTGACGGGCAATGCCATCGCGATGACCGCTGCGAGCACGCCAAGGTCCATCGAGGCGAGGGCGAGTATCCCGGCGACCGCGGCGAGCAGCACGGCACCCCAGAGGGGGGCGAAGTGCATACCTACCAGCGCGCCGAGCGTGGCGGCGGCGACTCCGGCCGCACGCAGCCAGGTCAAGACCGCCTCGTTCTTCCTGCGCGTCCGTTTTGCCATGGATCCTCCATCGGCGTCACCGGCGGATGTTCAGTCGGTCACCATTCTGCCGCATCAGACGCGGGCGTGTGCGGTAGAATCTCTACACGTGCGGTGGGCCCGCGCGTCACAGATGACTTCAGAGGAGTTCGCATGGCGCACGAGGAGTTCATGGCACGCGTGCCGATCTTCGCCAGCTGTACCGCCGAGGAGATCGGCGCCATCGCCGGGGTCGCTCAGGAGAGCCAGTTCGCGCCGGGGCAGATCATCGTTACCCAAGGCACGCCCGGACAGGCTTTCTACCTGGTCCTTTCCGGACGGGTGGAGATCCTGCGTGACGGGGTGTCGCTGGGCGCTTTTGGCCCCGGGGACTTCTTCGGTGAGATGTCTCTGCTGGATCAGGCGCCTCGTTCCGCCACTATTCGGGCCATCGATCCCACCGTCTGCCTCATGCTCTCGAGCTGGGACTTCAAGGCCTTGCTCGAGAAGCATCCCTCTATCGCCATCAAACTGCTCGAGGTGCTCAGCCGCCGTCTTCGCGTAGCCGACGAGCGCCTGGGTCGATAGAAGGGATCTCGATGTCTCTCACGGGTATGTCGCTGCTCCAAGCGGTCTCCGAGCGGGTACTGCTTCGTTGGATGGAGCGTCAGGGTAGGGTCGACGTGCAGTCGACCAATGGCTTCAGGTCACTCGGCAAGGCCGTGGACGCGACCTACTCCTGGGAGGGTTCGCGCCGACGCGTCAAGGTCAAGCCCGATCCGTACTTCGGCACGGACAACGCGCTGATCGCCGACCGGGCCCTCACGTACTATCGAGCCGACTCGGGGGCCTACGCCTTCGAGGCGGTGGCCAACACAGCGACCCGTGAGCCCGGGTGGATCTTCGATTCAGAGGCGGACGATCTCTACTACTACTACGTCGCGTTGTCACAGACCGAGGATGAGGTGCGCGCACTGCTCGGTGAGCCCGACGAGGTGTTCTTCTCTGAGCTCGCGATCACTCGCGACGAGCTGGTGGTTCTGCCGCTGCGCGCCACGCGCGAGTGGTTTGAGAACAACTACGAGGCATATACGCCGCGACCGGTTATGGTCGGCGGGGCCTCGGCGTGGTACCGTCTGGTTCCGCGCCGCGACTTGGAGCGGGCCGTGCAGGGTATCAACATGGTCGGACCGGTGTTTCGGTCGCTTGGAAGATAGCCTGTATCCCTGAGGGGATACGCGCTTCACGGGAGTATGGAAACGCCCGGCACCGTGGTCGGCGTTGACACCCGAGAAGCGTATGCATTACTATCCCCTCTGCCTTTGCCGAGGCGCTTTCTCGGCACGCAACTTGAAAAGCGCAGACAGGTTCTATTTTTTTGTGTTCATGGGGGTGTGCCCGAGTGGCTAAAGGGGACGGGCTGTAAACCCGTTGGCTATGCCTACGATGGTTCGAATCCATCCGCCCCCACCATGCACACACTCGCGGACCACGCGTTCGCGTTATGTAACACGCCCACATAGCTCAGTCGGCAGAGCACTTCCTTGGTAAGGAAGAGGTCACCGGTTCAAGTCCGGTTGTGGGCTCCACCGAACCGCACTGCGGCGGGACGAACACCAATGGCGGTGTAGCTCAGCTGGTCAGAGCACGCGGTTCATACCCGCGGCGTCGCTGGTTCGAGTCCAGCCACCGCTACCAGGTTCTACACGCCGCGCGAGCGGCGTTTCGAATAACGCATGCACGCGCGAAGCACATGGAACGCACGAGAGAAGACGGACCGCGGCCGGCGCCCTGAAGGGGCCGGCTCCGTCGCAAGAGGTCCTTGAAGGAGGAGACTCATGGCGAAGCAGAAGTTCGAGCGCACTAAGCCGCACGTCAACGTGGGTACGATCGGTCACGTCGACCACGGCAAGACCACGCTCACCGCGGCGATCACCAAGCGTCAGGCCGAGAAGGGCTTTGCCGACTTCACGCCGTTCGACCAGATCGACAAGGCGCCGGAAGAGCGCGAGCGCGGTATCACCATCGCTATCGCGCACGTCGAGTACGAGACCGACACGCGTCACTACGCGCACGTCGACTGCCCGGGTCACGCCGACTACGTCAAGAACATGATCACGGGTGCCGCGCAGATGGACGGCGCGATCCTCGTCATCGCCGCCACCGACGGCCCGATGGCCCAGACCCGCGAGCACATCCTGCTCGCCCGTCAGGTCGGCGTCCCCTACATCGTCGTCTTCCTCAACAAGTGCGACATGGTCGACGACGAGGAGCTCATCGAGCTCGTCGAGATGGAAGTTCGCGAGCTCCTCTCGGAGTACGAGTTCCCGGGCGACGACACCCCGATCATCAAGGGTTCGGCCCTCAAGGCCCTCGAGGGCGACGAGGCGTGGGTTTCGAAGATCGACGAGCTCATGGATTCCGTCGACTCCTACATCCCGCTGCCCGAGCGTGACATCGACAAGCCGTTCCTGATGGCCATCGAGGACGTCTTCACCATCACCGGTCGTGGCACCGTCGCCACCGGTCGTGTTGAGCGCGGCGTGGTCAAGGTCGGCGACGAGGTCGAGATCGTTGGTATCCACGAGGAGACCAAGAAGACCGTCGTCACCGGTGTTGAGATGTTCCGCAAGCTTCTCGATCAGGCGCAGGCTGGCGACAACGTCGGCGTTCTGCTCCGTGGTGTCGCTCGTACCGACATCGAGCGTGGCCAGGTCCTCTGCAAGCCCGGTTCGGTCACCCCGCACACCGAGTTCATGGGCCAGGTCTACATCCTCACCAAGGAAGAGGGTGGCCGTCACACTCCGTTCTTCGACGGCTACCGCCCGCAGTTCTACTTCCGTACCACCGACGTGACCGGCGTTGCCCACCTCCCCGAGGGCACCGAGATGGTTATGCCTGGCGACAACGTTGTTGTCCGCGGCGAGCTCATCCAGCCGATCGCCATGGAGGACGGTCTCCGTTTCGCCATCCGCGAGGGTGGTCGTACGGTCGGCTCGGGTCGTGTCATCGAGATCATCAAGTAGCAATCGCTTCGCAGCGAATTGTGCGGGGCCCGGCATGCGCCGGGCCCCGTTTCGCCGCCACTGGTTGGCGGCACCTGAGTTTGACAGTGCAGAAAACCGGGTGCTAAAGTACCCACCCGCGCCTGTGCCCGAAGGGCGCCGGACGCGGACCGAGGAGGATCCATGCGAACGCTGGTGACGCTGGCGTGCACAGAGTGCAAGCGCCGCAACTACACCACTAACAAGAACAAGCAGTCGAATCCTGAGCGCATCGAGTTCAAGAAGTACTGCAAGTGGTGCAAGACCCACACGGTGCACAAGGAAACCCGCTAGCACCGAGTGGCCTGCAATGACGTAGGCCAGTAGCTCCAATTGGTAGAGCGCCGGTCTCCAAAACCGGATGTTGGGGGTTCGAGTCCCTCCTGGCCTGCCAGTCACACCCCGTCGCGGCCCAGGCCGCGACGTTTGTTGAACGGCGACATCACCGATGTCGCGAGACGGACGGAAGAAGATATGGCCAAGGCAATCAACGCCGATACAAAGCAGCCGGCCAAGACCGACAAGGCCAAGGCTGCCAAGCCGGATAAGCCGGGCTTCTTTGCCCGTATCGGTCAGTACTTCCGTGATGTTCGCTCCGAGATGAAGCGCGTCGTATGGCCGCAGCGTCCGGAGGTCATCAACTCCAGCGTGGTCGTAGTGGTCACGCTGCTCTTCTTCACCGCCCTGACGTTCGTGGTGGACGCGATCGTCGTCGAGGCGCTCAAACTCCTGACCCAGATCGGAAGCTAGGGCATCATGGCGAAGAAGTGGTACGTCATCCACACGTACTCCGGGTACGAGAACAAGGTCCGGACGAACCTGCTCCATCGCATCGAGTCGATGGGTATGCAGGACAAGATCTTCGACGTGAAGATCCCTACCGAGACCGTCACGGACATCAAGGAGGGTGGCCGCAAGGTCACTTCCGAGAAGAAGGTCTTCCCGGGCTACATCCTTGTGCAGACCGAGCTTGACGACGAGTCGTGGTACGTCGTGCGCAACACGCCTGGCGTGACCGGCTTCGTCGGCAGCCAGGGCAAGCCCGTGCCGCTTTCGCGCGACGAGTTCAACCGCATCATGCGTCGCACCGAGGCCGGTCCCAAGGCAAAGACCACAACCGACTTCGTCGAGGGTATGAACGTGAAGGTGACGTCGGGTCCGTTCGCGGAGTTCGACGGAACCATCGCGGAGGTCAACCTCGACAAGTCGACTCTCAAGGTCATGGTCACGATCTTCGGTCGGGAGACCCCGGTCGAGCTCGGATTCGACCAGGTCGCACGAGTCTAGGCAGGAAACGCTCGGTACCGCCGCGCTCGGGACTCACCGAGACGCTTCTCGCGGTAGGGCCGTACGGATAGACATGACACGAGCGGTCGCGCAAGGCGACCGCGAACGAGGATAGGGACGAGTAAGAAGATGGCCAAGAAAGTCGTAGGCTTCATCAAGCTCCAGATCCCTGGCGCCCAGGCCAACCCGGCACCTCCCGTGGGTCCCGCGCTCGGTCAGCACCAGGTCAACATCATGCAGTTCTGCCAGGCGTTCAACGCTGCAACCGGCGACCGCCCCGGCACGATCCTGCCGGTCGAGATCTCGGTCTACGAGGACCGTTCGTTCGACTTCATCATCAAGACCCCGCCCGCAGCCGTCCTTCTCAAGGCCGCCTGTGGCATCGAGAGCGGCTCCGCCGTTCCTAACCGCACCAAGGTCGCTCAGGTCACCCAGGCTCAGCTCCGCGAGATCGCCGAGACCAAGATGCCTGACCTGAACGCCAACGACGTCGAGGCCGGCATGCGCATCATCGCCGGTACCGCCCGCTCCATGGGTGTCGAGGTCGTCGACTAGAACCGTCCGTCAGTTTGCAGACGCGGCAAGAGCCGCGTTGTGGGAGGGTGCTCACCGCACCCGCCAAGACCACAGGAGGCAACACAATGGCAAAGGCAGGAAAGAAGCTTCGCGCTTCCCTGGCAAAGATCGAGCGCGACCGTCTGTACACCCCGCTTGAGGCCGTCCGCCTCGCGAAGGAGTGCGCGACCGCGAACTTCGACGAGACCATCGAGGCGCACTTCCGCCTCGGCGTCGACACTCGCCAGGCCGATCAGCAGGTTCGCGGCAGCGTCTCGCTCCCGCACGGCACCGGCAAGGAGGTCCGTGTCGCCGTCTTCGCCGAGGGTGACAAGGCCCGCGAGGCTGAGGCCGCCGGTGCTGACATCGTCGGTAGCGATGACCTCGTCGCCCAGATCCAGGCCGGCAACATCGACTTCGACGCCGCCGTCGCGACGCCGGACATGATGGGCAAGGTCGGTAAGGTCGGTAAGCTCCTCGGCCCTCGTGGCCTCATGCCCAACCCCAAGCTCGGCACCGTGACCATGAACGTCGGTCAGATCATCGGCGAGCTCAAGGCCGGTCGTGTGGAGTATCGCGCCGACAAGTTCGGTATCGCTCACGTGCCGGTTGGCCGTGCCTCGTTCGACGAGAAGCAGCTCGTTGAGAACTATGGCGCTCTGCTGGACGAGATCGTCCGCGCGAAGCCCTCGTCCTCGAAGGGCAAGTACCTCAAGTCGATCACCCTGGCCAGCACCATGGGCCCTGGCATCAAGGTCGACCAGAGCATCCAGCGCAACCTGCTCGAGGGCTAGGCCCAAGAGCTGTTGTTCGCCGCCAAGTGCGGCCGCGTCTTGACAGGTGACTGTCAGGAACGCACACTGTGTCACCGCTTGATAATCTCACAGTGCGTACGATCCGCTGCCGAAGACAGCCGGTGTCCGGGGGATAGCCCGGACGTAAAGGAGTGACCTGACTCCGCCTGCCGAGGTGGTCGCAGGTGCGAAAGCACCAGAGCTGGAAACTGCTCGCGGCCTCCGCTGCCTTCGTGGTAGCCGGGGGCCGCGTTTGTTTTCCCTGGGATTTCCCTTGGAAGCGCGGCCTGACCTCAGTCGAACGGACTGGGCCGGGCGTGCGTGCACATGGAAAGGAGGGAAGTATATGCCGACTGCAACCAAAGAGACTCGCGTTGCCGAGATCAAGGAACGCTTCAACGCGTCCCAGGCTGTGATCATGGTCGACTATCGCGGTCTGACCGTGAAGCAGATGGAGTCGCTTCGAGGCAAGCTGCGTGAGACCGGCTGCGAGACCAAGATCTACAAGAACTCGCTCACCGAGATCGCCGTTCGCGAGCTGGCGCTCCCCAACATGGACGCCTTCCTCGCAGGCCCCACCGCCTTCGTCTTCATCGCCGACGACGCTGTTGCTCCCGCCAAGGCCCTCACCGCCTTCGCGAAGGAGAACCAGGCTCTTGAGATCAAGGGTGGCTTCGTCCAGAACCAGATCGTTGATGCCGCAGGTATCAACGCCATCGCGACGCTGCCGTCCCGCGAGGAGCTTATCGCCAAGCTGCTCGGAACCATGCAGAACCCGCTCACGGGCACCGTCCGTGTGCTCAGTGGACCGGCGCGCGCGTTCGCCACTGTGCTCGACGCAATCGCCAAGCAGAAGGCCGCATAACTGCGGACCACGTAAACCCGTACATGGCCCTCAAGAGATGGGCCGCGTAACCAGAAGGAGATTCAAATGGCTGTCAGCAGGGATGAGATCATCGAGGCTATCAAGGAGATGCCGGCTCTGGAGCTCAGCGAGCTCGTCAAGGAGCTTGAGGACGTCTTCGGTGTGTCCGCCGCCGCCCCCGTCATGATGGGTGCCATGCCCGCCGCCGCCGGCGAGGCTGCCGCCGCCGAGGAGAAGACCGACTTCGACGTCGTCCTCGAGGGCTTCGGCGACAACAAGATCGCCGTCATCAAGGTC
>CAYOHY010000006.1:0-44480 GCA_964403885.1 uncultured Eubacteriales bacterium
TCCCGCCGCACCCCGTAGGCGCGTCGACGCCGCGAGTCGAGTAACATTCACACTGGTGAATCGCGTTTCGTCCACGATTGGGGTCATGCGCATGAAGCAGGTGCTCGTCCGCTCAGGCGAGGTCCTCGTCGAAGAGGTCGCCGCGCCCATCGCCGAGCCGGGAACGGTGCTCGTCGCCGTCGAGGCCTCGGCGATCTCGATCGGCACGGAGCTGTCCGGCGTGCGCGCGAGTGGCGTGCCGCTGTGGAAGCGCGCGATGAACCAGCCCCAAAACGTCAAGCGCGTGCTCGACGTGGTGCGCACCGAGGGCATCGCCAAGGCCCGCTCGCTCGTCGAGTCCAAGGTGGGCGGCGCGAACCCCAGCGGCTACTCGGCCGCAGGCGTCGTGATCGCGGTGGGCGAGGGTGTGAGCGATCTCGCACCGGGCATGCGCGTCGCCTGTGCCGGTGCCGGAAAGGCCAACCACGCCGAGGTCATCGCCGTGGGCCGCAACCTCGTGGTCCCCGTGCCGGACGCGGTGTCGTGGCACGATGCCGCCACCGTCACGCTGGGCGCCATCGCCATGCAAGGCGTGCGCAGGGCGCAGCCCACGTTGGGTGAGACGTTCGTCGTCATCGGCCTAGGGATCCTCGGGCAGATCACGGCGCAGCTGCTGCATGCCAACGGTTGCTCCGTCATCGGAAGTGACCTCGACCCCGCGCGCGTGCAGCGGGCGCTCGATGGCGGTATGGACGTCGCGCTCGACCCGCAGGGCGGCGCGAGCGTCGAGCAGGTCCTGCGCCGCACCGGCGGCTACGGCGCCGACGGCGTCATCGTGACCGCCGCCTCACCTTCCGATGAGATCATGTCGCTCGCGTTCCAGCTGTGCCGCAAGAAGGGCCGTGTCGTGCTCGTGGGCGACGTGGGCTTGGGGCTCAAGCGCGGCGACATCTACGAGAAGGAGCTCGACTTCCTCATCTCGACCTCGTACGGGCCGGGTCGCTACGACACGCGCTACGAAGAGGACGGGCTCGACTACCCCATCAGCTACGTGCGCTGGACCGAGAACCGCAACATGGCCGAGTACCTCGCGCTGATCGCGGCCAAGCGCATCGACGTCGCGCGGCTCATCGACGCCGTGTACCCCATCGACGACGCGCCGGCCGCCTTCGCCGCGCTGCAGTCCGCCGAGCAAAGCCCGCTCGCGGTGCTGCTCGAGTACCCGCGTCCCGCCCAGGAGCGCCTCGCCACGCGCGTCGCGAACCCGGCGGCCAAGCCGGGTCACGCGGGCGCGGTCCGCATGGCGGTCGTGGGGGCCGGCGGGTTCGCCAAGGCCCAGCACCTGCCCAACATCGTCTCGCTGCACGATGACATCGAGTTGCGTGCCGTGGTGAGCCGCACCGGGCACAACGCGGCCAGCGTCGCCACGCAGTTCGGCGCCGGCTACTCGTCGACCGACTACGCCGACGTGCTCGCCGACGCCGAGGTCGACGCCGTGGTCATCGCGACCCGACACAACCTCCATGCTCAGATGGCGCTCGATGCGCTCGAGGCGGGCAAGTCGGTCCTGCTCGAGAAGCCGCTCGCGCTCACCGCCGCCGAGCTCGACCGCGTCGTCGGCTTCTTCGAGGGCCGAGACGATGCGCCCGTGCTGCTCACCGGTTTCAACCGCCGCTTCTCGCCGCACGCGTGCCGGCTCGCGACGCTGCTCGCGCACCGCAGCGGTCCGATGATGATCACCTATCGCATGAACGCCGGTCACATCCCGCTCGACCACTGGGTCCACGGGCCCGAGGGCGGCGGTCGCAACATCGGCGAGGCCTGCCACATCTACGACCTGTTCACGTTCCTCACCGGCGCCCGCGTCGACACCGTGACCGCCGCGCCCGCACGCCCGGACTCGGGCCACTACGCGGCAGGCGATAACTTCGCCGCGACCGTGTCGTTCCAGGACGGCTCGGTCGCCACGCTGCTCTACACGGCGATGGGCGCCTCGGACTATCCCAAGGAGCGCATGGAGGTCTTTTGCGACGGGGCGGTGTTCTCGCTCGATGACTACCGCACCCTCGAGGTCGCGGGCCACAAGGCGCAGGGCCTGCGCACGCCTGCACAGGACAAGGGCCAGCGTGCCGAGATGGTCGCGTTCGCCCGTGCCGTGCGTGAGGGCGGCGACTGGCCCATCCCGTTGTGGCAGCAGGCCCAAGCGATGCGCATCGCGTTCGCGGTCGAAGAGCAGCTGGGGGGTCGTCTCGGCTAGTGTGCGGAATCGTCGGCGCCATCGCGCTCGCTGACGGCGGATTCGCCGTCACCGAGCCCTACGTCACCCGGATGCGCGACACCATGGCGCACCGCGGTCCCGACGGCGGCGACACCTGGGTCTCGCCCGACGGTCACATCGGCCTGGGGCACCGCCGCCTCGCGATCATCGACCTGTCCGAGTGCGCCAACCAGCCCATGCCCAACGAGGACGGCTCGGTGGTCGTCGCCTTCAACGGCGAGATCTACAACCACGCCGAGATCCGCGCCGAGCTTGAGGCTCTAGGCGGCCACGAGTGGCGCACCGACCACTCGGACACCGAGGTGATCGTCCACGCCTACGAGCAGTGGGGCATCGACTGCGTCTCGCGGTTCCGCGGCATGTTCGCCATCGCGCTGTGGGACGCCCGTGAGCGCGCGCTCTACTTGGTTCGCGATCGCATCGGCATCAAGCCGCTGTACTGGTCGAACCACCACGGCCGCATCGTCTTCGGCTCCGAGATCAAGGCGCTGCTCGCCGACCCGGACCAGAAGCGCGCCGTCGACGAAGAGGCGCTCTTCCACTACCTGAGCTTCATGACCACACCCGCGCCCATGACCCTGTTCGCCGGCATCCGCAAGCTGCCGTGCGCCACGTGGATGCGTATCGATCTCGACGGCACCATCACCGAGAAGCGCTGGTGGGACGCGGCCAACAACGCCGAGAGCGTCGTGGCCGATGAGGCCGCCATCGAGAAGCGGCTCGTGGACGAGCTGCGCACGGCGGTGCGCTACCGCAAGGTCTCCGACGTCCCTGTGGGGGTGTTCCTGTCCGGCGGCATCGACTCGTCGGTCAACGCCGCGCTCTTCTCGGAGGATGCGTCGGGCCCGGTGCAGACGTTCACCATCGGCTATCAGGGCGAGCACGAGAGTTACGCCAACGAGACGGACTTCGCGCGCACCATGGCCGAGCGGGTGGGCGCCGATCACCACGAGCTCCTGCTCGAGCCCGCTGACCTCACGGGGTTTCTCGAGCGGATGGTGTGGCTGCAAGACGAGCCCATCGCAGACCCCGTGTGCGTGCCCGTCTACTACGTGAGCAAGCTCGCCCGCGACAACGGCGTGATCGTGTGCCAGGTGGGCGAGGGGAGTGACGAGCTGTTCTGGGGCTACCCGTGGTGGAAGACGATGCTGCGGCTCGAGCACGCCAACCGCTGGCCGGTGCCGCGGTTCCTCAAGCGTGCGGGCCTGGGCCTCATGCGCGCCGCCGGCAAGGCCGAGAGCCGCTACTACGAGTACCTCGAGCGCGGTGCCGCCGGGCGGCCGGTCTTTTGGGGCGGCGTCTTTGCCTTCACCGAGACCCAGAAGCGGGCCCTGCTCTCTCCGCGTCTGCAGACCCGCTTCGCCGGCCGTGACTCCTTCGAGGTCATCGCGCCCATCCGCGAGCGCTTCGAGGCTGCCGCGTCGCGCAAGGGCCTCGACGAGCTCGCCTGGATGACCTACGTCGACCTCAACCTGCGCCTGCCGGAGCTGCTCCTCATGCGCGTCGACAAGATGAGCATGGGCGTGTCTCTCGAGGCGCGCGTGCCCTTCCTCGACTACCGCCTCGTCGAGTTCGCCATGGGCATCCCGGAAGCGGTCAAGACGCGCGGCCGGGTCCTGAAGGCGATCCTCAAGAGCGCGGTGCGCGGGCTGATACCCGATGAGCTCATCGACCGCCCCAAGCAAGGCTTCGGCGTCCCGCTCAAGGAGTGGTTCTTCGACGGCTTGGGCGAGCAGATGCTGGCCGACATCGAGACGTTCGCCACCTCGACCGACTACTTCGATCCCGCCACCGCCCGCCGGCTCGCCCAAAGCGACCCGCAGCTTGCGTGGTACCTCTACAACTTCGTGCTGTGGCACCGCCGCTTCATCGACACCGAGCCCGGACCGGACCCCGCGCCGTATGCCATTCCCGGCCGCGAGGCGCGCTCATGAGCGCGCTCGCCCGCCGCGTCCGACGAGCGCTCGAGATCGGCCCAGCCGAGGTGGTCCGCCGCCTCACCGAGCGCGCTTCCGCCGCCCGTGAGCGCGACCGTGAGCGTGCGGTCGCGAACGTCACGCCCTGGACGCTCGACGTCGACGACGCGCCGGTGCCCATCGCACGCATCGTCGAGTTGCCGGACCGTGTGACCCGCACGCCCGAGCAGCTGGCCGCGTGCGAGCGCTACCTCGAGCACCGGTTCGACCTGCTGGGCAGCGGCTGGGTCTCGTGGGCCCTGCCCGCCGAGACGGCCGGGCCCCTCGAGATGCTGCGACCGGAGGACCGCGACACCGCCTCGGCGGTCCGCTCGCTCATCTCGCCGGGGTTCGCGGCCATCGACTGGCAGCGAGACCCCGTGAGCGGCGAGCGGTGGAGCGAGCGCACGTGGTTCGGTGACATCGACACCGAGGGCCGCGCGCCCGCCGACGTGAAGTACCCCTGGGAGCTCGCGCGCTGCCAGCACCTGCCGCAGCTCGCCCTCGCCTTCGCCGAGAACCCCGCGTCGTCTCTCGGCGCTCGCGCCGTCTCCGAGGTCCGAGACACCATCCTCGACTTCATCGCCGCCAACCCCTGCGGCTGGGGGGTCGACTGGGCGTGCGCGATGGATGTCGCGATCCGCGTCGCCAACTGGCTGCTCGCCTGCGACATCGCACGCGCTGCGGGCCATGACTTCGACCCCGCCTTCGAGCGGGTGCTCGCCGCCTCGGCGGCACAGCACGCCGAGTTCGTCGCGACGCACCTCGAGTGGAGGCGCGACCTGCTGGGCAACCACTACCTCGCAGACGTCGCCGGGCTCGCGTGGGCGGCCGCCTACCTCCCCGAGCATCCGTCAGCACACGAGTGGCTGACGCTCGCCTCGCAAGAACTGCGCGAGCAGACTCAGGCACAGTTCGCGCCGGACGGCACCAACTTCGAGGGCTCCACCGCCTACCATCGCCTCTCGGCCGAGCTCGCCGTCTACGGCCTCGCCGTGGCCGCGCGCGTCACCGGCGAGCCCCTCGCTCCCGCGCTCGTGCAGCGCATCGCCGGAATGGCCGAGTTCGCCCGCGACACCACTGCCCCCGACGGGCGCCTCGTGCAGATAGGCGACAACGACTCCGGCCGCTTCTTCAAGCTCACTCCGCGCTTCAGCGGGCCCGACCTCGCCGAGGAGGTCTCCGACGCGTCCCATCTGCTCGCCAGTGCCGGCGCGCTCGCCGGCCGAGACGACCTCGTCGCCCTGGCCCCGGCCCACGCCCTCGAGGCACACCTCGTGCGCGCGATCGCGGGCGACCGCACCGTGGTCGCGGCAACGCAGCCCGTGCCCCGCGACGCAGCCCCGGCCGCAGGCGGCCCCGACCCGGCCATCGACCCGGCACTCGCTCCCGAGCAGGGCACGCCGTGGACGCGCGTCACATTCCCTGCACCGGCCGGCCCGAGCCTGCTCGACGGCCTCGAGCTCCGCACCTACCCGTCGTTCGGCCTGTATCTGTGGCGCTCGCCGCGCCTCTTCCTCTCGGTGCGCTGTGGAGCCATCGGACAGAACGGTCTGGGCGGCCACGACCACAACGACCAGCTGGGCATCGAGCTGTGGGTGGATGGCTGCCCGGTCGTGCGCGACCCCGGCACGGCCACCTACACCGCCGATCCCGCCCGGCGTGACCGCTACCGATCGGTCGCCGCTCACTTCGCGCCGCAGGTTGGTACCGCCGAGCCGGCCAGGCTCGGTGACCTGTTCTCTTTGCCGGGTGCGACGCCGGCGGTCTGCGTGCGTGCGGACGCCACCGGGTTTCTGGGGTACCTCGACGCCTACTCGACGCGCGTGTGGCGCTCGATCGAGATCGCGCCTGACGCGATCACCGTCAGTGACATCGCCGAGAACGGCGAGCCGGTCTGCTCGCAAGCGCGCCCGGTCCCGTACTCGCCCGGTTACGGCATCGTCATGGGCACGGACTCGGCGGCGTCGAGCCCTACCGTGACCGCAAGCGGTACGCCTGAGCGTGGGGGGGCGTCGCGATGAGGGCGCTGTTCCTGGAGTCGCTCCCACTCCGTAGCGCGTTCAAGGTTGGCAGCCACCACTACGCCGAGCGCTTCGCCGCGGCCGGCTGGGACGCACTGTGGCTGTCTCAGCCCATCTCGGCGCTTCACTATCTGCACCCGGTCAAGCGCGACTGGGAAGAGCGCGTGGAGGGGTGGCGTCACGGTCCGGTGGATCGCGACGGCATCTCCTACTACAGCCCGTTCACCCTGTTGCCCACCGCGTCGCAGCCTCTGCTGCGCTCCGGCTTCGTGGCGCGGCACTCGGCGCTCGCCACCGTGCCACCCACCACCGGCGTCGTGTCTCGGGCGGGCTTCGATCGTCCGGACGTCGCGTGGCTCACCAACCCGGTGTACCAGCCGCTCGCGGCCAAGGTGCGTCCTCGCTGCACCGCGATGCGCATCGCCGACGACACCACTCAGTTCAGGAACGTCCCGGCGTCCGTCGCCCAGCTCGAACGAAGCTCTCTCGAGATGGCCGACGTGGTGTTCGCCGTCGCGCGGCGTGTGCACGACCGCCTCGCCGATCGCCACAGCAACGTCGTGCTGCTTCCCAACGGCGCTGACACAGTGCACTTCTCAGCACCCAGGCCCGAGCCCGCGGATCTCGCCGCGCTTCCGCATCCGCGCGTCTTGTACGTGGGGTCGATGGAGTACTGGTTCGACGCCCAGCTCGTCGCCGACGCCGCCCGCGCGCTGCCCCATGCGTCGTTCGTGATCGTGGGCCCGCCCGCCGAGGGCCAGCGCGTGCTCGAGTCCATCCCCAACGTGCACCTTCTGGGTGCGCGCCCCTACGCAGAGGTGCCCGCGTACGTGCAGCACTGCGACGTGGGCATCATCCCGTTCATTCGCGACGAGATGGTCGACGCGGTCCACCCCATCAAGGTCTACGAGTACCTGGCCGCCGGCCTGCGCGTCGTGGGGATCCGCTGGCCCGAGCTCGAGGCGATGGGCTCGCCGTCGGTCCTCACCGACCGCGCCGAGTGGGTCGAGGCCCTGCGCGACACCCTCGCGACCCCCGACACGCCGGCAGCTCGGGAGGAGCGGCTGCGCTACGCCGCCCGGAACTCTTGGGACGCGCGCTTCGAGGTCGTCTCGGCCGAGGTCGCTCGGCTGTTGGGGGGTGCGTCCTAGTGCGCGTCGTCCTCGACTGCCGCATGGCCACGTGGACCGGCGTGGGCCGCTACTCGACCGGCCTCACACGCGCCCTCGCTGCCCGCGACGACCTTGAGATCGTGCAGATCGTCGCCCGTGGCGAGACCGCTCCCGTCACCACCGCCGAAGCGATCCCGGCCGCCCAGCACCCGTTCTCGGTCGCGGGCGCCCGCGAGCTGGGCCGTATCGTGAAGGCCGCACACCCCGACGTCACCCACTGCCTGCATTTCCCCACGCCGTGGCCGGCGCCCACCCCGCTCGTGGTCACCCTGCACGACCTGTCGCCGCTTCTCGTGCTCGGGCTCATGCCCTCGGCGCTGCGGCGCGCCGTGTACCGCGAGATGAACCGCCGAGCCGTGCGCATCGCCGATGCCATCATCTGCCCGTCCACCCACACCGCACGCGACGTCGAGTCTCACTTCAGTGCTGCCCACACCAAGACGCGCGTCACGCTCGAGGCCGCCGATGACTTCTCGGCCGGTCCGCGCATCGCGCTGACGGGTGAGCTCGCACGCGCCGCCTCGGCGCCCTACATCTTCTCCATGGGCTCCACGCGTCCGCACAAAGACCTGCCCACACTCCTGTCGGCGTTTGCCCAACTCGCTCCGCGCCACGAAGACCTGCGGGTGCTGCTTGCAGGGGCCGGCGAGCGGGGATACATCGAGAGCGTGCTGGGTTCGGCGCCACGCGACGTGCGCGACCGGGTCGCGTTCACGGGCCGCGTCTCCGACGCTGAGCTGCGCACGCTCTACGCAGGCGCGGCGGTGTTCGCCTTCCCCTCCCGCTATGAGGGGTTCGGGCTCCCGCCGCTCGAAGCGATGGCGCTGGGAGCTCCCGTGGTGGTGAGCAACGCCGCCTCGCTTCCAGAAGTGGTGGGGGAGGCTGCCGAGGTGGTCGAGCCGGGAGACGTCGCGGGCTTTGCGTCGGCGATCGAGCGTGTGCTCACCGACACCGCCCACCGTGATGCGCTGGTCGCCGCAGGGCACGAGCGGGCAGCCCGGCTCACGTGGGCCGCGGTGGCGCAGACGACCGCTGAGGTGTACCGAGAGGTCGCTGGCGCCCGATGAGGCGCTGGGAGGACTCGACGTTCGTCTTCATCTCCTCGAACCCGGAACACGTCGAGGGGGGAGTGGAGGAGCGCTGGGTCGCGGTCATGCGCCAACTCGCCGACAAGGGCGCCTCGGTGCGCTTCTTGTGCCTCATGCACTCGCCGATGGGCGAGTGGGCGCGCTCGCTCGGCATCGCGGTCGATCCCTACATTCTCGACAAGTGGAACGTGGTGCGCTCGCGCTCGCGACTGCGCAAGTACCTCAAGCGCTATGCGCCGGTCGTGGCACACTCGACCGGCCTCGAGGCGGACCTGCTGCTTCGCTGGGCCGCACGCGTGCTGCCGGAGATCCGCGTGGTCCACACGCTCGCCGCGCAGCCACAGGGAACGCGCCGACACCGTCCGGTCGACGCGCTCATGCGGCGCTTCGATGAGCTGGGGATGCGCTCGGCGGCGGGCGTGTTCGTCGAGAGCGACGACGTGGAGGCCGAGGTGCTCTCGGCCGGTGTGCCACGCGAGCGGATACACCTCGACCACGTGGAGGGCACCGCGGCCGCACGCAGCATCCGCGTACACCTCGACCTCTACCGCAACTTCATGGCGGGTCGGGGCGCGGGATCCTAGCGGCTCGTGCGTGACCAGTCGTCGGCGTAGCGCACGATGTCGTCTTCACCCAGGTAGCCGCCCACGGCAACCTCGATGACGCGCAGCGTCTCATCTCCGGCGTTGGCCAGCCGATGGGTCGCGCCCAGTGGGATGTAGACGGACTCGTTGGGGGAGAGCTCGAGCGTCTCGCCGTCGCGCTCCACGAGCGCTCGGCCGCTCACCACCACCCAGTGCTCGCTTCGCTTGGCGTGGCTTTGCAGTGACAGCCGCTTACCGGCGAGCACGTCGATCGTCTTGACCTGGAACCCGTCACCCTTGAGAAGCAGTGTCCACGACCCCCAGGGGCGAAGCGACGTGCGCGAGGTGACGATCTCTTGCGCGCCCGCGCGTGCGAGCGCCTCCACCACGAGCCGCACATCTTGAGCGCGGTCCTTGGAGGCCACGAGGGTCGCGTCAGCGGTGTCGACCACCAGCGTGTCCTCCAGGCCCAGCGTGGCCACGAGGCGTCCCGAGGAGTACGAGATGACGCCGGACGATTCGACATCGACCACGTTGCCCACCAGCACGTTGCCGGACGCGTCCGGCTCGGCAAGCTGCTCGAGTGAGAGGAGGGATCCCACGTCCGACCACACCAAGCGCGTCGGCACCACGGCCACCCGGCTCGATACCTCGAGCACCGCGCGATCGAACTGGACCGCGGGCAGTGCGTCATACCGCTCGCGAGCGCCCGTCGCGAGCCACTGTCCGGGATCGAGGGTCGCAAGCGCCTCGACGGTATCGGCTATCGCGCGTCCATATGCCGAGTCCGGCGTCGACGCCGCCTCACCGGCTGCGCGCAGCTCGTCGAGGATCGTGCGTGCCCGCGCGATGACCATCCCCGAGTTCCACAAGCACCCCTGAGCCACGAGTTCCTCGGCGACCTCGCGCGATGGCTTCTCCAAGAACCGAGCCACCGAGAAGGCACCCGTGATTCCTTCCAGCGCATCTCCGGGGCGGATGTAGCCGTAGCCCGTCTCGGGGGAGTCGGGCGTCAGGCCCAGCACGACGATGTGTCCTGAGTGGGCTGCGGCCACGGCTGTCTCGAGCGCGCGGTCCCACTCGGCGCCGTCCTCGAGCAGGTGGTCGCTCGGCAGCACCGCGACCACGGCGTCCTCGTCGAGCGAGGCCGCGTACGCCGCAGCGAGGGCCACGGCGGCGGCGGTGTTGCGCGCCGACGGCTCGGCCACCACGGTGGTGCCGGTCGCGGTCTCGCTGGCCAGGTGGTCCCGGATCTCGCCCAGCAGGCGCTCGCTGGTCAGCACAGTGACGGTGCCCGAGGCATGCTCCCTCACGCGGGCGACCGCCTGCTGCAGAAGCGATGTTCCGCCAAACACGGTCAACATCTGCTTGGGCGAGAGCTCGCGCGACAGCGGCCAGAAGCGGGTGCCGCTTCCTCCGGCGAGCACGATCGCGTGCAGGTGCGCGAGCGCCTTGGGCATGGTCGTGGGGCCCTTCTTCGATGGTGTGGAAAGCTGGTGGAGGCGCGTGCGCGCGCCGCGTGTACCAGTATACTCGGCACGCGCCGTGCAGTTCGCTGCGCGACACAGCTCAGATATCCGTGCCCGAGAGGACACCCATGCGTTCACACCGTTACCTGTCCGCACTGCGCGCGCTGGCGGTCTTCGCCCTGTGCGCTGTGGCCTTCGCCGTCCTGGTGGGCTGTGCCTCGCCCGCGGGCAAGGCCCCGGGCAAGTCCGCCCAGACGACGGCCACGTCGAGCGCCGATGCCTCCTCTGCCGCCGGCAAGGACCGCCCGGCGCCCGCCGTCGCGCCGCCTGCACCCGTGCTGAGCACTCCCCAGAAGGCGGTCCTGTCGTACCTGGACTGGATCACGTTCGCGTACCGCATCCTCGACTCCGACGTCGCGAGCAAGACCTTCTCGCCGTACGAGGAGGTGCGCGTCAACTCCTACGTCATGTACAACGTCGAGAAGCGGCGCGCGATCGATCAGCAGCTCGTGCACTTCGACGTGAAGAAGGTCACCACCAAGGGCTCCACCGCGACGGTCGATGCCAAAGAGACCTGGATCTACCGCTACATCGACATCGACACCGGCTACTACAAGGGGCCGCAGCGCAACGCGATCTACACCACCAAGTACACGGTGGTGAAGCAGCCCGGGAACAAGGGCTGGATCGTGGACTCGGTGGATGCGGAGTCGATCGGCCCGGCGCCTGAATAGAGGCGTGAGCGGCGACACGTGCTCCACGAACTCTCCACACAACCGCTTGCCGAAAATCACATGTGATATCTGTCACAACCGCCCTTAACTTTAGTGAATTCGTGTTCAGATTCGCTTGACCCACATCCTTAACCCACCGATACTCCCCATGAGGCCTGTCAAAGGGCCTGCTCTGCATTGCAGGCGGATCGGGCGAAAGCCGTAGGGGCACGGCGGTGGGGAAATCGACCACAACACCCCCTCTGACCTGCGCACATTGGGAAGCCGGAGAAGGTGGGGATTGGGATGATCGTAGGCAGGCGAGGGTGGCTCGCCGCTCTGTTCGTGACTGTGGCGCTGGCGGTACTTGCGCTGGCACCGGTCACTGCGGGTGCGGCGGACTATACCAACCAGGAGTGCCTGGCATGTCACGACAAAGTGTCGTGGAACATGAGCTTCGACGTTGGGCCGGTGGACAAGAACACCGCCTGCCGCAAGTGCCACCTCGATAACTTCGCCGGGGCGCACCCCATCCACAACCAGTCGTCGAACTGCGGTGCGTTCTGCCATCCCGGTTGGGGTGAGGCGCTCGCCTCGAACGTTCCCCAGGTGCTCGACACCAGCGGCGCATTCAACTCGCCGTCCTCACAGGACACCACCGCTGGCGTGCTGCACATCATCCATGCGAACCCCCGCTGGGTGCAGGGCCTCTCCACCACGAACAGCAAGTGCGGCAGCTGCCACGCAGCCGCCTCGTGCACCGCGTGCCACGACGGGACCATCCCCCCGTCACAGGACGCGAGCAGCCACGCGGGTCATGCGTCGTGGTCGACCTCGACCTCGATCGTTCCGTGGGTCGGTGACCTTTCTCCGGGTGTCACTGGCGGGGACGAGACGCAGGACACCAAGATGGTCGGCACCTCGCTGCGCTGCGGCGCCGCTGGTTGCCACGACATGACGGGCATCGCCTCGGCGTCTGCCAACCTCATGGACAACTTCAATCACGACGCCGATCCGGCCTCCGGCTACGTGACCACCACCGTTGGCGTCGCCAACACCTGGAAGTACGTGTACTCCCGCCTGTACTCGCGCGACCAGATGATGATGTCGAACAAGATCGGCGCCGAAGTCTCCATCGACTTCGTCGGCGAGCGCGTCACGCTCGTCACCGACAAGGACCCCTACCGCGGTATCGCCGAGATCCTCATCGACAACGTGTCGCAGGGCACCGTCGACCTCTACAACGGTGTGACCCTCAATCAGGTCCCGGTGTGGACGAGCAACGCGCTCGGCGCCGGCACGCACAACATCAAGATCCGCGTGACGGGCACCATGAGCGGCAGCGCTCGCGGCACCTGGATCTCCTTCGACCAGCTCAAGGTCTGGGAGGTCTCGCCGGACACCGTCGCTCCTGAGTGCAAGTCGTGCCACACCACCAAGAAGTCGCTCCCGCACGGCAGCGACCTTCCCACGATCGTCCCCACGTTCACCCACGATGCCACCCAGACTTCCGACAACACGTGGAACACCGGGTACGGCACCTACCGCTGCGACTCGTGCCACGTCTCCAATCAGAGCACGAGCATGCAGCTGGAGCACCGCCGCTCGACGTCGAGCTCCAACTACAAGCAGTGCACGCCGTGCCACACGCTGTACGCGCCCTACACGTGGACGGCCACCTGGAACACCAACGACGGCTGCAACTACGGTTCCTGCCATCCCAGCAGCGCGTCCACTCGTACCGCTCACGCCGCGGTGGTCACCTCGCACACGCCGCTCTCCGGTGGCTACGAGGACACCTGCAAGTCGTGTCACGCCGGCGACCTCCGCGTGGTCCACTACAACTCGAAGCCCGGCAACGGGATCCTCGAGAACGCCGCCACCACCTGTAACGCCTGCCACACGCAGTCGCTGTTCAACACGGCACGCAGCTGCGTCGACGCCGGCTGTCACGTAGGCTCCGGCGTCACCTCGATGACGGCTCACAGCTTCGACACGACCCGTCACACTCCCACGAACTTCACGCGTGCGTACCAGACCACCAGCACGCTCGATGACGGTGGCGTCGAGTGCAACGTGTGTCACTCGGCCCGCCTCGACACGGCTCACTCGACGCCTGGAACGATGACGGCTGTCGGCTGCTCCAAGGGCGGCGCCGGCAACAAGGGCTGCCACGAGGACACCGCCTACAACTCGCGCAGCGTCGCTGCCAGCGGCTGGCCTGCCGACAAGTGCTCGGAGTGCCACAACTACGCCGGTAAGAAGAGCCACGATCAGACCGCGACCGCCCACTTCGTGGCGTCCAACGGCTGTGCCGGTTCCACTGCGGGTTGCCACAACAGCAACGACCTGTGGACCATTCACAAGAACTCGAAGCCGGGCAACGGCATCCTCGAGACCGGCGGCGGCTGCACCGCAGTCGATGGCGCCAACGATCCGTATGGCTGCCACAACACGCTCGACAAGCGTCCCACGGTCAACTCGGCCAACGCGTGCGGTTCTACCTCGACCGGGTGCCATACCGACCATGACCTCGGGTCGCATCCCGGCGCCATGAACCACGCGTTCAGCAACGTGAGCTACTACAACGCCACCTCCGAGGTCGGCTGCACCAACCAGACCGGCTGCCACAACAACAGTGGCGGCTCCACAACGGACTTCGGCTCGACCTACCACCCGACAAGCGGTTGTACGCCGGGTGGCGCGTGCCACAGCAGCACGAGCAAGCCCTCCTTCACCGGCATCCTCCCCACGGACTGCCAGGAGTGCCACGGTGGCGCGTTCGTCGGCGCACCGTCCCGCAACAGCCTGACGGCATCCCCGTCGGCCGGCGGCCACTACAGCGAGACCACGCACACCGCCATCGGCACCAACATGACCGTGGCGGTCAAGTCCGACACCACCGGTACCGCGAGTGCCACCTGCAACAACTGCCACTCCGCAACGGTGGGCGGCACTCGCTACGGTCTGCTCAACCAGCACGCCAACGTCGGCGTCGCCGGCAGCCCGTACGGTGCGGCCGTCGGTTGCGGTGAGTGCCACGGCGACACGCGTGCCTACGGTAACGTCGAGGTCCTCGCCAGCTGGACCGCCGACAAGTGCGAGGACTGCCACAAGCTCGGCGGATCCTCCACGTTCGATCACGCCGCGACCGTCAGCACCGTCGTGACCGACACCGGCGCGCTGGGCTGCGGCAGCAAGGGCGTCAACTGCCACACCACCGGCGACCTGCACACGCTGCACCGCAACGCGGCCGGCGGTTGCAACCTCGTCGACGGCAGCGGCCAGAAGTGCCACGACTACACGATCCAGGCCTACAAGCCCACCGCGAAGTCCTGCGGCACGGGCGCTGCCTGCCACACCGCCTACACGCTGGGCACCGTCCTGACGCCGGCGACGCACACCAAGTCGCTCGAGGTCACGGCCCACGCCCCCAGCTCGACCGGCACCACCCAGGCCAACGCCACCTTCGTGGCCGGCGGCCAGTCCAACACCTGCACCGCCTGCCACATCGTGACCAAGGCAGACGGCGGTCTGGTCAGCTACGAGCACACCTCGACCTACTCCACCAAGACCGTGGATGCGTCGAACATCTGCCGCAACTGCCACAACAACCCGCTGTCCACCACCGCGGTCACGACCAACTGGTCGCAGAAGGACACCGCCAACGGCTGCGCGCAGTGCCACACCGGCACGCTGGCCATCCACAGCACCGAGAACACCGCCGCCCACACCGTCGCGACCAACACCGGTTGCGGCGGCACCGGCGGTGGCTGCCACCCCAAGACGGATCTCAGCTCGGTAGCGGCGGTGCCCACCACGCAGACCGGTATCCACGTCTCGTGCATGCGCTGCCACGACCGCACCGCGTCGGGCGGCCAGTACGCCTACGACCCCGCCAAGAAGGGCTGCGGTTCGGGTCGCTCCTGCCACGGCACTGGTTCGCAGTACGCGACCGCTACCGCGGTCCACAACGGTGCCGGCGGTCTCGCTGACGGCAACGATGCGACCCACCACCAGGCCGTGATCGCCCGCTCCAACTACGGCTCGGGCCAGGATCTCGTCTACGACGGGACCAAGGAGTGCAACACCTGCCACACCGACCGCATGACCTCGTCGCACACGACGACCACCGTCGGTGCGGTCGGCTGCGGCGCGGGCGCCGGCGGCTGCCACAACAGCAGCGTCGTCACCACGTCGGCTGCAGTCGTCAAGTCCAACTGGGCCACCAAGAAGTGCACCGCGTGCCACACCAGCGCCGTCACGCACACCGCCTACCAGACCGGCGCCGGCCTGCAGACCAGCCACGAGGCCACTTCGGCGCAGGGCTGCCTCAACAGCGGCGCGGGCTGCCACGGCACCAACAAGGACCTCGGCCTGCTGCACCCCACCGCTGGCTGTAACGCCTCGGTTGGCGCCACCACCACTGCTACCAAGTGCCACGACGTCGACAAGGCCATGAACGCCGTGTCCAAGTCGTGCGGTGGCGCGGGCAACTGCCACGCCAACTACACAGCCGCGAACCACAACGGCATCGCGACCGGCAACGAGGTCGCCACTCACGAGACCACGGCGACCGGCTTCTCGACCAAGATCGACGGCACCACCTACGACACCGGTGGCAACAACACCTGCGCGAGCTGCCACAGCCGCGGTCTGGCTCTGGCGCACAAGGAGACCTCGACCACGAGCAGCCTGAAGTCGGGCAACACCTCGTGGGGCGCAACGGCGGCCACCATCTGCCAGGACTGCCACAACACCACCACGCCTGATAACGCCCAGACGGTCGTCAAGTCACTCAACTGGAGCGCACGCACCTGCCAGCAGTGTCACGACACCGCTGGCAACGGCGGTCAGGGCAACGGCTTCCACGACCTCTACACCACCGGGAACCACACGTCCTCCGTGGGTACCACCTCCGGCGCCGACGGCTGTATCACCGATGCGTGCCACAGCACCGGCGCGACCGGCGATGTCCGTGCGATCCACAACCGGGCCAAGGCAGGACGTGGCTGCACGTCTGTCGGCGCGGACACGAAGGCGTGGAGCGGCTCGTGCCATCAGCTCGACAAGCAGATGCCGCTGGGCACCATGTCCTGCGGTTCTGGTGGAGCGGGCGCGACCAAGTGCCACGTGAACCACACCGACACCAACCACGGTGCCAACCACGGCTTCACCACCACGTCGAACTACGTGGCGGCGAGCGAGACCGGTTGCTCCAACAGCACCTCCGGTTGCCACGGCACCGAGTCCAGCTACGCCGACTTCGGCGCCGCGCAGTACCACCCCACCGGTGCCACGACGTGCGCCGGCGGTTCCGCTGGTACCTGCCACACCAGCCCCAGCAAGACCGGCTGGACGCTTCATGAGTGCCAGGACTGCCACAAGACGACCGGCGGCTACACCGGTGCAGCGGCGCGCGCCAGCCTGACGGCATCCCCGTCGGCCGGCGGCCACTACAGCGAGACCACGCACACCGCCATCGGCACCAACATGACCGTGGCGGTCAAGTCCGACACCACCGGTACCGCGAGTGCCACCTGCAACAACTGCCACTCCGCAACGGTGGGCGGCACTCGCTACGGTCTGCTCAACCAGCACGCCAACGTCGGCGTCGCCGGCAGCCCGTACGGTGCGGCCGTCGGTTGCGGTGAGTGCCACGGCGACACGCGTGCCTACGGTAACGTCGAGGTCCTCGCCAGCTGGACCGCCGACAAGTGCGAGGACTGCCACAAGCTCGGCGGATCCTCCACGTTCGATCACGCCGCGACCGTCAGCACCGTCGTGACCGACACCGGCGCGCTGGGCTGCGGCAGCAAGGGCGTCAACTGCCACACCACCGGCGACCTGCACACGCTGCACCGCAACGCGGCCGGCGGTTGCAACCTCGTCGACGGCAGCGGCCAGAAGTGCCACGACTACACGATCCAGGCCTACAAGCCCACCGCGAAGTCCTGCGGCACGGGCGCTGCCTGCCACACCGCCTACACGCTGGGCACCGTCCTGACGCCGGCGACGCACACCAAGTCGCTCGAGGTCACGGCCCACGCCCCCAGCTCGACCGGCACCACCCAGGCCAACGCCACCTTCGTGGCCGGCGGCCAGTCCAACACCTGCACCGCCTGCCACATCGTGACCAAGGCAGACGGCGGTCTGGTCAGCTACGAGCACACCTCGACCTACTCCACCAAGACCGTGGATGCGTCGAACATCTGCCGCAACTGCCACAACAACCCGCTGTCCACCACCGCGGTCACGACCAACTGGTCGCAGAAGGACACCGCCAACGGCTGCGCGCAGTGCCACACCGGCACGCTGGCCATCCACAGCACCGAGAACACCGCCGCCCACACCGTCGCGACCAACACCGGTTGCGGCAACTCGGGTATCGGTTGCCACAACACCAACGACCTCAGCGCCGTCACGGCGAGCCCGACGTCGCTGGCCAGCAACGCCATCCACAACAGCTGCCTCCGCTGCCACAACCGCACCGGTGCAGCCACGTGGACGTCGGCTGCCATCGGCACCGGCGTGGGCGTCCAGTACAACCCGAACGAGAAGCGCTGCGGTCAGACCGCCGGCTGCCACACCAGCAGCTCGTACAGCACGTCAACGGCGCAGCACCGTATCGGGCGCGGCGACGTCGTCACCGGTGACGACACGAAGCACACGGCTTCGGCTGCTTCGATGAACGCGACCATCGGTACCGGCGTCGCGTCGGCCTCGTGCGGCACGTGCCACACCAACACGCTGGCGCTGGCCCACAAGGTCACCTCGACCACCGCAAGCTTCGACTCGACTCACACCGGTTGGGCCAACGCGTGCACCGGTTGCCACAACGAGAACCGTGGCCCGGTCTTCGCAGCCCCGGTGGTCAAGACGAACTGGGCGACTGGCACCTGCGCCGGTTGCCACACCGCCTACCACAACAAGCTCACGAGCCACGACAGCACCAACACGACCTGCGGCAACTCGGGTGTCGGCTGCCACAACAGCACCGACCTCCGTGTGCTCCACGGCCAGACCAAGACCAACGGCTGCAACCTGAGCGGCTGCCATGACTCCAAGGACAAGGCCATGACGGCCGCGACCAAGGACTGCCAGGCGGCCGGGTGCCACAACGCGTACACCGCGAGCAACCACGGCACCGTCACCACCGGCAACGAGGTCGCGACCCACGAGGCCACGGCCACCGGCTTCACCACCAAGATCGACGGCACCACCTACGACACCGGTGGCGGCAACACCTGCACCAACTGCCACAGCCGCGCGCTGGCCACGGCCCACAAGGAGACCTCGACCACTGCAGCTCTGAAGTCGGGCAACACCAACTGGGCGACCACGCCGGGCAACATCTGCGTGGACTGCCACAACACCACCACGCCTGACGCCTCGAACGTGCCGATCAAGTCCAACTGGACGGCTCGTACGTGCCAGCAGTGCCACGACACCGCGGGCAACGGCGGCAGCGGCAACGGCTTCCACGATCGCTATACCGCCGGCAACCACACCGCCACGACCGGCAGCTGCGCCCTTGGCTCCTGCCACGGCGGATCGACCGACGTTCGCGCCATCCACAACGTGGCCAAGGCCAACCGTGGATGCACGACCAACGGCGTGTCCGGTGCCTGCCACAAGCTCGACAAGCAGATGACTCCCGCAACCGAGATGAAGTGCGGTTCGGGCTCCGGTGGATGCCACACCGCCGCCAAGTACGTCGCGGGCGGTCACGGCATGTCGACCGGTGGCACCCCTTGCTACACCTGCCACACCACCTACCAGGCCTCGATGGAGACCTCCGGTAGCTCGCGCACCTCGACCTACCACCACGTCCTCGGTCAGCCCGGCGTGAACAACGGCGACATCGCCCCCAACGCGGGCACGTACCAGACGTCGACCACCAACGTGTTCTGCACGAGCTGCCACAGCGACCACAACTACTTCAACCCCGGTCCCGGCACGCAGGCCGGCGCCAACCTCCGTACCGCGATCTCAGTGTCGAGCGGTGCGGCCACCAACACCGACTACTACAACTCGGGTAGCTACGGCGTGTGTGCGAGCTGCCACGCGACCGCACTGGCCAAGGACACCACCAACCAGAAGCCTGGCACGGGCATCGTTGAGAACACGCCCAAGGTCGACGGCGCTCAGTACGCCAATGGCACGCACAACTACGCCATCCCCAGCACCATCGGCACCTCGACCTTCAACGGCGACTGCGTGAAGTGCCACGATGACGGCCAGACCACCAGCTACAACTCGGCGGGCTTCTCGCTCCACTTCGGCGGAGAGAAGCGCCTGCTGTCCTCGCTCGGTGCCACGCCGCAGGCCGGCGACGAGGCGCAGGAGAACCTGTGCTATCGCTGCCACTCCACCAACGGCAACCCGTATGGCGCATCCGGCAAGGACGGCTACAACGTGCGCTCGATGTCGACCACGTCGGTCAACATCTACAACCTGTTCCAGCGCGCCTCGCACCACCCGATCGAGGGTGGCACCGCGACCGTCGAGTGCCAGAGCTGCCACAACACCCACCTGTCGACCACGCTCACCGAGACCGTCGACCCGAACAACACCTACAACCGTCTGGCTTACACGACCGACGCTCAGACCTCGGCGTTCTGCCTGAGGTGCCACGACGGCAACACGCCTGGTCAGCAGGTCGACGGCACGACGTACACGCCGGCCGCCGTCACCATCAACCCGGCCAACACCGCGAAGATGGACAAGACCGCCTACCAGGCACGTGGCCACTGGACCGCCGGCGGATCGATCTCCTCGACGGAGACCGCCGCGTGTGCCGAGTGCCACGATCAGCACGGCTCCAACGCACCCAAGCTCCTCGGCGTGTCCATCGCCGGCGGCGCCAACGTGATCGGTACGCAGACGATCACCGCGAACAACAAGAGCGTGTGCTACGGCTGCCACGTCAACGCATCGACCGGCTACGGCGTCGCGACCGCGTCGCGCACCGCGTCGGGCTACCCGATGGACGGTACATGGCCTGGCTCTGCCGAGTGGGAGACCACGCACAACAACGTCACCCACGCGGGTAGCGCTCACTCCGAGCCCACCGTTGTGTGGCCCGGCCTGAGCTACGCCGGCGGCGACTGCAAGAACTGCCACGACGTCCACGGCGCCAAGAACCAGTACGACGAGCTCCGCAGCCCCACTGCGAGCGAGTCCTACTCGCCGGTCAACCAGGAGTTCTGCTTCGACTGCCACGACGGCACGCTGAGCACGACCTACGAGATCAACATCGCGCAGTTCTACCCGGTGTCGATCGGTGCCTCCAGCACGGCGGACAACGCTGGCCACAACATCCAGTCGCCGGGTGCCCAGATCCCGGTCGGTCGCGGTATGCCGTGCTACATGTGTCACAACCCGCACGGCTCGGAGACTCAGTACGGCCTGACGATCGTCACCCAGTCCAACGGTGCGACGATCACCGTCGGCGATGGTCCCACTGAGCTCAACATGGATCCGACCACGCGTACCGACGCAGACGTCCGCAACTTCTGCTTCACGTGCCACACGGACTCGCTGTCGACCTCGGGCTGGAACGGCTCGACCATGGCATCGGTCGGACCGACGGCCTCCTCGGTCCTCGGCATCAGCCGCCTCACCTACAACACCACCAACAAGTACGGTCTGAAGCTGCCGTCCACTCAGGCGCAGCACGCGTTCAGCGGCACTGCTTCGTGCTACAGCTGCCACCTGTCCGACTACAGCACTCCGGTCTCCTACAACGTTCACAACCCGAGCCCGGGTGTGTCGCAGGGTGGCCAGAGCTGCTACGGCTGCCACAGCTCGTACCAGGCGAACATGGAGGGCACGACGCTGGGTGCCTCGCGCACCAGCTCGTACCACCACGCGCTCGGCAGTGGCACGACCACCGCGACCCGTGGTGACTCGTACTACGCGCAGGGCAGCTACCCGGTCAGCACCACGAACGTGTTCTGCCTGAGCTGCCATGTGGACCACAACCTGTTCAACGGCAAGAAGTCGTCGAACCTGCGCACGAACCTCAACGCCACGGCGGTTGCCACCAACACGGACTTCAACACCGCCACGCAGACCGGTGTCTGCCAGTCCTGCCACAACGCGTCCAAGACCAAGGACACAACCAACCAGAAGCCCGGCACGGGTGTGGTGGAGTCGGTGCCGCTCATCAACGGTGCCAACTTCGCGGCCTCCGCGCACAACTACTCGGTCACGTCGACCTTCGGTACGCTGCCGTACAACGCCAACTGCGTGAAGTGCCACAGCGACAGCACCCTCAAGCAGTACCAGGGCGTGGGCGGCAAGGCGTTCGCGGTGCACTGGTCGAATGAGAAGCACCTGCTCGAGTCGCTCGGCTCGACGATGGCGCTAGGCGGCACTGACGAGCGTCACGAGCTGCACTGCTACGAGTGCCACTCGGTTGACGAGAACCCGAACGGTGCGGCGCTGACCGACGGTCACGGTGTCCGTTCGATGACCGCGACTGCTGTCACCGTCAAGAACTCCTTCAACCTCACGAGCCACCACCCGGCCGAGCTGGCGCGTCTCCAGTGCCAGAGCTGCCACAACGTTCACATCCAGACCGGTGCGACCGAGACGGCCGACCCGGACAACACCTACAACAAGCTCAACTGGAACACAGCTGCCGAGCAGGCGACCTACTGCCTGAAGTGCCACGATGGCGCGCCGCCTGCGGTCGCCGTGAGCTCCGGCACGACCTATGTCCCGCAGCCTGTCAGCTTCGCCTCCACGGCCACCGCGACCAAGAGCACCTACGGCGCACGCGGCCACTGGTCGGCCTACGGTGCGATCTCGGCCGGCGAGGTCATGGGTTGTGGCACCTGCCATGACAACCATGGTTCGGACGCCCCCAAGCTGCTCGGTCAGCGCAAGGTGGTCTCCACGTCCACCGCGAGCAACGTGATCAGCGGCACCGTGATCACCGCCAACGACAACACGGTCTGCGGCGCGTGCCACACCAATGCGTCGACCAACTTCAGCTCGCCGGCTGCACAGTCGCGCACGACTTCGGGCTTCCCGATCGACGGGCGCTTCCCGGGCATGGCGGTCTACAACAACGCCACCAACGGTATCCACCGTGCGGGTCGCTCCAACGTGACTACGCTCGGCTACAGCACCGGCGACTGCAAGAACTGCCACGACGTCCACGGCTCGGCGAACCTGTATGACGGCCTGAAGGGCACCTACACGCAGGCCAACTACAGCAACTGCTTCGGTTGCCACGGCGCCAGCGGTCCTTCGACCATCAACATCCAGCGCTACTTCCCGACCACCTCGGGCGGAACAAGCGCCAACAACCGCGCCGGTCACAAGACCTTGAACGCTGGTTCGCTGCCGGCCGGCTCGTCGATGCCGTGCTACATGTGCCACAACGCTCACGGCTCCGCGTCGCCGGACGGCCTCCAGGTCGTGACCGAGGCGAACAACACCACGATCACCGTTGGTGTCGCCGGCTCGGCGTTCGACCTGAGCACCGCGGCGGGCGTTCGCCAGTTCTGCTTCACCTGCCACACCACCGACAACAACAACAACGGCTGGAACGGCACGGCCTACGCAACGGTCGTCTCGGGCGACCTGGTCCTCGGCATCGACCGCGTGGACACCAACAAGCGCCTGAACCTGCCCACGCAGGCCGGTCACAACTCGACTGACACCGAGTCGTGCTACCAGTGCCACGGCAACGACTACTCGTCGGCGAACTCGGCCAACGTTCACAACCCCAACGCTGGTGCTCCGGCCAACGGTACGATCGCCTGCAACGGTTGCCACGGCACCTACTCGGTGATGGCATCCAGCACCGCGTCCTACCACCACGTGCTGGACGCAGCTTCGCCGTTCGCAGCACCGGGTGCCGGCAGCTACAACACGTCGCAGACGGCACTGTCGTGCACGAGCTGCCACGTCGACCACAACTACTTCAACGCAGCCAAGGGTGCGAACCTGCGTACCAACGTCCTGAGCGCCACCTCCGACGCCACCAACACGGACTACGTTGGTGCCGCTGGCAGCGGCTACGGTATCTGCATCAGCTGCCACACCGCACAGCGCGCCAAGAACACCACCGGCCAGGCCTCGGTGGGCTCGTCGGACACGATCGCGATCAACGGTGCGCTGTACGCGAACTCGGCGCACAACTACACCGTCAACGCGAGCTTCGGTGCGGATGTGTTCCGTCCCAACTGCTCGAAGTGCCACGATGATGAGCAGGACTCGGGCTCGAAGATGACGAGCACCTACAAGTTCGGCACTCACTTCTCGACCTCGTCGGGCATCGCGCGCGCACTTGGTGCGACGCTCCCGGTCGGCAGCCACACCGTCGAGGAGAACCTGTGCTACAGGTGCCACTCCGGCACCGGTGCAGGCAAGGACGGCTACGGTGTCCAGACCATGAGCGACCGTGCCCGCAACATCCAGAGCTCCTACACGAAGACGTACAAGCACGCCGTCGCGTCTGCGACCGTGACCGGCCGCCACGAGGCCGACGAGTACAACTTCGCTCCTGCGAGCGTCAACGGCACGTCCGTGTCGACGACGGGCTGGTACGGTACCGGACTCGCGAAGCGTCACTCAGAGTGCGAGGACTGCCATAACCCGCACGTCGCGCGTTCCGACTCCGCAACCGAGTTCCCCGATGCCAACAACCCGCGTGGCAGCACCGCTGTGACAATCTCGCCGTCCAACGAGGGCGTGTGGGGCGTGAACATCACTGGTCCCGTCAACACCGCCTCCAACGGTGACTGGGCTGGTTCGAGTGCTGCCAGCAACACCGGGTTCCCGGCATATCCGAACTACTCGAAGATCGCCACCGCGACCTATGAGTGGCAGCTGTGCCTGAAGTGCCACAGCCGCTACGCATGGGGCAACCAGAGCACGCCTACGGTGCCGTCGAACGGCGTGGGTACGACCGGCGCGAGCAACATGACCGACGTCGGACGTGACTTCGATCCTGCGAACTTCGCGTACCACCCGCTGTTCCAGCCCGGCCGTAACCAGCCGCCCACGACGCTCAACCCCACCAACTGGGGCACTGCGGGTACCGCACGCCGCTCGGTCGGTGGCAACAGCAACAACCTTGGATTCACCAACACGTTCGTCGATGGCTGGTTCTCCAACAGCCGCGTGACCTGCTCCGACTGCCACGGCAACGACACGTGGGGCGGCAGCATCGCCCGCGGCGTCCACGGTTCGTCCAACAAGTGGCTGGTACGTGGAAAGAACTCGGGCATCAAGACCACCAAGGAAGGTGGAGCCGTCTACACCAACGGTACCGGCGGCCTGGCGACGTCGTTCTGCCAGAACTGCCACCGCCAGGAGGTCTACGGTCCCGGTGGATCCAGCCCGAGCGGCTCGACCTACCTGGCCATGTCGCGTGCGTCGCACTCCGGCTGGAGTAGCTGTTGGGGCAAGCAGACCCAGCTCACTGACTGCCAGAACTGCCACGCGGGTCGCGGCGATGACCTCCGTGCCGGCGGTACAGCGGTCAAGAACGGAAGCGTGCACGGTACCTCCGCGCGCAACCGCTCGGCCACGGTCGACAAGGAGCTCGGCTTCCGCTTCTGCAACGGTGGCGCATGGGACGACCACACCTTCGCTACTGCGTCCGGTAGCGCGGCGTGCAACACGGTTGCCAGCGGCGAGACCGGCGGATACACCTCGTGCTCGCAGCACTCTTCGGGTCGTACCGGTCCGACGCCTAACTACTACTACTAGGATTCGCTGCACGCGGATCAGTGTCTGACGCCGACCTGGGGGTGCGATGCGCTTGCATCGCACCCCCAGTCGCGTTACTTCACGGGAACCCCACACGGATTCGGTTCTCCGGGAGAGTGTCGACTGGTACTCTCGGGTCGGCATCACAGTCGCTGGTTCAGAGGCACGGACGGCGGCTCCACCACTATCGGAGTGGGCTGCTGATCTGACAGAGCTTGATGAGAGGAATGCCACGATGGTCAGCCGTCGGCTGCTAGTCGCCGTACTCGGTCTGTGCGTCGCCCTCGCGGCGGTTGGCGCTGGATTGTTCTTCTTCACCCGGGATGCGGCCAGCACCGGCGCGCATCGCACGCCCTACACGGGCGGCGTCCCGTACGTCACCGCATACGCCGCCTCGCTCAAGATCGGGGACGACAGGGCCGGAGTCTCGATCTACGACGATGGCAAGCAAGACTCCGACGCTACCTTTGAGGCGGCTCTGAGCTCGCGTGACGGGCGCTATCTGTGGGTGGTCGACCATCCGGTGGGCAAGGTGTCTCGAACGAGGGTCCGCAAGTTCGACCGGTCAGGCAGGCTCGTCGGCGCCTTTGACGCGCCGGTGGGTACCACGGTCTTCACTCCGGGCGCGGGTGATGACCTGTGGGCTGCGAGATCCGAGACTCAGAGCCGTGGCGAGTACCTCGTGCACTACGACGGTGCGGGCAAGCTGATGGGCCAGTATCCTCTGCCGCCCTACGCATACACGAGCGCCATCAGCATCGACAGCTCCGGAGCCGCGTGGATTCTCAACGACGAATGGGCCACCGATCCGGACTCGATGGTGTCGACGTGGGTCGGCGCGCTTCTCCCGATCGCTGACGCCCGCGGACAAGCAGTCGTCGACGTCTCCAAGCTCGCCGTTGCCAACGGCGCGTTCATCGGTATGGATGGACGCCTCTACAGCATGGAGGCGAGCCAGTCTGCAACCTCTGACGACACCTGGCCCACGTGGCACGTCGTCGTCCGTGACTCCAAGGGCTACATCGACGACTACCGGCTGCCTCCCCGCACGCGACCGTTCATGGCCGACGCCCAGGGGCGTGTCTATGCGCAGGTGCAGCCGCGCCGTTCCCAGCTCCCAGTCGGCGTCTCTTCTCTTGGAGATGCGGCCGCGGAGACTGTGCCCGTCGTGGTGTTCAAGGACGGCAAGGAGATCTCACGCACCTACGTTCAGGACATGGGCGCGCGGAGCCAGGCGTACCCGCCCATATCTCTCCAGCGCAACGGGGCGTTCTCGTCGCCTGTGTGGGATCAGGGGTTCCTCCGGGTCGCAGTAAGCTCTCCGACGACAAGGCCCTCATCGCGTAGTGATTCGGATACAGCCGACGCTTCTCCGGATGCCCGGGTCGTGTTCGCCGGCGAGATGCCGTTGAGCGGTGACCCGTATCTCGCTCGTGATGCCTTCGAACGCGACCTGTGGCAAACGGTCTACTCGGGTCTGGTGACCCACGACGCTTCTTTGACCCCGGTGCCTGATTTGGCAACCGCGGTCCCGACGCCGGGCGATGGGATATCCGCAGACGGCAAGACGATCGAGTGGAAGATCGACACCGCTCGCACATGGCACGACGGCTCGAAAGTGACACCCGAAGATGTCGTCGCCACATGGCGGCACCTGAAAGAGCCCAGCACGATAGCGCGTACCGAGCCCTTCCCGGGCTTCAGGTACATCACAGACGTGCGCGCCTCGGGCGATTCGGTGGTCGTCACGCTCTCAAAGCCGTTTGGCGCAGCACCCGAAGCGTTCTTTCCGTACGTGCTCCCTCGGCGAATCGTCGAGTCTTCCAAGTCGCAGTTGAACGGCAGCTTGTTGTCGTCGCCGGTTGGAAGCGGCCCCTACGCCCTCAAGCAGTGGGATGCATCCGGTCGTTGGCTGCTTGTGGCGGCTCCCGGGGCCAAGACGCAGCCCAAGATCCAGAAGCTCGCGGTCGATTTCGTTCCCGTGGACCGTGCCATCAAGCGGCAGTCGTCGTCCGAGGTGCCCTCGGTATGGCTGTGGGTTCCCGCAGAGGACCAGGCTGTCATCAAGCGGCAGGGCGGTGCCGACGATCTGGTCATGTCCGCGACCGGGCGCTGGTGGGGACTGCTCTTCAACAGCCGGCAAGCGCCCATGGACTCCAAGAGCATGCGCGACAGGTGGCTGTCCATCTATCCACTGCGCGAAAGCCTGAAGGCCAATGGGGTCAAGGATGACGCCACGCTTGAGGTGGGGCCGTTCTACGGAGCGGAGCTTCCCCTTGACGCATCGGCTGCCAAGGGCGCGGACGGCGTGAAGGCCTTCCGCGACTACTACACCAGTCGCGGTTGGCGAGATTCGAACAAGGACGCGTGGATCGACAAGGGCGGTCGCACGATACGTTTCAAGTTCTCCCAGTCGTTCAGGTGGCGGCTGCATGAAGTGCCGCCCGCCGTACCGGATGCAGCGATCGCGAACATGAACAAGGTCGGCTTCATCGAGGACAACACCTACGGTGAGCACTACTTCTACAATTCAGTCACCCGTCTGGGGGCGTTGTCGCGCGGCGTTCCCATGGTCGGTGCAGGTGTCTTCCCCGGTTTCGTCGACCCCGCATGGGGCAGCGTGTTCGACCCAGCGGACACTCCCACGTGGAAGAACCCCTACGGCCGGAGCGTGACGTTCGCTCAGGATGCCCAACTTCGCCGTTTGCACGAGCAGGCGCGAGCCTCCTACGACCCGGTCACCCGACGTGAGATCGGCCGCAAGATCGCCGAGCGAGTGCAAGAGCTCACGCTCGCCTTCTATGAGCGGCCTGAGATGCGCGCGGCGAGCGTCCGCGGCATCAAGGGCTATGAGCCGGCCAAGTACCCGGCCGGGGACTTTTGGAATGTTGAGGAATGGACCACCGGAGAGACCAGATGACGCGAAAGACCCTTGTACCTGTGGTCTTGTGTGTGGTGGCGATCGCGTTGGCGGCCGCCATACCGCTGACGCTTCGGTACCTTCGCGACCAAGAGGTCCGCAAGGCGATCACGGACTACGATGTCGCTTTGGTGCAGGCGCTCTCGAATCTCAACCCCGATCTCTTGGGTGACACCGTCACCGACCGCGAGCGCGGGCGCGTGACTTCCTACATGACTTCTCTGTGGGGTCGCGGAGTATACGTTGAGGGCGACTTGCTGGAGATGAAGGTCGAGACCGTGACCTCCGCCGAGCCAACGGTCACCGCCATCGTGCGCGAGAGGTGGCGCTATGTTGAGCGCGACCGAAAGAATCGCAAGCAGGTGGGCAGCCCTGTCACCGAGAACAACCACCTCACATACACCCTTGTCCGGCAGAACGGGCGCCTCGTGGTTCACCTCTCGGAGTTCGTTGAAGAGAAGAAGCCCGGCGAGGCGGGCAAGTGAGGGAGTCGAAGCTGCTCAGACGGCTTGGCTCCTTGCGGCTTGCCGCATGGTTGATCGCGGCCTATATAGCGATGAACGTCATCTCGTTCTTCGTCCCGCAGCGCAATCAGCTGAACCAGGCGTACGCCCAGTTCCAAGCGGCCAACCCGCTGCTTGCATCCATCAGCGGGGCACTGGGTCTTGATCACCTCTACTCGAGCTGGGTCATGCTCGTCGTCACGACACTGCTGGCGATAAACGTTGCCGCGTGCACCTTCCTGAGGCTGGGACGACGCAATCGCGCCGGTCGGCCCGCTGTGGGGCCGGATGCCACCTCACAGACCCTCGGTGCGACATGGGGGACACCCGAGTCCTTTTTGGACGTGGCCGAGGCGCGCGTCGTCTCAAGCGGCTGGAGCATCCTGCACCGAGACGAGCGTGGAATCGTGGCCCGCGCCGGCGCGATCGGCTTTTGGGGGAGCATGCTCTTCCATGCGAGCCTGTTGGTGTTGATCCTCGGCGGCGTGGCGACGGGGCTGACCACGTTCAAGGGCCGCCTGGTCATCACTGAGGGCCAGGAGGTGGTTGATGAGGCGCGATCCTATGAGCGCATCGAGCTGCTGCCAAGGCTCGGAGACCAATACACCGGCGCTCGGATAGCGCTCGATTCCATGGACTTCGGCTATCAAGGGGATTCCGTGGTCTCGGCCGTCGCGCGGATGCGCTACATCGACCGGTCAGGGCGCGTGGGCGCGAGCGACGTCAAGGTCAACTACCCGCTTGAAGCCGCGGGCCGCTCCTATGTCCTGCTGAGAACCGGCTACGCCGTGGACATGGCAGTGGGCACGGATGGCGCGCCCGCCCAAGAGAGGGTCGTGCGTCTGGGGGACCAAGCGGTCGATGGATGGCGCGACATCTACGAGTTGCCTCCCATCGATGGCAAGCCGGCCCAGCTCCAGCTGAGGGCGACTCCACGACCGCTTGCTCGAGGCGAGAGGATGCCGGCCAGGCAGTTCGAGATCAGCGACCCTCGGCTCTATGTTGTCCTCGTTATTGACGGCAAGCCGGTGTGGCGAGGTGAGCTTGAGAGGGGCGAGTCGCTGGATGCGGGCAATGGCGTGACGGTGGAGTTCACCGACATCGCCTTTTGGACGTTCTATCGCGTGACCGGCGAGCCTATGCGCTGGGTGACCTATGCGGGATTCTGGCTGGCGGTCGCCGGCGCGGCGGTTCGGTTCGCTGTACCTGAGCGCCGACTCGCTCTTGTCATCAACCAGACCGAGGGGTCCGCGACGATGCAGGTACAGGTACGTTCGCGGCCTTGGGTTGGTCTGGCCGGTGAACAAGATCGAGCACTTGTAGCGCTCTTGGCCCATACGGCGGCGGAGGGTGCCGGGCCCGAAGAGAACGAGGACGAGCATGGCGTTTAGTGAGATTGCGGTGTACTGGACAGCGATCGTGCTGTTCGTCGTCGCCACGGTCATGATCTTCGCAGGGATCGTGTGGGGTCGTCGTGCCTGGGTGGATCGCGCGCGTCTTGTGGCCGTCGCCGGTCTGGTGGCCCAGTGCGTCGCAATCGTGATCCGGTGGCGTGCGGCCGGGCACTTTCCCTACATCGAAGACTACGAGAACGTGCTCGTCGGTTCAGCCGTGATGATCGCCGCCTATCTGCTCATCGTGTGGCGCAACCGATCGCTGTCGGTGGTCGGGGCGGTCGTACTGCCGGTCGTGCTGGTCACCATGGGGTACGGGCTCACGCAGGCCACGCCCCCGGGTCCCGTGACCCCGCCCTACCAGTCGTTCTGGCTTGCCGTGCACGTCACGTTCGCGTGGATCACCTACGCCGCATACTCCACCGTGGCCGGCCTTGCGCTCGCACTGATTCTGCGGGTGCGCGCCGAGAAGCTCGGCAAGGAGAGCTCCGGCGTACCGTCGTGGGTCCCTCCAAGCGATCAGATCGACGACATCTCTCTCAAGATCGTCGCCTTCGGTTTTCTCAACAACGCGGTGATGATCGCCTCGGGTGCGATCTGGGCCCATCGGCTCTGGGGCGCATACTGGAGCTGGGACCCGGTGGAGACCTGGTCGCTGCTGACGTGGCTCGCGTACGGGTTCTATATGCACGCGCGCCTGACGCTCGGCTGGCGTGGTGTCAGACTGGCGGCACTCGCATTGTTCGCACTGTTCGGCGTGCTCATGACTTTCTGGGGCGTCCAGCTCGCCCCTACCAGCTATCATCTGTTCCGCAACATCGGTAGTGGAATGATCGACTCCAGTCGTCCCATGTAGGAGAACCGCCGTGCGCACGAACCGCTTCACCATCATGACAACCGTGGCTCTCATCGCGCTCGCATTGATCGCCACAGGCTGCGCCAAGTCCGCCGAGACCAAGGCGTCCACCGCCACGCCCGAGGGGTCGGTGCTCGGCCTGCTTCAGCTACGGTCCGAGCTTTCGACCGATGCTGCGCAGTACGAGAAGTACTTGACGGATCCCAAGACCGCGGCGGCGCTTGCGGCCTCAGTCCCGTCTGACACCACGACGCCCCCCATTCCCAAGTGGGAGTCTCCCTTCAAGGTCGTCGAGCAGGACGCATCCAAGGCCAAGGTCCGCGTTGTCTGGGTGCAGTCGAAGGCGTTCCCCGGGTGGACGAAGTCGACGATCTTCCTTCTGCAGAAGGACGGCGACAAGTGGCTCGTGGAGGATGCCGTCGAGGAGACCTCGACAGCCGCCCCCAAGAAGCCCTAGGGCGCCTCGAGCGTGTCAGCTGCGATCATGCTCATGTGGGTCGCCGTGGCCGCGTATGCGGCATCGGCGGCCCTGTTCATCGGTGCGGTGGCCGGTCGTCAGGAGCCACTGGCGACGATCGGTGTCGCCATCGCGGCCGCCGGAGCGCTGCTTCAGGCGATCTCGATAGGGCTGCGCTGGGCCGCAGTGGGCCACGGGCCCTACCTTGGGTTCTATGAGGTCGCCTCACTCATGGCGTTTCTCGCCGTGAGTGGATTCCTCGTCCTTCAAGAGCGACACGATCAGGTGCGCCCCGCAGGCGTCGTGATCATGCCGGTTGCGTTTCTCATGCTGGGCGCGGCCATGCTGGCCTCCACTGAGGCGCAACAGCTCTCGGGCACGCTCATCAGCATGTGGCTCGCGATCCATGTCGTCTTCGCCATGCTCGCATTTGGCTGCTATGCCCTCGCTGCAGCGGTCTCGGTGGCATATCTGCTGCGCGCGCCGCTCGGCGATGTCGCGGGGGAGCAAGACGATGCCGATCCTGCTTCTGACACGGCCAACCTCCGACTGGTCTCCGCCGGCTTCCTCTTTCAGGCGGTCATGATCGTCTCGGGGGCGATCTGGGCCAATGAGGCATGGGGTCGCTACTGGGATTGGGACCCCATGGAGACCTGGTCGCTGGTCGCGTGGGCCGCGTATGCGGTCTATCTGCACCTGACGCTCACCTTGGGCTGGAGAGGCAAGCGCGCTGCGTGGTTGTCGGTCGCCGCTTTGGGCCTCATCACGTTCTCGTTGTTGGGCGTGCCTGTGGTCTTCGAGTCCATTCACGGTGCATACTTGAAACTCTGACCTCAATACAGGTTAATCTTGCACGGGGTTTGCTCGATAAGTGGCGACCCATGCACCGACAGGAGACACGTTCGGATGACCGATACACCAGGGCCTATCGAGCCGAACGAGGGCGCACAGCCCCTCGATTCCGCCTACGACGAGGTGCCCGTCGAGGGCGCTGCCGTCGAAGATGACGACTACGAGTTCGACGAGGACGATGAGAGCGAGGCGCAGGATCAGGCGCCTGCGCAGCCCGCAGACCCGGTCACGCGGGTCCTGCTGGTGGTCGCCCTCTCTGTGATCGTCGTCTTGCTGGCCACCGCGGGTGTGCTGTTCTACTACCTCGGCACACTCAACAAGGCTCCGCGCACCATCACCGAGCGCGACATAACCGCGTGGGAGACCATGACACGCGAGAAGCCCAAGGACGCCAGTGCGTGGATGAACCTCTCGTACGCCTACGCGGACGCGAAGCGCTTCGATGATGCGATCGCGACGATAGACGAGGGCAGGCGTAGTTCCAAGGAGCCCACGCTGATCCTCGTCAAGGCCGATGTCCTGCGTGCCGCCGGCCGGTACAAGGAGGCGCTCGACGCCTACGACGAGGCCGAGGTCGCCGTCAAGGCGGCGCTGAAGAAGATCAAGGACGACCGCGAAGAGGTCGGGGTTCGGATGAAGGACGACGGCACGGTCATCGGCCGCGTCTACTACGGCAGGGCGATCACGAATCAGAAGCTTGGCGATACCGAGGCCGCGCTCAAGGACCTCGAGCGGGCGGTCAATGCCAATCCCCAGCAGGCCAACGTGAGCGTTGCCCTGGGGGATGCCTATCTTGAGGCGGGTCAGACAGCCAAAGCGGCGAAGGCGTATCGCAACGCACTCAAGTATGTCCCTGACTACGCGGGTGCCCTCGAAGGTCTCCAGCGCATCAAGGAAGGCAAGTAATGGCTCAGCAGCAGGCCGCCCCTGCGGGAACCGGACGGGCACGTACCGTCCTTACTATAGTGATCGTGCTTCTCCTGGCGCTCCTTCTGGGACTCGTGTGGGTGTTCTACAACCTCCTCAAGCCGGTTGGTGGCGCGAAGGAGGAGACCACCAAGGCGTCCATGAAGTGGGTTCGCTCGATCTACGGGTTCGGCCCCTCTGCCGACGAGCAGCTCCTGTCGCCGACCTCGGTGGCGATCGCTCCCAACGGCGACATCTACGCGACGGATCAGACGCGTTCGCGCATCATGATCTTCCGCCCCGACGGCACCTTCAAGCGCCTCCTGCACACGGGCGCCGGTGGGACGGGCAAGGGGCAGTTCATCCGCCCCGAATCTGTGGCCGTCGGCTCGGACGGGCTGGTCTACATCGCCGATCCGTGGGCCAAGAAGATCATCGTCTTCGATCGCGCGGGCAAGTTCGTGCGTGAGTGGCCCGTGCTTGACCAGGCTCGCGGGGTCTATGTCGATGGCGACAAGGTCTACGTGCTCGATATGGGCACCGTGCTGGTCTACGACAAGAACGGCAAGAAGCTCGCGCAGTTCGCGAAGCGCGGCACCAAGCCGGGCGAGATCGACGCCTACCAGGGAATCGCGGCGCGGGACGGCAACATCTACATCGCCGACTCCTTCAACAAGCGTCTGGAGACGTTCAGCGCCGACGGCAAGGTGAAGTGGGTCGTGCCCGGTGGCGTGGCGGTGCACACGGGACCGAGCACCGATGCACCAGAGGGCGGGGACGAGTCTGCCTCAAAGGCTCTCCCGGATCATCGATGGGACCTGCCGCAAGATGTCGCGTTCGACGGCGCAGGTCGTTTGATCGTTGTCGATGCGTTCCAGTTCGAGCTCGCGGTCGTCGATCCCAAGACCGGTAAGGTCCAGGCGAAGTACGGTGACTTCGGGCGCGAGGACGGTCAGTTCTTCTACCCCACGTCGGTTGCGTATGACAGTCGTCGTGACTGGTTCGCGATCGCCGACACGCAGAACAATCGCATTCAGATCGTGCGGATCCCCGACTCCAGCGGATCGGCGGTGTCAGCAGCGTGGAGAGCGGTCTCGAGTCCGTATCGCTATCTTGCGGTGCCGCTCGTGCTCTTGCTGCTCGCTATCGTGCTAGCCGTCGTGGTCGCGAGGAGGATGTCCAAAGCCAGCGTTGGACCATTCACCGACGACTCGACGGAATTGTAGAGAGTTTTTGGTTTTCCCATTGTGGGTTGGCGTAAGCGTTGTTAAAGTTTCATTTGCAGCGAACTCGCCCTGCGTGATTGACCTATCGTGTATCGCCCGGGCAGGCGCTGGCACAGTCCGGACGGGGTTTTTGAGCCAGGAGGAACAATGAGCAACGGACGCAAGACGTGGCTCGTACTTCTCGCGGCGGCGTGCTTGGTGCTTGCTTTCGCAGTACCGGCCCTCGCTACCACGGGTGATGCGGGTTACACCACCTGGGGTTCGGTCACCGGCGTTCCCGGTAACCTGCCCTCACCGCACGGCGCGTACACGACGACCACCCAGAAGTGCGTCGTCTGTCACGCAGTGCACAACGCGAGCCTGACCGGCGAGGTCCTGCTTCAGGACACCGTCGCCAACTCGTGCACGTACTGCCATGTCACCACCACCATCGCCACCACCGTGTACGGCGGCTCGCTGCCCAACTACAGTGGTGTCGATACCGACACTGCGCACAACACCTACGCCGCCGGTCCCATGGCGCCGGGTGTCAGCTGCAACCAGTGCCACCAGGTTCACGCCGCCTCGAGCCGCATGACCCTGAACGCCTACCTCACCACCAAGATCCTGTCGACCAATGGCGCGACGCTGCCCGCCAACTGGGATCCGGTTGCCAGCTACCCGCAGGCCGCCGACACGTCTGACACCGCGCTCACCAAGTACTGCGCCGGTTGCCACTTCACTCGTGGTACCTACACCTACTACGGTGGCGGCTACAGCGGTCAGAGCCACGTCATGACCTCTGCTGCTGCGACGTACGACAACACCGACGCCAGCTACACCGGTCAGGTCGCGTGGGTCGGCTCGACGCAGTGCTCGTCGTGCCACGCCAGCGGCTACACCACCTCGGCTTGGCCGCACTTCACCGCCAACGCCAAGCGCTTCCTCGTCTCGAGCGCGAACGCCTCGGCTGCCGCCGTCGGCGCGACCGATACCGAGCAGGACGGCGTCTGCCTCCGTTGCCACCGCAACGGCACGGGCACCGCTGGTGTCAACATCGGCTTCTAGTCGATACGCAACACACGGAACTGCCGGAAGGGCGTCGCGAAAGCGGCGCCCTTCCTTGTTGTTGGCGGTCGTTCCCGGGTTGCCCCCCCAGGGGGGCTTGTCTTGTCGGGTGCAGCGCTCAGCCGTCCGTTCAGGGAGAGCGGAGTGTGTCGTGCCGATCACCCTTGTGGATGTGCAGAACGACGCGTGCGTCTGCTGTAGTGCGGTGGCAGAGGGGAGAGGTGGGCCACAGGCGGGCTGCGTCGCACGGGGCCCGAGGCCGGTTCGGGGCGACAGACACCGCTTCTGGACTCCGACCGCGATCGCAGCCACGCCTCACTAGGTCATAGCGGGTGCGCGCAGTGAGAGGTGCGTGCAGTGCACCGGATTCGCGACCCGCTACATGCGAGGAGGCTCGTGGCCCTGCTTGCCGTGGCAGGCGGTGCAGTCGGGGTAGTCACCCAGCAGCTCGCGGTGCGCGAAGGGCTCACCGTTGCGGCCGGTGAGCTGCTCGTCGAGAAGACCCACGTGGCAGTTGAGGCAGTTGGCCATCGGGACCGGCTGACGCTTCGCGTTCGACCCGGTGACCTCTAGGTACAGGCTGTACGAACGCTGGGCGATCGCCGCCGGCATGCTTTCCCAGGGCTTGCCCTCGTGGCAACGAACACACGGAACCTGCGCGTGTGCTGAGGTCGTCCAGGTCTGGGTGGGCGCCGCCATCGCGTGGCACGTCCTGGTGCAATATGTGGGGGTTGAGGTCGCCTGATACCACCAGGCAAGTGCCGCGAGGACGCCCACCACGAGGACAGCGGTTCCGCCGAGGGTGGCGAGCCATCGCGGCATCTTGCGCCGTCTGGCGGCCGAGGACTGCTCGGTGGTCGCGGGGCTTCTGCCGGGGAGCGCAAAGGCGATGAGGATCAGAGCGAGCACGATGACGAACACGACCACGACCGCGATCGCGGCGCCGGTCGCAGCGAAGTTGCTCGAGGGGTCTTGGATGAGGGTTCTCAGGGCCTGCATACGCCCGGACATCGGTTCGAACTCCTCCTTGTGCGAGAAAGGCCTCCGGCTGAGGTGCCAAGCCTATGACTATCGCCAGTCAGCGTAGCATGCAGCGGCATGGCGGCTCATCGGCGACAGTTGTGTTGGTTTCGTGCGAACGGCAGATACTTTGCTGAATGTGCCTTGCCAACGTGCCGATGATAAGATTGTCTGAGGGCGAGGACGCCCGTCACACAGGAGGCCACTAGTGCGCGTACGTTCAGCTTTCAAGATCATGCTCGTTGTCGCTGTTGTCGGCATGCTCGCCGCCGGTGCCGTCGGCTGCAAGCGTTCTCAGGAGAAGACCTCTTCGCTCAAGCTGAGCGCCGAGGGTCGTCCGGTGCCTGCGAGTAACGGTGCTCTGCCCGAGGCCAGCTCGACTGCGGACCCCAAGAGTCCGACCACCGAGACGGCTTCCGGTGATACCGGTACCTCGACTTCGGGTGGCTCGTCGACTTCTGGCGGCGGTTCGGCCAGCGGCGGAGAGAGCGGCAGTGACGGTTCTGGCGGCTCGAACGCCCCGGTCATCACCCGCGACATCAAGATCCTGTGGTGGAATGACACCGCTTCAAATGCCCCCAAGGGCTGCGAGATAGTCTTCGCGGGCAAGAGCTTCAAGCCTGACTACACCGCCAAGAAGGACAGCGGTTCGATCGGGCCGTGCCCCGTGGGCAAAGTGCTGAAGCTCGAGGTCTACCCCGACGGTCGTGGCGCCGGCGCCAAGCCGATCGTGGTCGACTTCACGGTGACCAAGGATATGGAGCCCAACTCCGATGTCGACGCGATCCACGTCGAGATCTCCGACACGAGGGTGAAGGTTCTCGGCAATGCGGTTCGCAACTTCCAGCAGTCTTACGCGCGCTAGCGCATCCATAGCGACCTTCTCGGTCGTACTCGCAGTGGGCGCCGGACTTCTGTTCGGCGTTCCTGCGTATGCCTCAGAGGTTCCGTACGCGTCGATACTTGCGGAGCCTGTCGTGTCCGGTGCCGTATGGGATCCGGGTTCGGTGGTGTTGGGTCCGATGGGCGAGATGCTCGTCGCTGACTCGGGCAACGACCGTGTTCGACTTCTGTCGCCCACGGGCGACCTGGTCGCCACGATCGGTGAGCCCGGCTCGGGGCCCAAGCAGCTGCTCGACCCGGAGTGCGCGGTCTTTGGACCGGATGGCCATGTCTACGTCGCCGACTCCGGCAATGGTCGCATCCAGGTCTTCGCACAGGATGGCACGTGGGTGCGTTCCATCGGCTCCCTGGGTTCGCTCGCTGCGCCAAAGGGCGTGGCGGTCGACGGCTCGGGGTGTGTATATGTGACAGAGAGCCTTGCCGGTCGCGTCCGCAAGTTCGACGCGGCGGGCAACCAGCTCCTCCAATGGGGCGGCATCGGGCCCTACTTTGGACAGTTCTCGAACGCGTGGGGAATCGTCGTCACCGGTGGCTACGTCTACGTTGCCGACAGCGGATCGAACATGCGCATCCAGGTGTTCGACTCGACGACCGGCGCCTATGTGGGCCGATTCGGTCCGTACCAGCAAGGCACGCTCAATCCGTCACGCTTCAAGGTCCCGGTAGGCATCACGCTCGCACCCAACGGCGACCTTGTGGTGACCGACCAAGGTATACCCGCCGTTGCGCGGATACCGCAGTGGCCCGCGGCCGCAGCATGGACCGGCGCGATGATCGCGGGAGGTGTCACCGGCGAGGGCCCCGGAGCGTTCCAGTCCCCGAGGGGTGCCGCTGTCGCGGCGGACGGAACCCTTGTGGTCGCAGACTCTGGCAACCATCGACTGTGTGTTCGCACGCCGTCGTCAGTGTGGCTCGCCCCGCTGGAGGCGAAGGGATCCGGCGCGTCCAGGCTGTGGGACCCTGAGGCCGTTGCCGTCGACTCGATCGGTAGGGCGTACGTGGCCGACACGCGCAATCAGCGCGTCGCGATCCTCGGTCGCGAGGGTGAGTGGGTCGGTTCGTTCGGCACGTCGGGAACCGCACCCGGACAGTTCTCCTATCCTTCCGGCATCGTGGTGGCGCCGGACGGCGACATCTTTGTCGGCGATACCGGCAACGATCGCATCCAGCGCTTCAACGCCAACGGGGAGTTCGAGACGGAGATCGGCGCTGACGAGCTCGACGAACCTCGCGGCCTCGCACTGGGTCAGGACGGCACCCTCTACGTGGCCGACACCGGCAACAGCAGGGTGGCGGTCTTTGGGCCGGGAGGCGGTCTCACCGCGTCGTTCGGGGCTTCCGGTACGGCGCCGGGCGAGTTCTCCTCGCCGCAGGACGTGGCTGTCGATGATCGCGGTGGTCTGTGGGTGGCCGACACCGGCAACAACCGCATTCAGAAGCTTCAGTCGCTCACGGGCGACTACCTCACTCAGGCGGGGGGCTGGGGCGAGGCCCCCGGTCAGTTCTGGTCACCCACGTCGATCGCGGCGGTACCCGGGGGTGGCGCCGTGGTGACGGACCTCAGCAACGAGCGCATCCAGGCCTTCGATCAGGATGCGCACCTCGTGACCTACACGGGATCTCGTGGCGCGGCGCTCGGAAGGTTCCATCGTCCGTCGGGTGTTGAGTGCTCACAGGATGGCCGCACCTATGTGGTGGAGCGTGATGGCGCGCGAGTGCAGGTCTTCGTGCGTGATGCGGAGCCACCGGTGACCACCATCATCGGTGTGCCGACGACGGTCACGGCGCTTCCGTACGTCAATCTCTCGCTCGAGGCCACCGACACGTCGGGCATCGGTTCTGTTTGGTATCGCCTCAATGGCGGCTCGCCGGTACGTGCGACGACCATCAAGGTGTCCGATGAAGGGACCAACACCATCGCCTACTGGGCGGTGGATCGGGCGGGCAACGTCGAAGCGACGCGCTCAGCGACGGTCGTGTTGGATCGCACGCCGCCGCAGGGCACCATGCTCGCTCAGGGCGGAGGCTTCTGGCTGGGTTCTCCCGATGTGACGATCACTTCGAATATGACCGACGTCGTGGACATGCGCGTGGGGGTCGACTACGCCATGGGCGAGTGGGGACCCTACACCGAGACCACCCAAGTGGTCTTGCCCGACGTGGACGGACGCTACACGGTCGTCGCCCAGTACAGGGACGCGCTCGGCAACACGGGCACGCTGACGCAGGCGGTCGGGATGGATCGCGAGGCCCCCGGTGCCCCGCTGGCGCACTCGACCACGCACCCCGTTTCAGTAGTGGTGCGCGGCGGCATCATTCCTCGTTTCGAGTGGACCGCGCCGGTCGATGTCAGCGGTATCGCAGGCTACTCGTTCGTGGTCGATCGCTCCCCCGACACGACACCGGATGCGGTGATCGACACCGGCGTTCGCTCGGCGTCGTGCGCGGGGCTTGACGGCGGAGAATGGTACTTCCACGTGCGCGCGGTCGATGTGCTTGGCCAGTGGGGTCCTGCGTCACATGTGAAGTTCGCGCTGTCGAGCACGCCGGTGGTGGGCGCTCCGCGCGTCGCACGTTCCGCGCTCACGACGGGTTCAGCGACGTTTCGGTACTCAGGCACCGTGTCGCCGGCCAGCCCGTTGTCGCGCGTTCGCGTGAGCGCGATGCGCTGGGAGAATGGCCGATGGGTCGCCAAGCAGACGGTCTCAGCCGAGGTCGTGCTCGACGGGACCGGGTCCGCGCGCTACCGCGGCGAGATGACGCTCGGTGCGGGCAAGTGGCGCCTGAGGGCGATGCACGTGCGGTGCACCTACTTGGAGAACGCGTACAGCTCGTACGGTCGGATACTGGGCGTACAGTAGAAGCTGGCCTCGATCAGTGCCTTGGCCTGACCCATCCGCCTAGGAAGTCGAGTGTCCACTTAGCGACGCGTGCCAGCGACTCGCGCCGCGTGATCGAACCCAGTGCTCTGATGGCCCTTCGGGGCTGAAGGTAGAAGCGCAGGAACTCGCTCACGCGGGCCCGATCGAGGTCGCGCGCGGTCAGTTCCGCAGTCCCCATCGCCGCGTTGTCTATCTCGTATTCCTGCCATGAGTCAGCGACGGGAACGCCGTCGGCGATCGCACGCGCACGCAGCTCGGTGCCGGGGAACGGCACGGCGCAGTGGATCTGCACGAAGTCGGGATCGAGCTGCCGGATGAATCGTCGCGTCTGCCGAATCGTCGAACGCGTCTCGCCGGGCAGCCCAAGGATCACGTAGGCGAGGGTCGTGATGCCGGCTTCTCGTGCCCACCCGAACGCGTCGACCGCTTGCTGCAGCGTGGTGCCCTTGCGGACCGCATCGAGTATCTCCTGCACGCCGGACTCCACACCAAAAGACACCGCAGAGCAGCCGGCGGCACCCATCCGCTTCAGTATCTCGGCGTCGACGGTGTCAACACGTGAGTTGCACTGCCAATCGATCTCGAGGCGCCTCGATTCGATCTCGTCGCACACGGCAAGCACGTGCTGTTTGTCACTGGTGAAGGTGTCCGCCCACATGACGAACGAGCGGATACCGAAGCGCTTGACGCACTCCTCGATCTCGTCGGCGATGTTTGACGGCGAACGCCTGCGCACGCGGTGACCGTAGTAGCAGTGGGCGGTGCAGTAGGTGCACGCGTGCGGGCAACCTCGCTCGGAGACGATCAGGGTCTGCGCTGCCGTCGAGAGGGGAGCTGTGTACTTCGCGTTGTCGAGCAGGTCGCGAGCGGGAAAGGGCAGGGCATCGAGATCGTCGATGAAGGGCCGAGGCGGGTTGTGGACGATGGAGCCGAGCGACTTGTGCGACAGCCCATCGACACACGCCAGCTCAAGGGAGGGCAGTTGGCGTGCAAGATCGCGCACGGTGTACTCAGGCTCTCCGCGCACGACAGAGTCGAAGGGGGTCGCATCCAGTGACTCGTCAGGCAGCGCGGTCACGTGCACCCCGTACGCCGTGACATGGGCCTGGCACGCAGCGGACAGCATGGCCGCCACTCGGACGTCGGAGGCAAAGGTGGGGGTCGACACGTTCATGACGATCAGCCCGGGCCGCCACGACCGAGCGTCTGCGACAAGGTTCTCGGCATCCTGGCCAGAGGCCACGCAGTCGACGAGCCGGACCTCATGTCCGTCTTCTCGCAGTACCGCGGCGATGGACGGCAGCGATATCGGAACCATCAGGTACTGGTAGGACGACGCCTTCTGTTCGCAGCGCCCTTCTCGGACGTAGCGCACGCCGTCCAACGTGGGTGGGTTGACGAGCAAGACGCGCATCGGCCTAGGGGTCCTCTCCTGATGGATGGCCGCAGGCAGCCACGCTTCCATTATGCAGGCTTCACGCACTGGCGTGGGGCGGCCGGATGTTGCATTATTCATGACGCGGTCCACAGGGGAAGCGAATGCGATGATCCGGCGATTCACGCTCGCAACGTCCACCAAGCGGAACGGCTGCCTTCTTGGCGCCGGTCGTGTCGGCGCACCCCCGTCGCACTCGCAGGCGGTGAGCCGATGAAGCCCGTGCGTCCGCATTCGTGGCCTGAGCTCATCGCGTGGTGGTGTCTGAACATCGCCATCCTTGCCATCCCGCTCGCCACGTCGAACTTCACCCTCTTTGGCCGCATCTTTCCGGCGCTGTCGTACCCTGTCGTGCTCGATCAGGTCGATCTGCCCAAGTCGGCGTGGCTCGTCTTTGTCGTCTTCATCGGCATGGCGGCATGGGGTTATGGACAGCTTCGATATCGTCTGCGCGTGCACACCGCCCCGGCCCTGTGGGCGTACGCCGCTTTCCTCGCCCTCGCACTCGCGGCCACCTTCACCTCCGTTGACGTGTCCACATCGGTGTTCGGTGCGGTCCAGCGGCGCGAGGGGCTGATCACGTTCCTGGGGTACGCCGGCCTTGCGTGGCTGGTGCTGCAGATGGTCGACCATCCTCTGAGGGTCCGCTCGCTTGGGCGAACGGTCGTCATCGCCTCCTCGGTGATGGCGGTGTATGGACTGTGCCAGGTCGCCGGGTTCGATCCCGAGAACTGGGGCCGGCTTGCGTTCGAGAGTCGGCGCGCGTTTGCGACGCTGGGCAATCCTGACCTGCTGGGCGGCTACCTGTTGTTCGGGTTGGCGCTTGCGCCCTCAATCGCACTCTCTGAGCCGGATGACCGGTTGCGGGCGTTGTGGTGGGCATGTTCGGCCGTCATCGGCGCGGCATGGCTTGCATCCTTTGTCCGCGGCGCATGGATCGGCGGCATCGTTGCGCTGATCCTCATCGCCATCGCGGCTCGGCGCGGGGGCGTCCGTACCAATCGCGTCGATGTGATCGCGATCGGGGTCATCACCGGGCTGCTGGGCGTCATCGTGGTGATCTCTTTGGCGGGCGACGCGCTCGTGTTCTCGGTCATCGAGCGCGTCAGGTCGCTTGCGAATCTCGAGTCGGGCTCGCTTCTGGGGCGGCGCTACATCTGGGCTGCTGCGCAGGATGCGATCCGGGCTCGGCCGCTGTTGGGCTGGGGACCGGACTCCTTCCGATATGCCTGGTATCAGTATCGTCCCGTGGGCGACCTGCGTGCCTTTGGCTACAGCGGCGTGGCCGATGCGGCCCACAGCTATCCGCTGCAGCTCGCGGCCACGCTGGGGGTGCCTGCGGCGATCGCGTTCACGGTCGCGGTGGTGTGGTCTCTCAAGCGTGCTGCGGGGTGCGCGTTCGAGCGCGGTCATGGGGCGACGAGGCTGGTCTTGACCGGATGGTTCGCCGGGGTGGTCGCGCACCTGGTCCACCTGACCTTCGGCGTGTCAGGCGTGGCCGGTACGGCCATGCTCTGGGCCGGACTGGGCATGATGCTCGCCCCCAAGGCCCATGAGGTGTCACCACGCGAGTGGGTGCGCCGACTCGCGGTGGCGGTGCCGGTGGTGACGCTCGCGGCGGCTTCGGTGCTGCTTGTGGCGCAGCTGTCTGCGGATCGCGCTGCGATCCACGTGATCGTGACGCCCGACTTCGCGCAGAAGCAGGCGTGGGCGCAGACTGCGGTGCGGCGGGCTCCGTGGGATCACATCTATCGCCTTCAGCTCGCCGACGTGCTCACCCAGCGCATCGAGATGGATGCACTGCAGCTGGAGAGCGTCAGGCAGTCGGGGCAGGACGGCTCGGCGGTGGTGGCATCCATCGAGCAGTCGCAGCGTGAGGCGCAGAAGCAGTACGAGCTCGTGCTGACTGCGGTGCCGCGAGAGTACCGCGCCGCCGATGAGCTCGCGAAGCTGTGCCTGTCGCTTGGCGATTGCCTGGGTGCGGAGCACTACGAGAGGGCTGAGGCCGTCGCGCGGCGCTATGAGCCGTTGGCGCCCACAGGGTTCACCTTGCGTATGACGCATGCGATCGCCCTGCTTGATCTGGGTCGATACGAGCAGGCGCGGCGCGTTGTCGAGCCCATGCGGGGATGGGACCCGCGAGTGCCCGGCCCGGCAGTCGTGCACGCACAGGCCGAGTGGGAGCTGGGGGAGCGCGGCGTCGCGTTGGAGGAGCTAGCCAGGCTTGAGCGCAGCTACCCGAGCGACCAGCAGGTACTCAACCTCCGTGACCTCATCGCCCGCAGCGCCGACTCTTCCGTGCCCGAGGAGTCCCGCTAGCCGCCGTGGCAACCATGCCACCTGCGGATATGGGTACTCCTTTGGTAGCGGAGTCTGCCGGGATGATGCATCATCGGCAGGTCGTCACACGTGAAGGGGAGACCGAGGCATGAGCACCGACATCAAGTTCGGCACCGATGGATGGCGCGCGGTCATCGGCGATGATTTCACCTATGAGAACCTGAGGCGCGTCGCCGACGCGGCGGGCCGGGTCTTCTCGGCGGACCATCCGGGCGGGCTCGTGCTTGTTGGCTACGACACTCGCTTCGAGGCCGGCTCGTTCGCGGCTGCAGCGGCTGAGGTGCTTGCGTCGCACGGCCTGCGCGTACGAGTCTCGGACAGCTACATCCCCACGCCGGGCCTGTGTTGGTCGGTGGCGCGCGATGACGACGCCATCGGTGGCGTGATGCTCACGGCAAGCCACAATCCCTCGGAGTACCTGGGCTTCAAGCTCCGGATGTCAGACGGCGGCGCGTCCCCCGTCTCGTTCACGCAAAGCGTCGAAGCCGAGCTGGTCGACGGTGCGCCCACCGCCCGCGGCGAGTTCGAGCTGGTCGACCTCGTGGGGCCGTACCTGGATGCGCTTCGCGGCGCGGTGGACGCCGAGGCGATCGGGCGTGCGAACCTGCAGGTGGTCGTCGATCCGCTCTACGGCGCGGGCCAGGGCCACCTCGCGGGGCTGTTGCGCGAGATGGGCGCCGACGTCCTTGAGCTCCACGCGGAGCGCAACCCGGGCTTTGGCGGGCTGCACCCCGAGCCCATCC
>CAYOHY010000006.1:44580-46608 GCA_964403885.1 uncultured Eubacteriales bacterium
GTCGGGTTCAAGTGGATCTACGAGGAGATGGTCGCGGGCGGCGTGCTCATCGGCGGTGAGGAGAGCGGCGGCATCGGCATCCCCTCCCACGTGCGTGAGCGCGACGGACTGCTGATGGCGCTCCTGCTCGCCGAGATGATGGCGCAGCAGGGCAAGGGCCTCGCCGAGCTGGTCGAGGACCTGTTCGCGCTGACGGGGCCCATGGAGTACTCGCGCGTGGACCTGCGCCTGACCCCTGAGGTCGTCTCGGCGTTCGTGGCGGCGATGCCGGACATGGCGCCCACCGAGCTCGCGGGGCTGGCCGTGAGGGACATCTCGCGCGCCGACGGCATCAAGTTCTTCTTCGACGACGACGCATGGCTGCTCATGCGAACCAGCGGTACCGAGCCCCTCGTGCGCATCTACGCCGAGGCACCCTCGGCGGGCGTGGTCGACGACCTGCTCGCCGCCGGCCGCGGGCTCGTTGGCGCGTGATGGCCTCGACCGACATCGCGCAGGAGCGCACCGTGGACGGCGAGCCGATGCGCGTCACCATGGTCAACAAGTACTACCCGCCGCATCTGGGGGGCGTCGAGTTTCATCTGCGTGACCTCGCCGAGGGCTTGGTCGTGAACGCAGGTGCTCACGTGCGCGCGCTCGTGTGCAACGGCGACGGGCAGCGCGTCGAAGAGACCGTGAACGGCGTGGACGTCGTGAGGCTGCCGCGAGCGACCGAGTTCTCGTCGACCCCCATCTCGTGGCAGTTCGCCAAGGCTCTCAAGGCAGAGGCCGCCCGCACGCCCGCACCCGACGTGCTCCACTTCCACTTCCCGTATCCCTGGGGAGAGCTGGCGCTTCTTCAGGCCCGCCCGGACGTGCCTACTGTGGTCACCTATCACTCGGACATCGTGCGCCAAAAGGCCGCGCTCGCCGGCTACAAGCCGTTCCTCGAGCGGTTCCTCGATCGCGTGGACCTCATCATCGCCTCGTCGCCCAATATGATCGAGCATTCGACGTTTCTGTCCGCGCGCGCCGACAAGTGCCGCCACGTCGACTTCGGCCTGCACGTCGAGCGCATCGCACAAGACGAGGCGGCCGAGCAGCGTGCCCGGACCCTTCGTGCCGAGCACCCCGGCAGGCGGATCGTTCTGTTCGTGGGACGCCTCGTCTACTACAAGGGCGCCGATGTGCTGGTGCGCGCCATGGAGCACGTCGACGCCGACCTCGTGATGATCGGCAGGGGCCCGCTCGAGCCGGAGCTGCGTGAGATCGCGGTCGCGCGCGGCATGGGGGAGCGCGTGCGCTTCCTTGCGCCGGTCGACGACGCCGAGCTCGCAGCGTGGTACCGCGCAGCCGACGTGTTCGCGCTTCCCAGCGTCGCCCGCAGTGAGGCGTTCGGCCTCGTGCAGATCGAGGCGCATGCGGCCGGCACCCCCGTGGTCTCGACTGACCTCACGACAGGCGTGCCCTACGCCAACCTCGACGGCGTCACGGGCCTCACGGTCCCTGTGGGCAGCGTCGAGCGGCTGGGCGAGGCGCTCAGGCGCATCCTGGGTGACGACGAGCTCCGCGCACGTCTTGGCGAGCAGGCGCAAGAGCGCGCGTTGCGCGACTTCACGATTCCACGCATGGTCGAGAACACGCTCGCCGTGTACCGTGAAGCCATAGACGTCCACGCTTCACGGAAACGGGCCTGAGCACACGTATGTCGCGCAACCGATTCATAGCCCTCTCGGTCTTCCTCGACGCCATCCTCGTCACTGCGAGCTTCGTCGTCGCGTTCATGCTGAGGTTCGGCATGCACTTCTGGGCCGGCGAGTCCGCGCGCAACTGGGCCGCGTACGTGACGATCGCCCCGTTCATCACCCTGGGCTACCTGCTCGCGGGCTGGGTGTACGGGCTCTACGAGCCGGAACGCACCGAGACCGCGTGGACCGTGGTCCGCACGGTTGCGATCGTGTCGTTCCTCGGACTCGTGGTCACCGCCGTCATCGCCTTCCTGGGCGGCAACGCCACCCTCGCCCTGTCGCGCTCCATCCTGCCCATCGC
>CAYOHY010000006.1:46708-57047 GCA_964403885.1 uncultured Eubacteriales bacterium
CCCGAGCTCTACGAGATCTTCATCGGCCGCGTCGATGCGTTGATCGGCGACATCCCGCTCATGAAGATCACCGAGTCGTTCGTGCCCCGCTACTATCGGGCCGCCAAGCGCGCACTGGACTTGGTGGGAGCGCTGTTCCTCCTGGTCCTTGTGAGCCCCATCTTGGCGATCGCCGCGCTGGCGATCATAGCGACCGATGGGTTCCCGGTGGTCTTCAAGCAGGAGCGCGTGGGCCGCGACCTCAAGCTCTTCAACGTCTACAAGCTGCGAACCATGGTCAAAGACGCCGAGAAGCTCTCAGGCCCCGTCCTTGCCGAGGAAGACGATCCCCGGATCACGCGTGCGGGGCGCTTCATGCGCAACTACCGTGTCGACGAGCTTCCTCAGCTGTTCAACATCATCGCGGGCGACATGAGCTTCGTCGGGCCCCGCCCGGAGCGAATGTTCTTCGTCGAGCAGTACCTGCAAGAGATCCCGGGCTACCGCGAGCGTTTCCGAGTCAAGCCGGGTGTGACGGGCCTCGCACAGGTGTCAGGCGGCTACGCGACCACCCCTGAGCGCAAACTCAAGTACGACCTCATCTACATGTTCCATCAGAACCTCGCCATGGACGCACAGATCATGGCCGAGACCCTGAAGGTCGTCCTCACCGGCAGGGGAGCGCGGTAGCGGCGCGGTGGCGCTCCACACACTTGTGGGTTTCGGCGAACGGCGGCTCGGCGGTGTGTTTCTCGCTGACTGCCCTCCGGAATACTCGGCAAGTGTGAATCTCATCACATTGGGGTAATAATGCCCGCTCAGGTATTGACCCCACCCCCAAACCTGCCGAATACTCCCACAGAATGTCCATCCTTGGGTGGCGTGCGCACGCGCACCCAGGGATGCAAGGAAGCTCGTGTACCGCCCAGGGGCAAAGGGCGCACCCACGATGGTCCTTGACAAAGAGAACTGTTGGCAAACGGGGTTGGAGGCACCATATGGGCAGACTACGGGGTATCAGGTACCTCGCGGTCATAGGTCTCGCGGTCGCGATGTTGTTCGCGTTCGCGAGTCTTGCATTCGCGGACCAGCGAAATCCGGAATGTCTGACATGCCACTCGAGCATGTCCGACTGGACGGTGACCGACGTAGACACGAACACGGCATGTGCCAAGTGCCATACGCCGGGCCTTATGGGAACCCACCCCATTCATAACACCGGAGCCAACTGTGGAGCGTTCTGCCACCCCGGCTACGGCACCTCGACGATGTATGCGACCCCTTCCTGGCTTGGGCCTCAGGGGTCGTTCGCGTCTTCGGAGTCCGTGAACGCTTCGTCGGCCGATCTGCACGTCATCCACTCGAAGCAGGGTTGGATGGCGGGGATCTCGTCGACGTTGGCGGGAGAGTGCGGCTCGTGTCACGAGCCCGCCGCCTGCTCCGCGTGCCACAGCAACGCGCCCAGCGCGAACCACAGCGTCCACAGCTCGAGCGGTAACGCCTCCTACACCGCTCAGCCCGCATGGACCGGCGTGATGGCCAACGGTGTCGTTGGTGGCGACCTGTTCATGAAGACCGCCACGAACACCACCAACCAGTGCGCCACCGCCGGCTGTCACGACATCGCCGGCTCCGCGGCCCGCATCCCCGTTGCGGCCGAGTCGGACTTTTTCACGGCTGCCCCTGCCGCCTGGAAGTCGCACCTGAGCCAGATGCACAGCGGCCAGCAGGCGCGCTTCACCAACAAGATCGGATACTCGCTCACCGGCTCCTTCTCGGGAGACGCGTTCGAGCTCATCGGCGCCAAGGATCCGTACTACGGTAAGTCGGATATCTACCTCGACGGCGTCTACCAGACGACGATCGACCAGTACGATGCGACCACCAAGTACCAGCAGATCCTGTTCAGCAAGAAGGGCCTGACCAACACGACGCACACCGTGCAGATCGTGGTACTGGGCCAGAGCCGTCCCGAGGCGCGCGGCACCTTCGTGTTCATCGACGCGATCTTCGCCTACGGCAACCTTCCCGCGTCGGTGGCTCCCAAGTGCGACAGCTGTCACCCCGACAAGACCGCCGCGCACGGCACCACCTTCGCGCACGAGGCGTCGGCCACCGCGTTCGTGAGTGGCTCCTACGCCGGCTTCGCGTGCAACCAGTGCCACGACAAGAAGATGATCGACGAGCATCGTCGCACCAGCTCCAAGACCTCCGCGGGCAGCGTCTGCCAGGGCTGCCACACGGTCTATGCGCCGTACACGGGCCCTGAGCTCTCCACCCCCAAGTACGACTACACCTGCACGTGGAACGGCGTCGCGGGCACCCCGGGTTGCCACAACAACACCGCCAACGCCTCCAAGACCACCACGCTCCAGGCGCCGCACCAGTTCAAGGAGACCACGCACACGGTGACCGGCATCCCTGCGGTCCAGGAGTGCATCGACTGTCACGGCAACGACCTCGGCGTGATTCACGATGACACCAACGCTTCGCGCCCGCAGCACGCATCGCTCGTGGGCTCGGGCTCCGTTGGCCCCAACTTCACCACCAACTGCCTGACCTGCCACGGTGCCACGAAGTTCCCGTCGACGAAGAACTGCACCGACGCCTCGTGCCACACCGGTAGCGGCGTGGTGTCGATGGCGACGCACCCGTCGCCGGCTCACACGGCCACCGACACCAACCCCGGCGTGCTCCGCACCAAGGGCACCACCACCACGTCGGCCAACTACGGCTGCTCGGCCTGCCACTTCGTCGCAGGCGCCCAGGACACCGCCGATGAGCACTTCAAGGGCAGCTCGCTGACCTCGGTGTCGGGCACGATCGGGTGCAACAGCTGTCACAGCGCGTACTACTTCCCGGTTGGCTGGAAGACTCCTCCGGCGAACACCTGCATCTCCTGCCACCCCGTTGCGGGCGGCAAGGCCGGTGCGCCGCACGAGGCAGCCGACTACAACAGCAAGCACAACTTCAACGCCTACGGGACGAACCTGAACTCCTGCGGTTCCGGCAACGCCGCGTGGTGCCATGCGACCAACCTGGTCGACGTCGTGCACGACGACTCGGTCGTCGGCAACGCGATGGGCAACCCGGACTGCGACACGTGCCACAGCGCGTCAGCGGTTCCCACGGCGGTCACCTGCATCGGCGCCGGCTGTCACGCCGCGAGCACCGCAGCAGACAAGAACACCACCGCACACGTGATGACCAAGCACATCGCTCCGTCGTCCACCGAGTGCGTCGAGTGCCACGAGCAGGGCGGCGACGTCCGCCTCATCCACGCCTCGTGCGAGCAGTGCCACGCGAACCCGACCTACCCGGGTATCACGATCGGCAAGACCACCCAGTGCACCGGCTGCCACACCGCCGGTGGTCCGGGCGGCGTGTACACCCCGCATGACCCCAACCACTACACCGGCACTGAGACCACGCACACCGCGAGCGCTCAGTCCGGCACCGTTTCCGGCTTCGCGTGCTCGCAGTGCCACTCGCTCGAGATGAAGCCGGCCCACAGTGGCCCGACCACGATCACCTTCAACTTGGGTGGCTACAGCGACAAGTGCGTCGCCTGCCACGAGCTGAAGGTTGACGCGCTGGGCACGTGGAACAAGACCTGTGACGCATGCCACGCGACCAAGCACGGCTCGCAGGCCGCCAAGCACGATGCTTCGACGACCGCGCTCTCGGGCCCGGTCTCGGTCTCGACGATCTTCACGGATGGCTTCGAGAGCGCCTCGTGGCCCAGCACCTGGACCACCGGTGGAGCAAACCCCACGTACTGGCGTACGACCAACACCACTAAGACCGCCGGTACCTATGCCGCTGAGTTCTACGCGGACTCGACCACGACGCGTACGGCCTACTTCCAGCGGGCGGGCCTGAACCTGTCGGCGCTCACCAGCCCGACTCTCGCGTTCTCCTACAACGCGACCGGTCTTGCGTCGCCCAACTACTACGCCGTTCAGTACTCGACCAACGGGTCGACCTGGAACTCGATCATCCCGTCCAGCACCGCTTCGACCGGCGGCTGGGTCAGCACGACCACGGCGCTGCCGTCGGGCGCAGCCTCTGTCACGGTGCGCTTCTGGGCTAGCGTCAACGCCACGACCAAGTTCGTGCGCTTCGACGCGGTGACGGTCTCCGGCCAGGTCACCGGCGCGTCGCCCGGTACCGCTGCCGCCGTCTGCGGCACGGTGGGCTGCCACAACGTCACGGACGTGGGCGCCCTCCACGACAACGCCGTTCCGGCCTCGACCACGGCGGACACGTCGCGTTGCGCCACCTGCCACAAGAACGCCTCCACCGTGCCGGTCCTGGACTGCTACGGCGCCGGCTGCCACTCGGCGGCCGTCACCCACGCGACCATCACCGGCAACGACTCGACCCACACCGCGACCGCGATGAACGCGGACGCGACCGGCGGGTCCTACACCACCGGTGGCGGCAACACGTGCTCCGCGTGCCACAGCTCGGGCCTGAACTCGGCGCACACCACCGTGACCGCGCGCCTGGACTCCGGTAACACCTCGTGGGGTCCTGGTCCCAACTACTGCACCAACTGCCACCGCACCGGTACCGGCGGCTCGCCGACCGGCCCCGATGACGCCGTTATGGTCATCACCTCCGACTTCTGGTCGGCCCAGACCTGCGACCAGTGCCACGTGACCCGCGGCAACGGCAAGCACGCGAGCATGAACACCTCGCACACCGCGTCGATGGGTACCTCGGGCACGGCCAACGGCTGCAACCAGGTAGGCTGCCACGGCACCACCGACGTGCGCGCGATCCACAACGTGAACCACGCCATCTACAACGAGGGTTGTACGGTCAAGGCGTCCGGTTCCGCCAACACGAGCGACTCGGCACTGGCCTGCCACGACATCGACAAGTCGATGCGCAACGCGGCCGGCGCCCTCAACACGCCGATGAGCTGCGGTCAGGGCTCGGGTGGCTGCCACACCAACCACACCAACAGCAACCACGGCGCGAGCCACACGCTCAACGTCGCGGGCTCGAACTACACCACCGCCACCATCAGCGGCTGCACCAACTCGGGTGCCGGCTGCCACGGTGTCGATGGCCAGTCCAACTACTCGAGCACTCAGTACCACCCCGTTGCCGGCACCAGCTGTATCACCGGCAAGTGCCACGATGCATCGGCGACGAACCACAACGACCCGGCCTTCGATGGCTCGAACACCTGCCAGAACTGCCACGGTGGCGGCGCGGTCAACTACGTGAACGCCCCGCTCGTCTCGGTGCTCACCACGACCACCGGTGCGAACAAGGGTCACTTCAACGAGACCACGCACACCGCGGGCAGCCTGACTGCCACGGTCGGCTCGGGCGGTACCGCCTCGGCCACGTGTAACCAGTGCCACAACTCGAGCCCGGCCACCGGCCTCAAGGGCCTGTACGCCCAGCACCAGGGTCTGGGTGCCTCGCAGGTCTCGACCTCGAGCTACACGAACCTCGCGTGCTCGGAGTGCCACAACTACAACATCAACGTGACCTCGATCGTCTCCACCAAGTGGAGCACCAAGACCTGCGTCGAGTGCCACGCTGCGGGTGGCGTGGGTGCCGCGTACGCACAGCACGGCTCGACCGCTCCCACGGTCACCGCGACCTCCGCGTACAGCTGCGGCACGAGCGGTACCAACTGCCACGGCACCGGCAACAACCTGCACGCGATCCACAAGGACGCGACCGGCTGTAACCTGACCGGCTGCCACGACTACGCGACTCAGGGCGTCAAGCCCACCGGCAAGTCGTGCGGCCAGGGTGGCACCTGCCACACGTCGTACCTCGACGCCCCCCACAACACCATCACCGGCAACGACACGACGCACACCGCCGGCTCGGTCCAGGCCTCTGACACCGCCTACCAGGCCACGCAGTGCAACGCGTGCCACAGCATGCAGCTGACGGTCGAGCACACCGCGACGACCTCGGTGAAGTCGCTCGACGCGACCAACGTGTGCAAGAACTGCCACAACAACGCCGCCTCGACCTCGGCCATCGCCACCGGTTGGGCCGCGAACAAGAACACCATCAACGGCTGCTCGCAGTGCCACACCGGCGGCCTGGCGCGTCACGCCGACGCCTCGGCCACGGCGCACTCGCCGGCCAACACCGGATGCGGCGCGACCGGTCCCGGTTGCCACCCGACCAACAACATCGCGTCGGTCGGCGTGCCTACCACCACCACCGCGATCCACAACAACTGCCTGAACTGCCACGACCGCGCGTCTGCCAACGCAAGCTGGACCGCGGGTCTCATCGGCACCGGCCAGACCATCCGCTACTCGACGGCCACCAAGTCGTGCGGTCAGGGCACCGGCTGCCACGTGGCGAGCTCGTACTCGACCGCCACGGCCAACCACCGTATCGGCCGCGGTGACCAGATCACCGGTAACGACGCCACCCACACCGCCAACGCGGCCTACATGGCCTCGACGGTGACGAGCGGCGCCGCAACCAACGTGTGCACCGACTGCCACCTCGGCACGCTCGCGAGCGAGCACGCCACCACGAGCGCCGGCGCCATCGGTTGTACGACGGGTGGCTCGCAGAGCACCGGTTGCCACAACACCATCGCCGGCTCTGTCGCGGCCTCCTCGGCGGCTGTCGTCAAGAGCAACTGGAACGGCAAGTCCGGCAAGTGCTCGGACTGCCACAGCACCGGCCAGCACAACGCCATCGGCACCTCGCACACCGCCACCGGCACCGCCGGCTGCGCGAGCACCGTCGCGGGTTGCCACCCCACGAGCGACCTTGTGGCCCTCCACAAGAACCGCGCGGGCGGCGGCGGTTGCCAGCTCTCCGGCTGCCACGACGCGGCTAACAAGAGCCAGCGTCCCACGCAGAAGTCGTGCGGCACCGGCGGCACCTGCCACACCGGCTATGGCGTGCCCAACCACAACACCATCACCGGCAACGACACGACGCACACCGCCGGCTCGGTCCAGGCCTCTGACACCGCCTACCAGGCCACGCAGTGCAACGCGTGCCACAGCATGCAGCTGACGGTCGAGCACACCGCGACGACCTCGGTGAAGTCGCTCGACGCGACCAACGTGTGCAAGAACTGCCACAACAACGCCGCCTCGACCTCGGCCATCGCCACCGGTTGGGCCGCGAACAAGAACACCATCAACGGCTGCTCGCAGTGCCACACCGGCGGCCTGGCGCGTCACGCCGACGCCTCGGCCACGGCGCACTCGCCGGCCAACACCGGATGCGGCGCGACCGGTCCCGGTTGCCACCCGACCAACAACATCGCGTCGGTCGGCGTGCCTACCACCACCACCGCGATCCACAACAACTGCCTGAACTGCCACGACCGCGCGTCTGCCAACGCAAGCTGGACCGCGGGTCTCATCGGCACCGGCCAGACCATCCGCTACTCGACGGCCACCAAGTCGTGCGGTCAGGGCACCGGCTGCCACGTGGCGAGCTCGTACTCGACCGCCACGGCCAACCACCGTATCGGCCGCGGTGACCAGATCACCGGTAACGACGCCACCCACACCGCCAACGCGGCCTACATGGCCTCGACGGTGACGAGCGGCGCCGCAACCAACGTGTGCACCGACTGCCACCTCGGCACGCTCGCGAGCGAGCACGCCACCACGAGCGCCGGCGCCATCGGTTGTACGACGGGTGGCTCGCAGAGCACCGGTTGCCACAACACCATCGCCGGCTCTGTCGCGGCCTCCTCGGCGGCTGTCGTCAAGAGCAACTGGAACGGCAAGTCCGGCAAGTGCTCGGACTGCCACAGCACCGGCCAGCACAACGCCATCGGCACCTCGCACACCGCCACCGGCACCGCCGGCTGCGCGAGCACCGTCGCGGGTTGCCACCCCACGAGCGACCTTGTGGCCCTCCACAAGAACCGCGCGGGCGGCGGCGGTTGCCAGCTCTCCGGCTGCCACGACGCGGCTAACAAGAGCCAGCGTCCCACCAAGAAGTCGTGCGGTACCGGCGGCACCTGCCACACCGGCTACACGGGCAACCTCCACGGCGGCTCGGTCAACGGCAACGACACGACCCACACGGCTCTCGCGAGCACGATGAACTCCGATACCACCCTGGGTTCCTACACCATCGGTGGCGGTAACACCTGCTCCGCGTGCCACAGCTCGGGCCTGACCTCGGCTCACACCACGGTCACCGCTCGCCTCGACTCCGGTAACACCTCATGGGGCGCCGCGCCGTACTGCACCAAGTGCCACGGCACCGGTACCGGCGGCTCGCCCACCACGCCGGATGACGCGATCACGGTCATCAAGACCGACAAGTGGAGCGCTCAGAGCTGCGACCAGTGCCACGTGACCCGCGGCAACGGCAAGCACGCGAGCTACAACACCTCGCACACCGCTTCGCTCGGTACCTCGGGTGTCGCAGACGGATGCGCCGGCGGCTCGTGCCACGGCAGCACCGACGTGCGTGCGGTCCACAACGTGAACCACGCGACCTACAACGAGGGTTGTACCGTCAAGGCGTCCGGCTCGACCTCCACGAGCGACTCGGCGCTCGCCTGCCACGACATCGACAAGTCGATGCGCAACGCGGCCGGCGCGCTCACCACGCCGATGAGCTGTGGCCAGGGTTCGGGCGGTTGCCACACCAACCACAACAACACCAACCACGGTGGCTCCCACACGCTCAACGTGGCTGGCTCCAACTACGCCACGGCGACGATCACCGGCTGCACCAACGCCGGCTCGGGCTGCCACGGCTACGACAGCAACGCCAACTACCAGCAGTACCACCCGACGAGCGGCTGTACCGGTGGCCTGTGCCACACGGCCGCCAACCACAACAACACGGCGTTCAACGACCCCAACACCTGCCAGAACTGCCACGGTGGCGGCGCGGTGGACTACAACAACGCCCCGATCGTCTCGGTGCTCACCACCACGACCGGTGCGAACCGCGGTCACTTCAACGAGACCTCGCACACCGCGGGCTCGATGACCGCCACGGTCTCCGGTGGCACCACCGGTACGGTCTCGTGGACCTGTAACCAGTGCCACAACTCGAGCCCGTCCACCGGCCTCAAGGGCCTCTACGGTCAGCACCAGGGTCTGGGTGCCTCGCAGGTCTCGACCTCGAGCTACACCAACCTCGCGTGCTCCGAGTGCCACAACTACAACGTGAGCGTGACGTCGGTCGTCTCCACCAAGTGGGGCACCAAGACCTGTGTCGCGTGCCACGCCGCTGGAGTCATCGGCGCCGCGTACGCGCAGCACGGTTCGGTCGCCACCACGGTGAGCGCCACCGAGTACGCGAGCGGTTCGCCGGTCGCAGGCACCTGCGCCAAGGCCGGATGTCACGCGTCGACGAACCTGCACTGGCTGCACAAGGGTAATGCGAGCTCCGGCGCCACGATCACGGCGCAGGGCTGCGGTATCCCTGGCTGCCACGACACGACCAAGCAGGGCGTCAAGCCCACCAACAAGTCGTGCGGTACCGGTGGTACCTGCCACAACACCGGCGATCCCCACGGCGCCGTCCACAACGTGACCGCGAGCGCCGCGTGCGTAGACTGCCACGAGAAGAACGACATCCAGAGCCAGCACTCGCCCGCCACCATCGGCGCCACCGTCGACGGTCTGACCAACGACGGCTGCAACATCTGCCACGGCGGCAACGGCTGGACCAACATCCACCTTGGCAAGAGCGCTGAATGCGCCACCGACTGCCACAAGGTGGGCGGCGCGGCCAGCAGCATGGACTACACGGGCCGCACCGGTTCCTCGGCGCACTACACGAGCAACGCCACGACCCATACCTCGACCGCTGCCGCCAACGGCACGACCGAGACGGTCACGACCAGCACGGTTCCGGGCTGGGGCAACATGACCGCGGCCAACGCGTGCTCTGAGTGCCACTCGTTCGACATGTGGACCGAGCACAACTCAGGTACGGCGACCTTCACCGTCGTGCCGGGCACCTACGCCGACAAGTGCGTGGCCTGCCACGAGTACAAGGTCGACGGCCTGGGCGCTGCTTGGGACAAGACCTGCGCGGCCTGCCACGCCAGCCGTCACACCGGTTGGTCGACCAAGCACAACTGGAGTGCTCAGACCACGGTCAACACGAGCTGTGGCACGCCCAGCACTGACTGCCACGACCTGACCGACGTCGCGAAGATCCACACCTACGACGAGAACGGCGACGGTGATCGCTCAGACGCGGACGAGGCGCACTGCGAGTCGTGCCACGTCAACAACGCGACCCGAGCCAACCCGGCCAAGACCTGCACCGACGCCTCCTGCCACGGCGGCACCGGTACCTGGTACAACCCGGCGACGCGCGCGACGCACCTGACGTTCCACGAGACCAGCAACACCGC
>CAYOHY010000006.1:57147-72456 GCA_964403885.1 uncultured Eubacteriales bacterium
GCGAACGTCTTCAAGGCCGGCGTGACGCTCGATGGTGCGGCATTGAGCACCACGAGCATGGTCCACTGTGACGATTGCCACGGCGAGATGGTGGCGGGTGGTCCGCACGGCGGATCGGTCGATGTCACGATGGCAGCAGGCTTTAAGACGGACTACACCACGGTGAACCTCACTGTGAACTCTGCAAACGGCGGCATGAGCTCGGCGACGGTGATCTGCGCCAAGTGTCACGCTCTGTACACCACCGCGTGGTCGAATACGGCACACGGCGACTCGAACCACCAGAGCGCATCGCGCGGCAAGTGCGTCCAGTGCCACATAGCAATCCCGCATGCGTGGAAGCGTCCGCGTCTGCTCCGCAAGTCGAGCGACCCGTTGCCCTACCGCACCAACTCCACCACGTCGATGCTGTCGGGCATGGTTCTTACGAACTACACGCTTTCCGGAAGCTCAGTGTCCGTCAACTCGAACAACTGCAACGGTTGCGGCAAGCACTCGGGTACGACGAGCTGGCCCTAGGCCTGGCCGAGCCCAAGCCACAACAGAAGGGGGCGGATTCGAGAGAATCCGCCCCCTTCTTGCTGTGCAATGAAGACCATGGATCCCGGTGCTCACAGTACGGGTTGAGGGCCACCGGAGCGCATGGGCGAGCAGGTACGCTACTCGCCCTCAAGCGGGAATGAATCGTACTTGTCCAGTGCGATGGCTCGTGCGGTGGCGCTGCGTTCATCCGCGATTGTCAGCAGTGCGGCGACGAGCTTGTTCCCGCTGTTGTCGAAACGCAGACCTTGCGCGCCGTCTGTGACGTAGGAGTTGATTTCGGGGAAGACCTGCAAGGCGACGGAGCCGGTATAGAGATCGGATATCAGGGGGCGGTCGTCGCCCTGCGAGTGAGCCTCCCACAACTCCTTGCTGAGCGTAAGAGCAAGCCAGGCTTGGCTTGTGGGATTTGAGATCTCCGGAATCCGCCTCGCTGAATCAGAGTCAAGGTAGAAGTTGGCCATGAACCCCAACTTCTCGTACACGGTCTCGAACTCATTCAGGGTCATGTTGGGACTGAGCGGCCTGCCGGTGTCCAGCCCGGTGAAGGCGTTCGGAATCTGCGAGACCATCACCGTGCCTATCACGGAGTCCGACGCGTGTCGTGTTGCCGCAAGATAGGTGCCAGTGCCCAGTACGGCTGCGGCCGTCAGGGCGACAGCGACCACCTTGTCACGCGGCTTGATGTTTCGAGATCCCTTCACAACCGCTGCTTTCCGATGAACCAGTCGTACGCCCAGTTGGGGATTACCACCGCAGAGGTGAGCGGGTAGAGATAGACAGACCAAGCTAGTGCCAATGAGATGGCGAGGATTCGCGGCCGTCGTGGCAAGTCGCCGATGGCCGACGCGAGACACATCAGCAGTAGCGGGATGATCGGCACCGAGGAATAGACGTAGACAGGTCGCGGGGATAGCAGGTAGAAGCCGTACAGCGTCAGTAGCACGCCAACGGCGACGAGTTCGCTCGTTTGGCGCCTGATGGTCGCCCTGCCGGTAACGTAGAGTGTCGCTAGGCCAGCGAGGGGCATCAGTGCCGCGTTGGTCATGAGGAGGTTGTAGGCGGACCTGGTCCCATCGGCTCCAATCCGGTATCCCACCCGGATTCCCTTGAGCACCCATCGATGGGCGCCGGCGACGTCAGCGAGTTGAGGGAAACCGAAGCTTCTGCCTTGGACGCGTATGACATCGATCTGAAGCCCGACCCATTCAGGCAGGGCGTAGCCTCGTGTGGCCCAAGGCAGATAGGCAGCGACGAAGAACGCAAGCGGAATCGCGCAAAGGTAGCCAAGAATCCAGAGCCCAGCTCTAGGTAGATCGCGGCGCATCGTCCATGCGACGCATGCTACGACGAAGGCCCACGGTATTACCATATAGATTCGCAGCGCGATGCCGGCCCCGAGCACTATGCCCAGCCATACCAGATCCCGCTCGTGTTGAGACTCGACAAATCGCTGAGCCAAGAGCGTCGCCCCAAGTAGTGCACAGGCTGCGAGTATCTCCTCCGTTGGCGTCCTTGACATGACTAGGAGTATCGGGTCAAGCGCGACCAGACAAGCGGTTGCCCATGCGACGAAGGGGGAGTTGAATGCGCGTCGCGCAACGAGAAACACTAGCCACACCATCAGGGCGCCAAAGATGACCCCCCTGATTCTCCACCCTGCCGGGTCGTTGCCGAAGACCACGAGAAACGGATAGAGCAGCAGATGTTTGAGCGGCTGCGTCCACCAGTTGTCTGGACCGATGAAGCCGTGAAGTGTGTAGTAGTAGGCCGTGGGCACGTTCAGTGATGAGTCGTCGATCAACGGTCGGGCAACCCAGTAGCGGAAGAGTCTCAGGACGAAAGAAGGCAAGAGCACCGCAAAGGGGGCCCACCATTCGAGAGGGAACAGTGCCCTTGGCTCAGCCGTGGCTGGAGCGGGGGGTGTTGTTTGGGCGCTTTCGCAATCAGGGTGTTCAGGACCGGTGGCCTCAGTCACCTCGGCTCACCGCCTCGTGAGACCGTAACGACTACGTCAGCGTTGGTGAATACCTTCTCCATGAATGTTGGATCATAGAGGGAGGCCATGTCCGAGAAGACGACCGCAACGGTGCGCTCTCGAGGAAGCCTGACCGTGCTCTGATGATCGAATTGAAGTGGCGCAGACTGGAGGCGTCGCAGGTACCCGGTGCCGCTGCGCAGCGTCTGGGGTGACCCACTCAGCTTGGATTCGAACTCCGCCCACTTGGAGTCGGGGACGACCACGTAGGCCCGCCGAACGGTGCCCAACTCGATCAGTGTCGACACGAGGTTGTCGTTGGTCACAAGGGGTGTCACGGCCGTGGACTCGATGGCGTTCATCGAGTCCCGGATAGTAACGAACTCCTTCACGTGCGACGTGTCATCCAGCAAGACGAGGGTCTGGCCATGAAGCCCCAGGCTGCGAAGTGCGGAGTAGGCCTCGCGAGCGGAAGCGGCCTCGATGGCTATCGGCGGCCCGGTGATAGCCTTTCGCGAGCACGTTCCCAGCACCTGAAATGTCATCAAGAGGGCGAGCGCGACGGCGACCGCGATCAACGGCCCTTTCCACATGCTGCGCTCGCCACCCCGCTCCATCGACATCCCTTGGTCGCCCGTGCGAACAGGGTACGCCAGCGTTGTGTGGAGCGCTACGCCCGGCCGCGCTGTGTCACGTAGCGGACCCACGCGACGAACCCGCCCAGCACGCTCGCCGCGATCCTCGGGTTGCGCGAGATCCGCATGGCGTAGGCGGCTATGATGCGCGGTCGCAGATAGAACCGCCTGAATGCGGCGCGCTGTGCGTCCTGCAGGTCCTGTGCGGTCAGTCCGTCGGGGAGGTAGACCACGTTCCAATCTCCCATCTCGCGCCAGTCCACAACCAGGCGCTCGCCGCGCTCTGCTTCGACCCGGCGCGTGAGCTCGGTGCCCGGGTGGGGCGCCCAGATGGTCATGTGGAAGTCGTCGAGCGGCAGCTCGCACAGGAAGTCCACCGTGGCGGCGAGTGTCTCGGCTGTCTCGCCGGGGACGCCGATCATGAAGTAGCCGCGGTTCTCGATGCCTGCTTCATGAGTCGCCTGAAGTGTCTCGCGGATGCCGTTGAGGGTGGTGCCCTTGCACAGGCTGTCTAGAATCGCCTGAGAGCCGCTCTCGACGCCGTAGGAGACCTGCCAGCACCCGGCGGCGTGCATCGCTGCGAGCATCTCGGCATCGACCATGTCGACGCGCCCGGTGCAGGTCCAGATCACGCCCACCTTGCGTTCGACCATCAAGCGACAGAACTCGAGCATCCGTCGGCGCGACGCCACGAAGTTGTCATCGTGGAAGATGATCTCGCGAATGCCGTACTGATCTCGGAGCGTCTCGACCATTCGGATCAGGTACTCGGCGGAGTAGGTTCTCAGGCGGTGCCCCGACACCGTGCGGTCGCAGAAGGTGCACTTACCGGGGCAGCCGCGCGACGTCACAAGCGAAGACGCGGGAAGCCTGCGGTAGGAATGGGCCGCCGGTCGGTAGGTCGAAGCAAGATCCGGCAGCAGGTCCCATGCAGGGAAGGGGAGGTCGTCGAGCGCCGTGAAGACGGGGCGTTCGGGCGTGTGCGTGATCGTACCGTCGTGGCGACGCAGCGCAAGGCCTGCGATCGAGTCGAGCGCACGATCGCCCATGGCCGCCGCACACAGCTCCGGCAGCGTCTCATCCCCTTCGCCCACCGCGACCGCGTCCAGCCACGGAAACGCCTCAAGCGTCTCGTCGGGCGCCGCCGTGGCGTGGACACCTCCCATCACCACAAGCGTCTCAGGCGAGCGCTCCTTCACGATGCGGGCGGTCTGCGCGGCCGAGTGGGCCGTCATCGTGACGGCGGTGAAGCCGACCAGCGCAGGGGAGTGTGCCAGGATCGCCCCGGCAGCCTGTGCGGGAGAGAGGTGCAGTGCCTCTGCATCAACGATCGCGACGTCGTATCCGGCTTCGCGTGCGATGCCGGCGAGCAGGGCCACGCCGAGCGGCGGAAGATGGCTGCCGCCCTTGGCGAGCACGCCGTAGCGCTCCTCGGCCGAGGTGGGTGGGTTGACGAGTACGACCTGCGCCATGCTATCGGTCCCGCTCCGCGCGCTCAGACCGCAGCGCTCGTGACAGTGCGAGGAGTTGGAACGTGCTGGTCACGAAGTCGGTGATGTGCACCCGGGTGGGGTCGCCGGCGGCAGAGCTCACGGCGACGGGCAGCTCGATCACGCGCATCCCTCGACGGGTGGCACGCGCCAGCAGTTCCGCGTCGATCACCCAGCCGTCGCTCACAAGCATGCGTTCGCGCACCAGGGAGGCAGGGAACACCTTGAGCGGGCACCCGACATCTGTGACCCGTACGCCAAGCAGCGCCGAGGTCAGCCCCCGATAGAGTCGGGTCGCGAGTCGCCTGACCGGTCCGTCGGTGCGGCTCGTGCGAAAGCCCACCGCGATCGCCGAGGGATTGGCCCGCGCGATGTCGACCGCATCGGCGAGGGCCGTCAGCGGGATCTGCAGGTCCGCGTCGACGAAGCCGACGAGCTCGCCGCGCGCGGCCGCAAACCCGGCTCGCAGGGCGGCGCCCTTCCCTGATCGAGCAGGGGTTGAGATCGCCACGAGCCACGGGAATCGTACTGCCGCTTCTGCCACCAGCCGGCCGGTGGCGTCTCGGCTCCCGTCGTCGACCACGATCACTTCGAACGCGAGATCCGGGAGTGCGCCGAGCACCGACCCCAGCTGCTCGACGGTCGCAACGATCGATCGCTCCTCGTCGTGCGCCGGCACAACCACCGAGATCATCGGCGCGTGGGCGGTCATGTCAGATGCAGGACTCATCGCTTATGTGACGTCCATCGTCGAGGGGGTGGCGCGCATTGACTACAATAGCTGTCACCAGCCGAGGAGGCACCCTCCATGTGCCGATTGGTGAGTGGCGGGAGTCTGGCACGCCCCATGCACACGCTATGGACGGGATGACGATGCGAATCACCAGAGCCTGGACGCTCGGGCGCGCCGCGCTGGTCGCGGTCGCGCTGCTTGGTGTTCTCGCGACCGGCCCGCAGGCGTTCGCACTCGCCGGTGGCTACTTCGGGAGCGGTTCGTGGCCGGCGATGTCGCAGTCCCTTGCCGATCCGCGTGACGCGGTCCAGGCGATGGACGGCGAGATCTTCGTCGCCGATGCGGGCGGACGCCGCATCATCGTGCTCGCTTCCGACGGCACCTTCCTGCGAGCGTTCGACGGCAGCGACTCGCCGGACGCCGAGCTCGTCTCACCCACCGGCATCGCCTTGGGCCCGGACGGTCGCGTCTACGTCGCCGACGAGGGTGACGACAAGGTCGTGGTGTTCGAGCGGGCCGGAACGTACGTGCGCTCCTGGGGATCGCGCGGAAGCGCCCCGGGTCAGCTGTGGGCCCCCTCAGACGTGGCGCTTGACTCGGCGGGCACGGTCTTCGTGTCGGACAGGAACAACGGCCGGGTCCAGGCGTTCACGGCCACCGGGTCGTTCATCCGTTCGTTTGGCACACCGGGATCGGGCACAACGCAACTTTCCGCACCGGTGTCGCTTTCGGTCGCGGGCACCGAGGTGTTCGTTGGGGACCAGGGCAACGGACGCGTGCAGGTCTTCAGCACCGCCGGCGCCCACCTGCGCTCGTGGGGCATCGTCGCGGGCACCGCGACCTCGGCGACCCATTCGCGTTACGGCCTCATCACCGGCGTCACCGCCCTATCCGGCGGCAGCGTGTACGTGGTGGACGACGGCACGAGCCTCGATGAGGAGCGAGCCTACGTCGAGCAGTGCGACACCTTCGGTAACGTCGTCACGCGCTTCGCGGGCCCCGGCGCGCTCCTGACGCCCCGGCAGGTCGCGGTTCTCGCTGATGGCACCGTGGTGGTCCCAGACGTCCCCGGCGGTGCCGCGACGCCCATGATCCGCCGCTTCTCGCCGCCCGACCCACTGTCCTCCTGGGCGTGGAACGGGTCGTCGGCTGCGGGTCTGTTCGCGTCGCCCGCCGGCGTCGCGGCCGCTTCTGATGGCAGCTTCTACGTGGCTGACACTGCGAACAACCGCGTGCAGCGTTTCGACGCGGCCGGCACATACGTCTCGACGTTCGCGACCGCCGGCGCTGCGGCACTCAGTGCTCCCGTCGGCGTCGCCGTTTCGGCCGATGGCTCCGAGGTCTACGTGACGAGTTCCGGCGCAGGGCTCGTCAAGGTCTACTCGGGCGCGGGCGCCTACCTCCGGACGCTGTGCGCTCCGGGTGCCGGCGCGGGACAGCTGGCGAACCCGTCGTCGATCGACGTGGGTGCCGACGGATCGCTCTACATCGCCAACACAGGCAATCACCGCATCGAGCGCGTCACCGCCGCGGGCGGCTATGTGGGCTCGTACGGTGACGCCTCGACCCTGAACGCGCCCGAGGGGGTCTCGGTCACGCCCACCGGCACCGTGTGGGTCGCGGACACGGGCAACTCGCGCGTTCGCTCATTCAGTGCCACGGGTGCGCCGGGTCCCGTCATCGGTCAGTACGGCGATGTGCCGGGCAGCTTCATCAAGCCTGCGGCGATCTCGGTCGACCCGTCGGGAGACGTGGTCGTTGCGGACACCGTGAACGACCGCGTCCAGCGCGTCACCACCGGCGGAGCGTTCACCGCCATGATCGCTTCCGGCGGCGCGGGCTCGGGCGAAGTCCACGGTCCGCGCGGGGTGGATGTCGCCTCGGATGGATCGGTCTACATCGCCGATACGCAGAACCACCGGGTCGCTCGCGTGGGCTACGACGCCACGCCGCCGTCCACCACGGCCACGGGAACGTTCTCGACGTGGGTCAGCAAGCCGGTGACTGTGACGCTGGATGCTGTGGACGCCGGGTCGGGTGTGCGCGAGACCTGGTACCGCGTCGATGCGGGCACCGACACGCGATATGGGGCGCCGTTCTCGGTCTCTTCCAACGGCAAGTCGACCATCCGCTACTGGTCGCTTGACCGCGTGGGCAATCGCGAGACGACCGGTGTGGTCCAGGTGTGGATCGACTCGATGCCGCCAACCGGCACGGTGAGTCTGGCCGGAGGCGCGTCCGTGATCGGCACGACCACCACCACGCTGGTGTCAAACGTCACCGATGCTGCGACCATGCGGGTCGATACCGGCTCCGGCTGGGGTCCCCGGGGCTCCTATGTGAGCAGCCGGACCATCACGCTGCCCGGCGAGGGGCTTCGCACCGTGAGGACGCAGTTCTTCGACACGCTCGACAACACCCTCACCGTCGACTCGCAGGTCACGGTGGACCTCACCGCTCCAACCTCGAGCATCGTCGGCATCCCGGAGTCCGGTGTGACCAGCTCGACCGTGTTCGTCAGCGTCGCCGCGACCGATTCGGTGGCCGGCGTCGCCGCAACATACGTGAGCATCGACGGGGCTCCCGAGGAGCTCTATCTGGGCGGCACCCTGGCCGTGTCCGGCGAGGGCATGCATACCGTGAACGTCCGCTCGGTGGATGCAGTGGGCAACGCCGAGGAGCCCGTGGGTGCGGTGTTCGAGATCGACATGACCGCACCGTTTGGCGCCATGGCGCTCTCCGGCGGCGCGACCGTCGTCGGCGACCCGCTCGTGTCGCTTGAGCCGGGCGTGAGCGGCGCCGTAGAGATGCGCCTCGACTTTGGCGGCGGCTACAGTGAGTGGGCGCCGTACCAGTCGCTCGTCGAGGGATCGCTTCCCGCGACGGAGGGCACGCACGTCATCCGGGGAGAGTTCCGTGACCCGGTGGGTAACATGCTCGCCCTCGAGTTGCCGGTCTCACTCGACCTGTCGGCTCCCGTCACCACGGCGCACGGCATCCCGGCGGCAGTGACCGGCGCAGACGTGGTCGTCACGCTCGAGGCGACCGACACGTACGGTGCCGTCGCGACCACGATGATCTCGGTCGATGGTGCTGTGGCTACCGAGTACCTCGGCCCCGTGACCGTCAGCGCCGAGGGCACCCACACGGTCTCGTTCTACTCGGTGGACACGCTTGGTCACCAAGAGGCGACCACGACCGTGGGCTTCGAGATCCAATCGGGGGTCCCTGCGGGCACCGTCTCCCTCAACGGTGGGTCGCTCTACGCACGCAGTCTGAGCGTGAGCGTCGAATCATCGGTGACCGACGCCGCCACTATGGCGTTCGACACCGGCGGTGGTTTTGGCCCGTGGACGAGCTTCGCTCCCACCTCGACGCTCGTGCTGGACGGCGAGGGCCTGCATACCGTTGTCGCGGCATTCCGCTCCGCGCGCGGCAAGGTGACCACGATGACCGCCGACATCACGGTCGACATGACCGCACCGCGCGTCTCTCCGCTGACGGTCGCACTGACCGGCATCGAGTCGGTCGGTGGCGTTGACCGCTTCTCGGTGGTCGCGTCCTCCACGGCCAGCGACGCGAACGGTGTCGCCGGTTGGTCGTGGCGTATCGGCAGAGCTGTCCGCTCGTCGCAGCAGGTCGCCTCGCTGTCCTCGCTTGCGGCAGGGACGCAGCCGCTCTCGGTATGGGTCTCGGATCCGGCCGGTAACCGCGGCCAGGCGCGAGCCTTGCTCGCCCTGGGTGCTGGCACTGCGCCGTGGGCCGCCCCGCCGAGCAGGGGTGGCGGCTTCACCACGGTCCAATCGTCGCTGCCCGCAACGCCTGTCGCCGGCGTGCGCTACGGGATCGTCGCTTTGCAGCAGCAGCCCGATGGTGCGTGGGTCGCGCGATCGAGTGTGGTGCCCACGTACGCTCGCGGCACCGGCGGATGGGCGGCGCGCGCCCGCATGGCCCTGCCGCCCGGACAGTGGAGGTTCGTGCTTGTCACGACGGCGCGCCAGCGCGTGATCATGAGCCCGGCGTCGGCGCCCATCGCGACTCCATAGACTCGTCATATCACCCAGCGCCTGTTTGCGGCACAATATGCCGAGCGGCCCGAGTGCCGCGCGAAAGCATGCCGAGAGGTGTGCGCCATCAGATACGACAGGAGCCCGCTCGATGGCGAAGCGCAAGAATGTGGATACCAAGCCGCGTGTGGCGGCCGACCCGGTGGAGAACTGGACGATCTTCCGTCACATCGCGTGGTGGTCACTGCTGACGATGGTGTTCGTCACGCCGATCATCATCTCCAACTGGACGTTTCTCGGCTTCCAGATGCCGATCAGCTATGACCAGTTCGACATCATCAAGGTCTTCTGTCAGCGGGTGTTCACCTTCATCGCGCTTGCGGCGTGGCTGTGGGACCTCATGCTGCGCGGAGGCAAGATCCGCCGCACGCCCGTGGACTGGCTGATCCTTGCCTTCCTCGCATGGGTGACGGTCTCCACCATCTTCTCGATCCACCCCGCAACCGCCTTCTTCGGCAAGTACCGCCGATTCGAGGGGCTCGCGTCCTTCATCAACTATGCGGTGATCTACTTCCTCGTGTTGCAGTTCGCCGACCGACCCTCACGCGTGCGCCGACTGGCGCAGACGCTCTTCTGGTCGGGCATCCTCGTTGCGGGCTATGGAGTGCTCCAGAGCCTGGGCAAGGACTTCTTGCAGTGGGGCCAGCTGCCTTTCGAGCTCAACCGAGCGTTCTCGACCTACGGCAACCCTGACCTTCTCGGCGGGTTCCTTATGTTCTCGACGTTCATCTCGATCGGTCTGGCACTCGCCGAGCAGCGCCTGGTCTGGCGCGGTGTGTACTGGTTCGGATTCCTTCTCAACGCGTGGTGCGTGGTCGTCGCTTTCACGCGAAGCGCGTGGGTGGGTTTTGCGGCCGGCATGGTCATCATGATCGCGCTCGCCGTGGTCCAGCGCACCGAGTGGAAGACCGAGGACTACGTCTTCGGCGGACTCACGGCTCTTGCGGCCGGCACGGTCATCTTCCGCAGCCTCTCGAGCCCCAACGTGGTCATGAACTTTGGGGCGCGCCTCAAGTCGATCTTCCAGTTCGGCGAGGGCAGCGCCAAGACCCGCTTCCAGATCTGGAGTGCGGCGATCGACGCCACCAAGGATCGACCGCTCTTCGGCTTCGGTCCGGACACGTTCCGCCTCGTGTTCCCCAAGTACAAGCCTGAGGCCTACGTGAAGGACGCCGGCTACCTGTCGGTGGCCGACAACGTGCACAACTACCCGTTCCAGCTGATGGCCGGTATCGGTGTCCCCGGAATGCTCATGCTCTACGGCATCTTCGGCTGGGCCGCATGGCGCAGCGCGCCGCTCGTGTTCAACCGCGAGGGTGGCTCCAACCGCATGATCCTTGCGGGCTTCTGGACCGCATGCGCCGCCTACATCACGCACCTGTTCTTCGGCCTGTCGGTCACCGGCTCGTCGTTCCTGCTGTGGACCTGCATGGCCGTCGTGCTCGCGCCCACCGCCACCTTCGTCGAGATCAAGCGCCCTGTGAACTGGGGCATCCCGATCGCGGCGGTGGTCTCGGCGCTCGCTCTGGCCGGCATCGCGAACCAGGTCATCTTCATGCAGGCCGACTACGCCTACCTGCAGTCGCGCGTCGGATATCAGGGTGCTGCGAGAACCGCGTGGGCGCAAAAGGCCGTCCAGCTCAACCCGTACAACGACATGTACCGTGCCGAGGTGGGGCTCGCCTATACCGATGAGTTCCTCAGCGCCATCCAGCAGATGAGCACCGGTCAGGGTGACCAGAACCAGCAGCTCAACACCGCGCAGGTGGCGTTCAAGGCCGCCGAGGCCTCGCTCAAGGACACGATCGCCTTCGTGCCGTCCGAGTACGACAACTACGTGTTCATCTCGAACCTCTACAACCTGGCGGGACAGATCTTCGGTCCTTCGTACTACGAGGAGTCGATCAAGTACGCCAACGAGGGCATCAAGGTCGAACCGTACGGGCCGGCCATCAGGTTCCAGCTCGCTCGCGCGCTGATCGAGACGAAGCGCACCGACGAGGCCATCAAGCAGCTCGCGTACGCCCACAAGATGGACCCCGCGTACTACGAGGTCACCAGCCAGCTCGCCCAGCTCTACGAGCAGAAGGGCGACATCGCGAGCGCCGTGCGCGTGCTCAAGGAGTCGAACGACTACCGTCCCGGCATGCCCGGTATCGCAGAGGCGCTTCAGCGCCTGGAGTCGAGCTCCACTACCGCTCCCTAGGCCCAGATTTGCGGCGGGGTCGTCGGCACCGAGGTTGCTATGTACAGCCTTGGCAACGACGACCCCGCTTCAGTTCCCACGGAAAGACACCACATGACCGATACGGCCCATAGCGACAAAGGCACACCGCGCTCGGATGAGCAGTTCGTCCCGGCTTGGCTGGCGGCGCTCGTGCTGGTGCTCCTGCTCGCAGTGATGGGTGTCGGAGGATATGTCCTTCGCGGCGTCATCGCGGGCGACACGCGCCCCCAGTCGGTGCAGGCCACCCAGATCGCCAAGTGGAAGGCCGAGGTCGAGAAGGACCCATCGGACCTTGAGGCGCGGCTTCAGCTTGGGTACGCATACCAGCTCGACCGCAAGTTCGACCGTGCGCTCAAGGAGTACGGTGTCGTGCTGCGAGAGGACCCCAACAACACCGCCGCGTGGTACAACCGCGGCATCGTCTACCAGGAGCTGGGTCTCAACAAGCAGTCCGAGGACGCACTCTGGAAGGTCCTGAGCATCCAGCCCGATCACGTGCTCTCGGCCAAGGCGCTGGGAGAGTACTACGCCGCCAAGCATCAGTATCGTTCGCTTCTCAGGGCCGTGCGTCCCGTGGTGGAGGTACACCCCGAGATGGCCGACCTGCAGTACCTGACGGCCGTCGCCTACGAGAAGACCGGCCACGAGGACTGGGCCATCGTTCGCTATCGGCTGGCGCTCAAGTACGCTCCCGACATGGTCGAGGCGAGCGACGCGCTGAAGCGGCTGGGTGAACGCCCGTGAGCGACCTGCGCGACGAGCTTGGGCAGCTGATCGATGCTCTCGAGCACGACGACACGGGCGCCGTCGACCTCGGCCACGTCGACGATGGCTCCGAGTCCCAAGAGACCACCGTGGCGGATGAGAGTCAGCCCGAGGAGCCAGGGGCCGACCCTGATCTCGAGGACGACGGACCGGTCGATGAGCTCGAGTTGCTCGAAGAGAGCGCAGATCGCCCTGCCGGCTTCTATCTCACGCCTCGGCAGACCTTCAACATCCTCGCCGGTGTGCTTGCCGTCCTCTTGGTCGGCCTGATCGCCTATCTCCTGTGGCTCTCGCGCCCCGCCGACTTCACCCGAGAGGGCGGTGCCTCGCGCGCCGGCCTGATCCCGGTACTTGCCATGTACGGTCCGGGCAAGGGTGAGAATCCCACCTTCAAGCAGCCGATGGGTTCGGCATACAGCCCGGACGGTCGCCGCATCTACGTCGCGGACACGATCAATAACCGCATCGTGGTGTTCGACAAGAACGGCAAGTACAAGTCCGAGTTTGGCGGATTCGGCATCGCGAAGCCTCTCGAAGGCGCGGCGATGACGTGGGATCCGGGCGAGCTCAACTATCCCACCGACGTGGCGGTCGACGGACGCGGCAACGTCTACGTCGCGGACTTCTACAACGACTCCGTGTCGATGTTCACCTCAAAGGGCAAGTTCATCCGCCGCTTTCCCGACCCCTACAAGATCACAGGCAAGGGTAGTTCCGGACACGATGGAACCGGCATAGCCGTGACCGCCCTCACGGTCGCTGACGGCAAGGTCTATGCGACCGATGAGTATCAGGTGTTCGTGTTCTCGACCAAAGGCGAGCTGCTGCGTCAGTTCGGCATGCCCGGGCTGGGACCTTCCGGTCTGGATCGACCGGGCGGAATCGCCGTGGACTCCCGTGGCCGCATCTACGTCTCGGACTCGAACCACAACCGCGTGGTTGCGTTCTCGCCGGTGGGGAAGCCTCTGTGGGTGACCGGTGCGCCGGTCAAGGGCCTCATGAAGGAGACCGACAACCCCTTCATCTTGCCGAGAGGGCTCACTGTCCTTCGCGACGGCTCCATACTGGTCGCAGACCCCTTGGGGCAGCAGTTGGTTAAGCTTGATGAAAACGGCAAGGTCGTTGCTAACTATGGAGAGAGAGGCACCGTCGAGGGGCAGTTGAACTTCCCCAACGACGTCGCCTCGTTCAAAGACAAGATTCTCGTGGCGGACCGCGAGAACAACCGTGTCCAGGTTGTTCGCCTTAGTGATAGATAAACATTCGCGGTTGCCTGTGGGAGAGGGTGTCCTGTACGATGAGCAATGATGTGCATCTACCTGCACGGACACTGCGGCATGACGGGCGGAACGGTGTGACAAAGCACCTGCTCAAGGCGACAATTCTGGCCATCGCAATCGTAGCTTTCTCGGCTGCGCCTGCTTTGGCATACAAGGAGTCTTCGTCGAGTACCAACCCGTCGTCTACCCCCGCCTACGCATGCCCCACCTGCCACAGCCTCGAATCCGGCGCATCGTCGCCGTCGGTGGCTCCGCGCACCACTCCCGCTACCTGGACCTGGGATACCGAGGCCGGCACCAATGTCGGCACTCGCAAGGGCCCCCACGGCGGCTACACCCCGGGTACTCAGAAGTGTCAGACCTGCCACATGGTCCACGGCGCATCGGGTTTCGGTGCTGCCCTGCTTCCTGAGGCCACTATCGCCGCCACGTGTTACACGTGCCACGACGGTACGGGCGGCGGCGGCGTCTACGGGGTCATCAAGCAGCGCACGGGCTTCGATCCCACCGAGACCAGCGCGACCGCTGTCGGCGGCACCGCCGGTGGCGTGCATCGCGTCGAGGGTATGCCCGGCATGAACGGCAAGGCCACCGTGCCCGGCGGTGCCGTTGGCGGCGGTTCGATCGCCACCACCTTCACCGGCTCGAGCGGCGCCATGACCTGCACCGATTGCCACAGCCCGCACAACTCGCGCACGGTCAAGCCGTTCGTCGGTGACCGTCTGCGCTCCGCCAACGACACCACGTCGGGCCTCATCAAGACCAACCGACTTCTTCGCCAGCGCCCCACATCCTCGGTCACCACGGTCACCGAGTACGGCTCGGACTGGTGCGAGACCTGCCACAAGGGTACGCGTACCGGTTCCGGACACACGCACTCCGTCGCGGACACGGTCAGCGCCCCCGGCTGGAACTACAACCATGTCGCCAAGGTCAACGGCTTCAACTCTAGCGTGATGACCTCAGGCTCCTTGGGTGGCGACAACTTCGGCTACGTCATGCCTGAAGATGCGGGTGGCGCTCGCCCGGCAGGCTCGCAGCCGGCTCCCATCTGCCAGCAGTGCCATGAGGACCAGCGCACCGTGGGTGACCAGTCCGTGGTCAACGGTGACCCCATGCAGTCGATCTACCCCTCCGAGGGATTCAACCCCTCGCTTGATGGAACGAGCGCGACCGGCAACCCGCGCTTCCAGAACTTCCCGCACGAGACGATGGTCGACGGAATGCTCATCGAGAGCAAGGACGACATCTGTCTCAACTGCCACACGATCGATCCGGGCACCTGGCAGTAGCCGACCGGTTTCGAGTGGCACGGGTTGTGCACGGAACGCTCCACTCGCACTATGGCGAGCTGGTAGGGAAGTCGGACCCCGACAGGAAGGCTGGCCGTCATGGCAGCTCCGAACCGCGCCGTATCGACTGCGCTCCGAATCATCCTTGCTGTCGCGCTTGCGCTGCAGCTCTCCGTAGTGCGGGCCCCTCGCGCGCAAGCCGCTGGAGGGTCGGTCACCTTCTCGACGATCTCGCCTGCAGGCTGGAGCTCGTTCAAGGCGCCGCGGCAGGTGGACGTCGCCCCTGACGGCTCGATCTGGGT
>CAYOHY010000007.1:0-72403 GCA_964403885.1 uncultured Eubacteriales bacterium
AAGGCAGGGGCCTGCAAAGCCCTTATCCCCGGTTCGAATCCGGGCGTCGCCTCCATGAATCGTGAACGACCGGCGGATTCCTTATGGAGTCGCCGGTCGTTTGTCTTGTGCGGCCATACCGTATCTGTCACGACTGATACACTTTCGTCCGGCGCGTGAACCACGAGAGTGACCGCGAGGAGTTCATAAGATGCGTATCGGCTTCTTCACCGACACTTACACGCCGCAGATCAACGGCGTCGTCACCTCGATCTGCCTGTTCAAGCGCGCACTCGAGGAGCGCGGGCACGAGGTCTACGTGTTCGCCCCGACACCCGAGCACCCCGACGACGGCGATCTGACGATCCGCTTCCCGTCCGTGCCGTTCGTGTTCCAGCCGGAGATGCGACTCGCCTCGCCACTGTCGATCGAAGCCCTCAAGGTGCTGGACAACGTCGACCTCGACATCGTGCACTCGCACGACCCCTTCGCGATCGGCCTGTACGGCTACAACGTGGCGCGACGCCACAAGATCCCCTACGTCCACACGTACCACACGCTCTACCCCGAGTACGTGCACTACGTGTGGGAGACCCGTATGACCAAGAAGCTCGCCGAGAGACTCTCACGCGAGTTCTGCGAGCTGTGCTCGTCCATCGTCGCGCCTTCGTCCAAGATCGAGCGCTATCTGCGCGACTGGGGCGTGACGGTGCCCATCGACATCATCGCCACCGGTGTCGATGTCGAGCGCTACGCCAACGCTGACCAGTCCCGGATCCAGCGCCTCTCCGAGATCATCGATCGCAAGCCCGATGAGCGCGTCTTGCTCTACCTGGGTCGCTTGGGCCGAGAGAAGAACGTGGAGCTGCTTATCCGAGCGCTCTACTACAGCCGAGACCCCAAGACGCGGCTGGTGATCGCCGGCGACGGTCCGTATCGCGGGGATCTCGAGGCGATCGTCGACGACCTGGATCTGCGCGAGCGGGTCGACTTTCTCGGCTATCTGAAGGGTGCGGACGCCCAAGCGGCGTACCATCTGGCCGACGCGTTCGCCTTCGCGTCCACAAGCGAGACCCAAGGACTCGTCATAGGCGAAGCGATGGCTGCGGGCCTGCCTGTCATCGCCGTGGAGGACCGCGCCGTCGAGGACTTCGTCATATCGGGCCGTACCGGCCTCATCGTGCCCGGACGCGCCGAGGACCTCGCCCATGCCTTCGACGACCTGCTCGGCGACAAGGAACGCTTGAACGAGTTCTCGGTTGCGGCATTTCGCCGCGCCGAGCACTTCTCGATCGCGCACCAGGCGCAGCGCTTGGAGAGTCTCTACGAACGCACGATCGACTCATATCGACCGAAGCGCCGGTTCGCACGACTGGCTCTCCCCCGCCGGCAGCGCGGCTGATCCCTCATCCGAGAACGCCCGAAAGGCGCCCCGTGGACACGCGGGCGCCGTGCAGGCAACGCGGCTGGGACGACGGAACTAGGCGGAGTACTTCAGCTGCACTCGCTTGGCCTGCTCGAGTCGATTGAGGCCGCGCTCAAGATCACGCGGGTCACGGATGTTCTCCACCGCCCATTTGACGATCTCGGCGGGAACGAGGGGATAGCGCTTGCGCGCTTGAGCCAGGGTCATGGCTGCTCCTTCTGCTACGAATGATGCTACGACTGGTGTGGTGTGATGGTGCGACCCTTACACACGTAAGTGTGAGTGGACGTGCGTCGTGCGTCAAGCATCCGGAGCCCGGCTCAGACGAACCGGGCTCCGTCAGCCCGATGGACTAGAACCAGCCCTTGCGGCCGTACACGTACGTCGCGTTGAAGTCCTCATCCGTCTTGGTGAGGTAGATGATGCCTTCGACCAAGCCGATGATGCTCATCACCCACGCAAGGAATCCAAACGACAGCAGCGACACCAGGAGCATGATCACGCCCTCCTTGGTGTAGCCCAGATAGAACTTGTGGATGCCAAGCGAACCCAGCAGGATGCCCAGCACGCCAGCCGCGACCTTGCTCTTGTCGCTCGCGGGCGCGGCGACGGGAGCAGGTGCAGGCGCAGCGTACTGCGGCGCCGGGGGTGCCGGCGGCACCGGAGGCGCGGGCGGCACCGGAGCGGCCGGCGCTTCCGGCACGGGCGCGGCGGCGACAGCCTCCTCGACCGGGGCTTCAACCTGAACCTCGGCCGGAGCCGCAGGCTCCTCGGGCATCGGGGTCACGTTCTCGTCAGTCATCGTCCTCCCCTTTCCAGTGGGCAACGAGCCCTACTGATTCTCCTCCACACCCTCCACGGGGTGCTTGAGCGCTGTCTTTACAAAGTAGCCCAATGAGAATGAGACCGCCGCGATGGCGATACCCACCTCGAGTACGAACAGACCGTCTTTGGCGTCGATGACCTTGCCAAGGAAGAACACGCCGAGCACGACGACCACTACGCCGACGAGTTTCTCTTTGAGGTCCTCGAGGTTGTGAAACTCAAGCCATTGGGGCAGCGGGATACCGTCGTCGACGAAGAGCTCGAAGATCCCCAGGGCGATGATGTAGAGCACGATGCCCAGCAGGTAGATGTCGGCGATCTCGACGAAACGGACGAGCATCTGCTTTGACTCAAGCTGACCGCTGACCGCGGTAAGCACCGTCATGACGGATTCGATGCTCGCGTTGACGATGAGGGCGACCGATCCAAGCAGAAGTCCCAGAACCGGGATGATGGCGATGAATCGGGTCCACCCGACGAACCTCACGCCAAACGCGTGCTCGACGTCGTTGGCAGCGCGCGGTCTCTCTCGGTTCTCAGACCTCATCATCACTCCCCCATCGCCTGTACAGATCGTGCTCCACGCCGAGTACGTCGAGAACCTTGCCCACCACGAAGGATACCAAGTCATCGATGGACTCCGGGCGGAAGTAGAAGGCCGGCATCGCCGGGACCACGATGGCGCCCGCCTCGGTGATGGCGGTGAGGTTTCGCAGGTGCACGAGCGAGAGCGGCGTCTCCCTGGGAACCACGACCAGCGGTCGGCGCTCCTTGAGCGCGACGTCAGCCGCTCGCTCGGGCAGGTCCGCGCCCAGCCCGGCGGCGATGCTCGCGCAAAAGCCCATGCTGGCCGGAGCGACCACCACGGCGTCAAGGTGATGCGAACCACTCGCGATGGGATCGAACAGGTCGTCGGCGTACGCCACGCGCAGACGCGCGGCGCTCGGCAGCTCGAGGAACGTGGCAAGCGCCACAGCGGCCGCATCCGCGTTGCCAAGGGGCAGTTCGAAGCCGAGTTCGAAAGCGCAGACCTCGCGACCCGCCCCCGTGGCGCAGAAGACGACCTCGTGGCCCAAAGAGACGAGCTGCTCGGTGAGGCGCATACCGTATGCGCTTCCCGAAGCCCCCGTCATGATGACCGCTACACGTGCCATATCGCGAGCCCCCTACATGAGTCGGTCAAGGACGGCACCGCAGCCCACCACCACGGCGATCACGCCGTTGACGGTGAAGAACGCGGCGTTGAGGCGAGACAGGTCGTCGGCGCTGACGATGGCGTTCTCGTAGGCGAGCAACGCCGCAGCGAGCCCCACGCCCAGGAACCACGGCACGCCGGCGCCGGCCAAGTATCCGCCCCACGCGAGCAACACGACCGTGAGAACGTGCGCGACACGCGTCTGGAGCAAAGCGGCCTTCACACCGAAGTCGGCAGGCATGGAGTGCACGCCGTCTCGGACGTCACACTCGATGTCTTGCGTGGCGTAGATCATGTCGAACCCGGCGGTCCACAACATGACCGCCGCGCCGATCACCCACGGCGCCGGATCGTTGATGGGCGCGCCGACCGCCACCCAGCCGCCCACGGGCGCAAGCCCGAGGCACAGGCCGAGCCAGTAGTGGCACAGCGGCGTGAAGCGTTTGGTGTAGGGATAGATGAAGAAGGCGATGAGAGGGATGGGCGACAGCACGCGGCATATGGGGGCCAGTTGCCACACGCCAACCAAATACGCGCCCAACATGATGGCCGAGAACAGCCAGAGCTCCCACGCCTTGATGAGTCCGGCCGGGATCGCCCGACCTGCGGTGCGCGGGTTCCGGGCGTCGATCTCCTTGTCGATGGCTCGATTGAGCACGAACGCGAACGCACGGGCACCTACCATGACGACGGTGATCCAGAGCAGGTCGGCCACGGATGGCCACCCTCCGGACACGGCGGCCGCCCCATAGAGCGCCCCGATGTAGGCGTACGGCAACGCAAAGATCGAATGCTCGAACTTCACCAGCTCAAGCAAGATGCCGATCTTCTCGCGAACCCCGCTCACAGGCCGAGCTCGTTCCACATCGCATCGACGCGCTGCTTGACCTCCGGGCTCATGACCATCGCATCCGGCCACTCCCGGTCGTGACCCTCATTGGGCAGCGGTTTGGTGGCGTCGATGCCCATCTTGTAGCCGAAGCTTTGGAAGTTGCTTGCGTGATCGAGCCGATCGAGCGGCCCCTTGCTGATCAGGATGTCTCGGCTGGGGTCCACGTTGTTGAAGCAACGCCATGCGACCTGCGAGTAGTCGTGGCAGTCGACATCTTCGTCGACGACAATGACGTACTTGGTGAACATCATCTGGCCCACCGACCACGCAGCGTTCATCACTTTGAACGCCTGGCCCGCGTACTCCTTCTTGATCTGGAAGATCGCACAGTTGTGGAAGACGCCCTCGAGCGGCAGGTCGTAGTCGACGAGCTCAGGGACGATAGCCTTGAGCGCCGGCAGGAAGATCCGCTCGGTGGCCTTGCCCATGTAGCAGTCCTCCATCGGAGGCTGACCCACGATGGTGGTCGGGTAGATCGCGTCTCGGCGCATCGTGATCGCCTCGACGTGGAAGACCGGGAAGTAGTCGGCGAGCGAGTAGTAGCCGGTGTGGTCGCCAAACGGCCCCTCCCACCGCGTCTCGTCCTTGGTGACGTAGCCCTCGATGATGATCTCCGCGTGCGCAGGCACCATGATGTCGTTGGTGACCGACTTGACCACCTCGACGGGCTCGCCGCGCAGGATGCCGCTGAACAGGTACTCCTCGATCATCGGCGGCGCGGGCGCGGTCGCCGAGAAGATGGTCACCGGGTCTGCGCCCAGCGCAACACTGACCGGGAAGCGATCGTGACCGGCCTCGAACCACTCACGCATGTTCGCTGCGCCGTCGTGGTGCTCGTGGATGTGCATGCCGGTGGTGTTCTTGTCGAAGACCTGCATGCGGTACATGCCGATGTTGTGCTTGCCCTTGAGGTTTTGGGTGACCACGAGCGGCAGCGTGATGAACGGGCCGCCGTCCTCTGGCCACGTGGTGAGTACCGGGAGCATACCGAGATCCACGTCGTCGCCGGTATAGACGACCTCTTGGCAAGGGGCCTTCTTGATCTCCTTGGGCCCCGCTCCGGCGAGATCCTTGAGCCCCATGAGGACGTCGAGCTTGCCCTTCATCGATGCGGGCATGTCGAGGGGAAGCTTGTCGGTCACCCGTCGCGCCACCGCGTCGAGATCCTTCCAGGTGCCCGTCTCGGCATCGACGCCAAGCGCCCACGCCATGCGGTCATAGCTGCCCATGAGGTTGATCGCGACGGGGATCCGATACTGCTGGCCGGACTGCCGAGACACGGGCGCCTCGAAGATCAGTGCGGGGCCCACCGCCTTGCTCACGCGGTCGGTGACCTCACAGATCTCGAGATCGGGATCGACCGGCGCGCTCACGCGCTTGAGCTGGCCCTTGGATTCGAGCAGCGAGATGAACTCGCGAAGGTCCTTGATCGCCATGGGATGGCTACTCCTTGGATCTCGGTACGCGGACGTTGGGATGATACCGCCCCACCAAGTAGGTGACGAGCGGGGCCAGAAGCGCGGCGAAGCCCACCGCGGTGACTTGAACGAGGTCGAGGTCGTACTTGAAGGCCCACTTGAGATCAGGAAGATCCCAGGTGGGCGTGATGCCCCATGCCCAGATGAACCAGCCTACCTGCACGGCGAACGTGGCGATGACGGCGAGCGCCACGGTCGGACCCAGTGTGAGCCACCCGGCGAGGAACGCGCCTCGCGGACCCTTGGGATGATCGCGCAGCAGCGGATAGACCATGCCCGCGATCGCGGCGCCCACCAACAAGGCGACAGCCGCCTCGACGATCCGCATATTCATCCATTGCCCGATGAGATCTTCGGAGTTGAACGCGGAGAGCGACCACCGGTAGCCGTGCACAAGGAAGAACAGCCCGTTGTAGACCGCGTAGTAGCCAACGACGCCGGCGAACGCGGCACCGGCCGCGGGCCTTGAGACGAGCAGTATCGCGGCGGCTACCACGAACGCCGCGAACATGAATGCGAGACCGTAGGTGAGTCGCTGGCCGCGGTCGTAGTCGAGACGCGTCTTACGGGCCTCGGTCACGCCCCCCGTGCCGGTGTCCGTGGGCCGCGCGAGTTCCACTCCCGGTGCCGGGTTGATCACGATGTCGATGTAGGCCGATTCGAACGCCGCCAACTCGTCGTCGTTGGCCTGCACGCCATTGGCCGGCGGCGTGCCGATGACAGAGAGCGGCGGCGCGGTCGAGAAGCGCGGCGACGCGATCCCCGCGAAGAGCGCGACTGTGGACGCAACCTGCTCCGAGCGTCCGTCGCCCGCACCCACTCGAACGCCTTGGCCCGCGACCACGCAGGGTACGCCGACGACCTCGGGCTCCCAGCCGCCGTGACCGCCGTGATCGATATGCCCGTGATCGGCGGTGATCAGAAACGTCGTGGAGCCATCCTGAAGTCCGTTGACCAGCCGACCGAGGTCGCCGTCCACCCGAGCGACCGTATCCGCATATGCGGCGGATCCGCCCCCGTTGGAGTGACCCGCCTCATCGACGTCGGGCAGGTGCACGATGATCAGCCGGGGGTGACGCTCGCGAGCCATCCTGAGCGCGGCATCGATGTACTCACCCGACAGGTACTGCTCGTCCCACTTCTTCATGAACGTCGCGGTGGTCTTGCTCTTGACCCCGTAGAGCTGCTCGAAGTCCTCAGGGCCCGAGAAGACCGTGCTCACCCCGGCGCGCCGGGCGGTGTCGAACAACGTCTCGACCGGCGCCGCACCCTCATGCCAATTGGTCACGACGCCGCTCACGGAAGGCGGAGCGCCGGACAGCAGCGTCGTCCAGTTGGGATAGCTCAGCGAAGGTTGGGGTGCTGTGAGCTTCAGATCCGCACCGTACGACCGGAGGCTCTCAAGGGTCTTCATATCACGCGACGCGTCATACCGGAGGCCGTCGACTATGACCACGACCGTTCGCGAGGCAACTGCGCTCCCCCCACGAGCGGCAGGCAGCTCGGCCTGCACGTAGGGCGACCGGTAGCTCACCACGTTGTCCCACGAGACACCTGCGAGACGATACGCGGCCACGGCAGCCGCGGCACAGACACACAGCACGAGCACCAACGTCACCCAGCGAACCGCTCCGCGCATTGCACACCTACCCGTCGATGCCGAGAACCGCTTCGATGTGATCGAGCGAACGGATGAACCGCTCGTGCCCGGGATGCTCGCCATCATGCCGATCGATCAGCACCGCGGTCATTCCCACAGACTCAGCCCCGAGCACGTCGGCGTAGTGGTGGTCGCCCACGTGGGCCGACTCGTCGGCGGCCACCCCGACTCGAGCGCACGCCAGTTCGAATATCCGAGGGTCCGGCTTGCGAAGCCCCACTTCGGCCGACGAGACCACCACGTCGAGCTTGTCGCACAGATCCAGGCCGAGTATGAGTCCCGCCAGCCGGGTGTCCCAGTTCGAGATGAGGCCCAGACGGATGCCGCGCTCGGTGAGACGGTCGAACGCTGGTCTCACGTCGTCGTAGGCGCGCCACCGCTCGGCATGGCCGAACTCATCGTAGACCCTGTGTGCGATGCGCTCGGCGTCGGCATGGATACCCAGCTTGCGACAGAGCAGCGAGTACATGCCCACCCACACGGCCGAGGTCTCCTCCTCGTTCGTCCAGAACGTGTCGTCCTCGCGGTAGCGATCCTCGTAGAACTCGTCCACCAACGGCATGTGCTCGTCGATGGCCGCGATGTCGTGACAGTGGCCCTCGTCGAGCAGTATCTCGCGCACCACCGCAGACACGCTCGGATAGGGATAGAGCAACGTGTTGCCCACGTCGAAGAAGACCGCTCGGAGCGTCATCGCCTACTCGAGCCAGTCGATGATGTCGGTCTGGCGCTCGATGGGCACGAGTGGCGGATTGTCCGAGTAGCCCATGGCGATCACGGCCACGACTTGTCTGCCCTCATCGACACCGAAGGCATCGCGCAGCTCATCGCGAACCCACCACGAGAAGGTCACGTTGCACACACTGATGCCCTCATCGGTGGCCGCAAGCAGCACGTTCTCTATCGCCGCGCCCACCGAGAGCAGGGTGTTGGTGCTCTCGAAGTCATCAGAGATCATCGGTGCTGAGACGCCCACCACGATGGGGGCGTCGCCGAGGGTGGAGTACCAGCCCACAAGGAACTCCATGCCCTCGGGGCCGAGAAGCTCAGCGAACTCAGCGAGATGGACCGTCGTCTGCGCGACCACGGTCCCCACCCTCTCGCGCACCTGGCCGGTGGCCACATGGAAGCGCCACGGCTGAGAGTTACGCGACGAAGGTGCGAGGCTTGCCGCGGACAGCACCTTGGCGACCTGCTCGCGGGAGGGCGTACCCGGGCCAAAGGTCCTCACCGACCGGCGTCGCTCGAATGCGTCCCACAGCTCCATGGTCATCCTTCCTCGGCGATCATCGCCCGAACTCGCTCGCACACCTGCTGGCACGCGTTGTGCCGCCCCATCTCTGAAACATTGCCCCTCATCTGAGCGAGCCGCTCGGGGTGACTGGAAAGGTAGCGGACCTTGTCGATCGCATCCTCGTCATCGCGCGCCACCAAAGCGACGCCCGCGTTGACGAGCTGGTCAGCGTTGAACCTCTCCTGCCCCGCAATCGGATTATAGATGACCAGAGGCACTCCCAGCGCTAATGCTTCCGCATGGGAGGCCGACCCCATACGGGCACAGACCACATCGGCCGCCTTGATCGAGAGTGCTCGCGACGCCGTGTCTCCCACCAGTCTCAGGGGACCGGGCGAACCCACACCCTCGAGACGACGAGCCGCGCGCTCGTCGGCCGAGACGACCACCACTTGGATCCCGGCCGCACTCAGACCCAACGCGATCGCCGCGGCGTCGACTTCTCCGGCCGCCGCCGACATCGTGACGGTGAAACGGTCACTGAGCCCCAGCTCAGCGCGGCACCCGGTCGCCGCATGGGCCTTGGTGGTGCGCTCCGAGACGGGAATGCCCGTGACCATGATGCGGTCCCACGCGACACCGCGCACCACCAGCTCCTCACGGACCTCTTTGGTGGGTACGAAGAACAGCCTCACGTCAGGGTGCAGCCAGGTCAGCCGAGGACTCATGTCGGTCAGCACGTGGAAGACCGGCACCCCCGCCGGCGAGACCTCGGCGCACACCGCGGCCGCAAGCGACGAGGTCGCTATGACCGCGTGAGGACGGACCCTGCCGAGCAGCGCAACCGCACGCTCGAGTCCGCTCGACTCGAGCTCCTGCATGACGTTGCCGAACACGCAGACCTGACGGGCTCGCTCCAACGTGCCCGTCAGCGCGGGCAGGAAGGCCTCGTCATGGCCGTAGGCGATGCGAGCGAGTACCGCGGTGGCGGGCAACACCTCTTCGAAGAAGTCGATCGTCTCGGCATCACAGTGGTCAGCCAAGACCGACCGGTGATAGCGGTACAGCGCGTCGCTTACGGAGCGTGACAGTCCGCCAAGCGTGTCGCCCACGATCAGAATACGTCGCTTGTCGGAGCGACGTCGGGGCATCAACCCACCGCCGCTCGGTGCTTGGTGAGCCGAACCAGCGTGCCGCCCAGCGGCGAGACATCGAACTCCACGTTGTCCATGAGCGCACGCATGAACATGACGCCGCGTCCACCGGGGGCATAGAGGTCATCGTTGCCCGCGTGTACCCCGTCGAAGCCCTGACCGGCATCCATGACCTCGAGCACGACCCGGTCTTCGAACGCGATGACGCCGATACCCACGTGCCCCTCGCCCGTGCCAGGGGATCCATGGCGCACAGCGTTCGCAAGTGCCTCGCCCAGCGCGACCTTGATGTCGAAGAGCGCGGAGTCAGGAAAGCCGAGCGGTACGATCAGATCGCACACTCGTTCCCGGGTCTCACTCAGGCGGTTCACGTCGGGAGTCATCGTGAGGTCTTCGCGCCACAGCAACGAGGCGGGCGCAAAGGGCAGCTCGAGACCTTCGAGCGCAGCTGCGACGTTTGCGGACATGCCCACGGACTCAGCGACCGATACCAGACCTGAAAGCTCCAGAATGCGCCCCACGTCCTTGGTCGCCCCAGCCAAGACGAGACGGCCGCCCACCGGTTTGAGCATGTGATCGAGCCACACGAGAAGCCCGAGCGCCGAGCTGTCGGCATAGTCGACACAGCTCAGATCGAGCACCACGTTCCGGGAGCCGGTCTTGAGTGCGGTATCAAGCCGCTCGCGGAGTTCAGGCACCACCGCGACGTCGATATCACCGGCAAGCCGCACCACGCAGGCACGGGGTCCGACCTCTTGAGAGATCTCGAATTGCGTCATCTATGTGCCGAACCCTTCATGCGGGCCGTCGTGTGTCTTGACGATGGTACCCGCAATCTCGACCACCAGAACCGCCACGTCGTCTTTGAGTCCCACCCTCACAAACGACTGGACCGCACGAAGCAGGTCCGCGGGCGCATCGATAGCGCGAATCGACGCGCCGAACACCTGATCCACCCGTTCCTCGCCAAAGAACTCGCCCTCGAACCGACCCTCCGTCACGCCGTCGGTATAGAGGAGCACCGCGTCACCTTCACCCAACCGCACGCTCTTCTCCGCATACGCTGCGTCGATCGCGGCGCCGAGCAGCGGCCCGGTGACCCCCAGGCGCTCGATGGTACCGTCAGCACGGCGCAGTACCGCAGGCGGATGTCCGCCATCGGCCCATGCCAGCTCTCCGGAGTGCGGATCGAGGCGGCCGAGCCACGACGTGACGATGTCGCTCGCATCTCCCGATTCACCCACGAAACGGTTGAGTTGGGACATAGCCTCAGCGGGCCCCAACCCGGCGGACACCAATGCGCGCGCCGAGTACTTGATCATCGACGTCTTGGTCGCCGCCCTGACCCCCTTGCCGCACACATCGGCGATGGTGAACCATATCGCTCCGTCGGGCGCTCTGAACAGGTCGTAGTAGTCACCGCCGATCTCGGCGTCACCACCTGCAGGCCGATACTCCGCTGCCGCCCTGATCTCGGCGAACTCGGGAAGGGCCCCCGGAAGGATCGACCTCTGAAGAGTCTGGGCCACGTCGTGCTCTCGGCTGTAGAGACTCGCAGTGTCGATCGCGAGCGCGGCCTGCGTCGCGAAGGTCTGCAGCATGTTCAGGTCCTCATCGGCGAACGCACCCGGTCGCACCGAGAAGACCATGAGCACGCCGATGGGCCGCCCGCGCGCCATGAGCGGCACTGCGAGCAGCGAGCGCAAGTCGTGACTTGCCGCAGAGCCCGCGAGCCCGTCCATGCTCGCGTGCAGGTCCCTGACCGATACCGGTTGTCCGGTCTTGAACACGTGACCGGGCAGGTCCTCACCCGGCTTGACCTCGAGGTAGAGGACCGAGGGCGGCACCGCACCGCGCGCCATCGAGGTCGCAAGCGAGCCCTTGCGTGAATCGTGCAGCAGCAACGCGACCGAGTCGGCCGAAAGGATCTTTTGGACGACGTCGAGCACTCGGTTGAGGACGACATTGACCTGCAACGAGGAGCCCACGGCCTGGCTGATGCGGAAGATCGTCTCAAGGTTCGCGGCGCGCGTCAGGGCACGTTCGTAGAAGAACGCGTTGTCGAGTGCGAGCTCGAGCTCGTCGGCCAACGCCGAGGCGATCCGAAGCGACTTGCCGGTGTGGTCCGCCGCGGAGAGGGCGATCATCATCACCGCACCATGATCTGTGTCGAGGCCGACGGGAACCACGAGTAGCTCCGCAGCATCGAACTCGACCAGCAAACGGTCACCCTCCGGCCCGTCTCCCAGCATGTGAACGACCGGGTTTCCATCGCCTCGGGACAACACCCTGAGGCCCGCGGCAAGGAACTCGGGGTCGCGGCCGCGAGCCGGATCGTCAGGCAGGCCAAGCGCTGCTCGGTCCACCAGCAGGATGCTTGCGAACGGCGCCGACAGCACGTCGCGGATGATCCACTCGACGACACCCAGGGCCTTGCCGAGCCCGTCCGGCCGCACCAGCTCCTCCGCGACGGCGCGCAGCGCCTCGGCCACCTGCCGAGACGCACTCTCCTCCTCGAACAGGCGTGAGGTCTGCACTGCGACCGCAGCCTGAGCCGAGAATGTGCGCACCATCTCCCGCTCGGCCTCACTGGCCTCTTGGCCGGCGTCTCGCAAGACGACGACCACGCCGAGCGCCTCATGACCGGCGAGCAACGGGGCCGCCAATGCCGAGGAATGGGAACCCGCAAGCCCGGGCAGCTCTGCCGAGAACTCAGCGGGTGAGCCGATGAGGTCCACCGGCGAGGACGAGTACAAGGCGCGGGCCAACCAGCCCCCGACGTCGACCTTCACCGGCTCCGCGGCCGCGAGATCGATGCCTCGCGTTCGAACCGGCGTCAGCAGTGACCCGTCGCCTTCGACCAGGTAGATCGCCGCCCCGCCGGGTCCGACGATGTGCCCCATCGCCGAGAGGATGCCGTCGAGCACCTGGTCGACCTGTGAGGCGCTCGCGAGCAGTTGCGAAAGATCGTGCAGGGCATTGAGGCGCAGCGCGAGATCGTTGAACGCCTCAGACACTGCGCCGATCTCATCAGCGCGACCCACGGGAAGCGGCTTGACGTAGGAACCGGCCGCCGCGCTGCGCGCAGCACCCTCAAGGTCCCGCAGAGGCCGCACGAGACGCTGCGAGACGCCCCAGGCGGCAGCGATGGCGACCACGCCGCCGAAGATCAGCACCATGACGGCGGGCGTCACCGCGCGCATCGTGTCGCGCATCGCAACTTGCGCCGGCTCGACCACCATGATGCGCCAGTCGATACCGTCAAGGCCCTGGATGTCGTTGTACTGGCCGCCCAGCGGTGTGCCGTCGACGGAGGGTACGGTCACCCGTCCACTGCCCGCCGTCACCGGCGTCCAGCGTGCGCGTGAGAGCTGCGGTGAACTCGCCCCCGAATTCGCGATGATGCTGCCGCGATCGAGAACCGCCACCGTCCGGCCGCTCAGCTGCGCTGATACCTCCCTGACGATGCCGCCCAAGAAGCCGGTGTCGACCTTTGCCACGAGAATCACCGGGCGGCCCGCCGACGATACGAGGGTTCGGACGAACCACAGGTCCGAGCGACTCTTCGACCCGGTCCCGGCGTGCGCGATGTATCCCGTGCGCCCATGAGCGATATCGCTGAAGACGGGCTCCGAGGCGATCGATGAGATCGGCGCCGCTCCCGGCATCGATGCGACCACCGAGCCGTCGGGCCGAACGAGGTAGGCAGCGTCAAGAGACCCGCGCTTGCGCGCGAGCATCATCGTGAACCGTGAGGTCATCTTCTGCGGTGAGCTCTCTTGCGCCATCTGGAAGGCAACATCAGCGAGGTAGCCTTCAAGGTCGCGAAGCTCGCTCTCAGTGCGGTCCTCGATGAACTGGACCGCAAGAACGTCACGTCCTTCGGCCTTCTCAACGGAAAGCCGGGAAGTGGAGACAAGCGCCACCGCTCCCGCAGTGGTCACGGTGATTGCTCCGATGAGGAGCGTCACGCGGACGATGCGGGCGGCGAGACCCCCTGGTGTGCGCAGTTTCGCAGCCACCCGTCTCCACCCCGTCGAGGAGCCACGCGTCCCCCGCGTGACCTGCGACTACATCGTACTGCAAGCGCCTGACACGCGATAGCGAACTGGAAGCATCATCCGGTCAGGCCGGGCAGCGGGACCTCGATCGCGGGCACGAAGTTGAACAGCCACGACGCCAAGACACCCAACCGGCCGGTGACGATCAGCACTCCCACCACTATCAGCAGCGAACCGGCGACTCGGTTGATGATCAGCGAGTGCTTGTTGAGCCACCTCATCACCACTCCCAGGCGCCCGAACAACACCGCCACCAGCACAAAGGGCACCCCGAGACCCAACGAGTAGACGAGAAGAAGCAACGCGCCCTGACCCACCGACTCCGAGGAGCTTGCGAGGGCCAGGATCGAGGCGAGGATCGGCCCCACGCATGGTGTCCAGCCGGCGGCGAACGCCATTCCCATGACAAGCGCCGCTCCCCTGCCGAAGTTGCGCGAACGCTCCATGTCCACCCGGGCCTCGCCGTAGAGCCACGGCACTTTGATGATGCCGAGCATCAGCACCCCGAAGCCGATGACCGCTAGCCCTCCCACCTTCTCGATGATCACGCGGTACTCGGACAGGAACTGACCCAGCACCGAGGCGGTCGCGCCAAGCGACACGAAGATGAACGTGAAGCCGGCGACGAACATGAGTGACGGAACGAGTACCTTGCTCGTGGAGGTCTGCGCGTCTCGCAGCTCAGCGGCGGTCAGGCCTGTCATGAACGAGAGGTATCCCGGAATGAGCGGGAGGACGCACGGCGACAGAAACGAGACAACACCCGCAGCGAACGCGATCAGAACCGATAGTGCCAGCGGCATCGAGGCACACACTCCTCAGCGAACAAAGCGACGGTGGACGCAGAACAGCATACCCTCTGGGGTATCGGTATGCAACTTACTCCGCGACTATGACACCGCACGCTTGGCCTGACACTGAGCTGAGCGGGTACACGCCTGGCCGAAGTCCGGGCAACCTGATCACGGTGCCGCCCTCCGTCAACCGGAACGACAGTCCCAAGGCCTCGAGTTTGACGTACTCGGTGCACCCCTCGCCCTCGGAGAACACGACTTCGACGGGCTCGCCCGCACGTACCGTGATGTGATTGGGCGTGAGGTATCCGCGCGATGCGTCTATGTCGACACGCTGCTCGCCGCTGACCTGCAGCGCTCGCACGGGCTGAGACAACACCTTCTGCTGAGCGTACACCGTGGTCGCGGGGTCATACAGCGTGCCCGCATAGGCCGCGGATCGCATCCCCTGACGCGCCGAATCGACAAGCTGGTGCGATGCGGCGAACGAGTAACCGGCCACCACGACGAGCGCGGAAAGTGCCGCAACGGCGAGATACGCGGTGGTACCTGGCCTGGCTACGTCGTGGATGGCCGGTCGATTCGCGAACATCAGTGCGTCAGGCCTCCAGGTCTGCCTCGTAACCGGCACCCTGGATCGCGGAGATGATCGCCTCAGGCGTGACGACAGCGTCATCGTAGGTGACCACGGTCAAGCCGGTGGCGTGGTCCGTCTTGGTCGACTCGACGCCGGCCAGGTCGGTGAGCGTCATATCGACGAGCATCGAGCACGAGCTGCAGTGCAGTCCGGATGTGACGAAACGAGAGGTCTTCTGAGCCATGGGGTAGTCCTCCTTGGTGTATCCGAGCATCCTCGGCACGACCGACACGGTGCGAGCAGTGTGCCAACAACGCCGCCCGGGAGGCAACCTGAACGCGGGTGAATCGAGCGCTGGGCTAGGCCTGCTGCTGATCGTCGAGACGCGCTCCGCAGTGAGGGCACAAACGCCAGTCCTGACCGACGTCCTGGCCGCACTCCGTGCACGAACGTGTCTGAAGATCGGGGCCGACGCTGCGATCACGCGACCGCCCGGAGCCCAACAGCAGCACGGCGACACCGATCACCAGCCCGGCAGCCACCGGAGGAATCCACCCAAGGCTGGCGGCGATGGTCGAGTGCAGCTCCGCCTCAGGACCCACAAGGCGGGCAACCACGACGAAGAGCATGCCGAACGCTCCGCCGACAAGGGCGGCGAACGTAAAACGGATGAGCGAGCGAGCGGTCAACGGTGTCTCCGAGCGTGCAGGGGTGCCACGCCACAGAAGTGCAACACGTGTGCCAGCGGGCTACAGACCCAGCCTCTGCATCCGAGCCTCGAGTGTCTTGGTGGTCAGACCGAGAAGCTTCGCCGACTTGGGCACGTTGTTGCCCGTGCGGTCGAGCGCCTGGCGCACCAAGTCCAGTTCGACCTCCTCGAGGTTCACGCCGTCTTCGGGGAGAGCGAAGCCACTCACGCTGCGCTCGATGCCTGCAAGTCCGGCACGCACCTCGGCAGGGAGGTCGTCCACGCCGATCTCATCGCCGTGCGACAGGATGACGATACGCTCGATGGTGTTCTCAAGCTCGCGGATGTTGCCCGGCCACTGGTAGGTCACCAGCGCCTGCATGGCATCGCCGGACAGCGCCTTCTTGCCCGCGTTGAACTTCTCGAGAAAGTGCGCGACCAGGAGCGGAACGTCGCCGGGGCGCTGGCGAAGCGGAGGCAGTGTGACGGGAACGACGTTGAGGCGATAGAAGAGGTCCTCTCGGAACTCCCCGTCGGCGATGAGCTGCTGGAGATCGCGGTTCGTGGCCGCGACGACGCGCACATCGACGTCGATGGAGCGGGTCCCGCCAAGCCGCTCGAATCGGCGCTCCTGCAGCACGCGCAGCAGCTTGACCTGAGTGGCAGGCGAGATGTCGCCGATCTCATCGAGGAAGAGGGTGCCTCCGTTGGCCAGTTCGAAACGACCGGGCTTGGCCTGCGTCGCCCCCGTGAACGCGCCCTTCTCGTAGCCGAAGAGCTCACTCTCGAGCAGGGTCTCAGGCAGCGCACCGGCAGACACCGACACGAACGGCTTGGTCGAGCGGTCGGACAGGTCGTGAATGGCGCGGGCGATGAGCTCCTTGCCGGTACCTGACTCGCCGTAGACCATGACGGTTGCGTTCGTGGGTGACACCTTGCGAACGGTGTCGAGAACCTCGAGCATACGGCCGTCCGACGCCACGATGCCGCTGACGTCGTACTCCTTGTGGATCTCCTCACGCAGACGCTCCACCTCGGCGGCAAGGTCGCGGTACTGCATCGCCTTGTCGATGGCGAGCTTGAGCTCCTCGAGGTCGAACGGCTTGGTCAGATACTCGCTCGCGCCCGCCTTCATGGCCTCGACGGCCGTCGCCACGTTGCCGTGCGCGGTGAGCATGATGATCGGGAACGAGGCGCCTTGGCTGCGGAGTCGGCGCAGCACCTCCATGCCATCGGGAGCCGGCATGCGATGGTCGAGGACCATCACGTCGGGTTCCTGCTCGGCCACCGAGGCCAAAGCCTCCTTGCCGTCGCACGCCTCAGCGACCTCGAACCCTTCCTTGCTCAAAGCCTGGCCCAACACCCAACGCATGTTCTTCTCGTCGTCGACGATGAGAATCCGCTTCACTGTCCAGTCCTTCCGTGTCAGTCCATGGAGGCGGGCAGGGTGACCGTGAACGTGGTCCCCTCCCGAGAGCTTTCCACTTCGATGTGCCCGTCATGCTCATCGATGATCCTGTGCACGATCGTGAGACCAAGCCCCGTACCCTCGGCGCGCTTGGTGAAGAAGGGGTCGAACACTTTGCTGAGGTCGTTGGGATCGATGCCGGGCCCGTCGTCGACCACCGAGACGACCACGTAGTCCTGGTCCCCGGCGGCGTGTATCGAGATCGCTCCGCCGGTCTCATCCATCGCTTGGACCGCGTTGGTGACCAGGTTCAAGAACACCTGCTTGAGCTGATCGGGGTCTCCGGCCACCCGGGGTAGGTCTTCGGGAGCCTCCAGCGTGATGTAGACATCGGCCTGCCGAGCGAACCGGTTGGTGAACAGCACCACGTCCTCCAACACGCTCGCAAGGTCGGTGTCCACGAGCGTTGGCTTGCTCGGGCGACCGAAGTCCAGCAGCGCCTTGATGACCTTGTCGAGCCGGTCGATCTCTTGCTTGATGACCTCTGCCGCATCATGGATGCGCACCGGATCGCAGTTCGCGTCCTCGAGCAACTGCACGCTCGCGCGGATGACGCCGAGCGGGTTTCGGACCTCGTGAGCGACACCGGCCGTGAGCTCACCCATCGCCGCCAGCCTGTCGGCCCGGATGAGTTGATCGGTGAGCGCCTTGATGTCGGATACGTCCTCGAGGGTCACGACGGCGCCAAGAACGCTTCCACCCACCGCCCTCATCCGGGACGTGGACGCTTGCACGTGAAGCTCCGTGCCGTTGGGAGTGACCAGCGTGGCTTCGCGCAGCGCGAGAGGCATCCGGCCGGAGAGCACCTTGGCCACGTCGGCCGACAGGCCGGCGTCGTCGCGGAAGATGGCACCGATGGGCTTGGGCACCATCTCGAACTCGGACATGCCCAGCATTCGCTCGGCTGATGGGTTCGCGGTCGCAACCGAGCCGTCAGGGCCCACCGTGAGCACTCCCGAGGTGATGGAGCGCAGGATCGATGAGGTGTAGTCCTGCACGTTGATGAGCTGGATCGCGCGCTCTTCCAGCTTGCGGTAGGCCTCCTCGAGCTGAAGCGACACCTGACGCAGATCCTGCGTCTTGGCCTCCTCGATGTCGCGGACCGCACCAAAGAGCAGACCGATCAAGAAGTACGAAGCGACTTCGATCGCGTTGTCGAACCCCAACCCCAGCTGCGAGTTGAGCGACAGCTCCGCATGGATCATGAACGGCACCGACGCTGCGGTCGCGGCGATGACCCCTCCCCGCTTGCCGAACACCCACGCGGCATAGATGACCGGGATGAAGTACAGGCGCCGGTAGAGGAGGTGAAGCGGGATACTGCCCGGAACCACGTTGGTGAACAGATGCAGCATGGTGATGAACACGAGCATGACAGCGATGACAGCGATGGCTCGCACGTCTCGCGAGCGTGCGGCATCGCCCACGTCCTCACCGTTGGAGCGCGGTGCAGGGCGCCGAGGCAACCCTATCCGTTCAGGCGTCATCGACGGCGCCTCGCCCACGAGGGTTCGATGCCGAGCTCCTCACGGTACTTGGCGACGGTGCGGCGGGCGACGGTCACGCCCTCGTCCGACAGGATCTCGGCGAGCTTCTGATCGGAGAGTGGTTTGGCGATGTCCTCGGCTTTGACCAAGTCACGCAGCCGCTGCTTGATCGTGGTGGCGGCGACGTCCATCCCCTGCGCGGTGCGGTAGCCGCCGCTGAAGAAGTGCTTGAGCTCGAACAGTCCGTACGGCGTGGCCATGTACTTGCCGGTCACGCCTCGCGACACCGTCGACAGGTGCACACCGATCTCCACCGCCACGTCCTCGAGCCGCAGGGGCCTGAGCGGGCCCTTGCCGTCCTCGAAGAAGTCACGCTGGACGTCGATGATGATCTCGGTGATCCGGCTGACGGTGTCCTTGCGGCGATCGACATTCTTGATGAAACTCTCCGCCGATCGGATCTTGTCCTTGAGATAGCGCTTGGTCTCGTCGTCGGCGGTCGATCCGGTCTTGAGCATGGCGCGGTAGCGCGGAGACACCCTCAACGTGGGCAGCGCCTCGTTGTTGGGGATGATGAGCCAGTCGTCGTCGAAACGCCGTAGCGTCACGTCCGGCACGATGTAGCCTGGCGACGGACCGGGCGAGAACGCACCGGCAGGACGCGGGTTGAGAGCCTTGAGTATCTCGACGAGCCGGCGGACCTCTGCCTCATCGACACGGAGGGCACGAGCGACCTTGCGGAAGTGGTTCGATGCGATGTCGTCGAGATGCTCTTTCACGATACGCATGAGAAGCGGCTCGTCGATGCCCAGGAACTCCATCTGGAGGCACATCGCCTCGGCAAGGTCACGGGCAGCGACACCGGGCGGATCGAGCTGCTGGACCGCCTTCAAGCCGGCCTCGGCAGCCTGCTCATCGACACCCACGAGCGCTGCGACCTCGGCGAGTGAGCCCCTGAAGAATCCGTCGTGGTCGAGCGAGCCGATCACGGCTTGGGCTGCGTGCTGTGTGTCCTCATCGATGTCAAGCAGCGCGAGCTGGTCGAGTAGATAGTCGTCAAAGCTCTGAACGCCGCCGACGAACTCCTCGGTGTTGGCCTGCTCGGCGTTTGGATCGCGAGGAGACGTGGTCTCTATCTGGTCGAGATCCTCGTACATCTCGATCCACTCGTCCCAGGATCGTTCATCCTCGGCGGAGTCCTCGGTGGGCTCTTCGCCCTCGACGGGCTCGCTGTCGGTCTCGTCGACCTCGAGGACCGGGTTCTCGAGCATCTCGACTTCGATGAGCTGCTGAAGCTCGGCGACGGGCATCGCGAGGATGTTCAGCCCCTGGTAGACCTGGGGCGAGAGTGTCACCTTCTGGCGCAGCTCGGGGCGCTGCTGGAGATCCATTGCCGCCCCCTCCCGTGGTACTCGCGGGCCGCATCGGGAGCGCGACCCTCTGCAAGAATCATACCACTTTCTGGGAGGTCTCTGACGCCTACTCCTGTGGAGGAATCGTGGGGAGCGGGTCCTTCTCGGGCAGCTGTATGACCGCGATCGCCGCGATGACCATCGCCCCGCCCACCAGCTGAGACACCGTGAGCGCCTCACCAAAGAGCAGGAAGGCACCCAGACCCGCGATCACGGGCTCGACCGTCGAGGTGACCGTGGCGTTGGTGGGCGGAATGAGCCGCAACGCGACGAGGAAGGCGCCGAACGGGATGATGGTGCTCACAACGGCCATGAACAGCACCGCTGCCGCGGTCCCGGGGTCCGCGAATGCGCTGAGCACCTTCATCGGACCCAGCACGAGAAGCCAGAACGCCGCCGCGAACCCCAGACCGAAGACCAGCGTCGTGAATGGCCTGAACCGGCGGGCCGCCACACTGCCCATGAGGGAGTACGTCGCGAAGAACGCCGCCGAGGTCAGACCCCACGCGATACCGGCCGGCGAGACGGCGAGCCCCTCCCCGCTCAGGGCACCGACGACGAGCGCACAGCCGCTGACCGACAGCGCCACACCCGCGGGAAGCGTCCAGGTGAGCTTGTGGCGCAAGAACAGCACGCTCACGATCAGCACGATGACCGGCGCCATGTACTCCAGCAGAATCGCGGTCGCCACGCTCGTGAGCGAGATCGTCTTGAAGTAGGTGTAGTGCACGCCGGCAAGCCCGACCACGCCGAATACTGCGAGAAACGGTATGTCCTTGCGTTCGACACGCAAGGCGTCGCGCTGGGCGAAGAGCAGGTATGCGATGAGCAGCACGAACGCGGACAGGGCACGACCCGCGGACAGGACCGTGGGCTCGATGGTGATCCCGAGCGGAGGAAACGGCCACTGTGCGGTCTCGGGCGAGGGCTGACTGAACAGCCACTTCGCCATCAGCCCGCCACTCGCCCAGCACGTCGCAGCCAGCAGCGCGAGCCCGTATCCTTTGAGCCGGTCGGCCTTAGCTTGTGCGTGCATCGAGCTCCGCTTGGGTCTTGCTCGCTTGGTACTCGTCGTAGGGTTCGAGATGTGCGATCACGTCGACGACCTGCGGGAACTCCGTGGCGATGGTGCGCTCCACGTCCTCGGCGATGCGGTGTCCGTCAGCCACGGTACGGGTCTCGTCCACCTGCACGTGCAGATCGACGTAGACCTCGGCCTCGGAACCGCGCGTGCGCACGTGGTGACAGCCCAAGACTCCCGCGACCGACATCGTCACGGCACAGATGTCGGCGACAGGGATGCGGGCAGAGTCGGACAGCGTTGCACTGGCCTGCTTGAACACGCCCCACGCCGTGTACACGATCGCGATCGCGACAAGGCCTGCCACGATGGGGTCGGCTTTGAGCAGAAGGTCGTTCCCGGTCACCTCGCCGATCTTGACCAGCGCGAGCGAGAGCAAGACGCCCAGGCTGACGAGGATGTCTGAAGCCGTGTGGCTCGCATCGGCGACGAGGATCTCCGAGCCCAACCGCTTGCCCACGCGACGCTCGTACGTGGTGATGAACACGTTGATACACAGCGTGATGATCATGATGGCGAACGACGCAGCGGTGACGTTGGGCGCCACCGCCTCGCCTGTCAGCTGTTGAACCGCGCTCGAGCCGATGCGATACGCGGCAAACAGGAGCATGGCGCCGATCGCGGCCGATGCGTACGTCTCGTACTTGCTGTGCCCGTAGGGGTGGTCATGGTCGGCGGGGCGCGCCGCGAGTCCCATGCCCACCAGCCCCACGACGTTGCTCGTGCCGTCGAACAGCGAGTGGAACCCGTCCGCCTGCATCGCTGCGGAGTGGATGTAGGTGCCGTAGGCCAGCTTCGACAGGGCGACGCCAAGGTTCAGGAACAAGATGATCCACAGCACCCTGCGGATCTCCCTGATGCGGCTCGCACCCACCTCCGCGCCGTTGGTCTTGGTATAGCCCACAGCCCGTCGCCCCTCTCTCGGACACGCTTGCGCTAGATACCCCTAGGGGGCATAGTGAACGTATCGGTACGACCTACGGTAGCAAACCGGAGCCTAAGATGCCCGAGATTCCCACGCCCATAACCGTCCCCAACGCGGACGAGCGACGCAAGATCGTCAACAGGCTTCGACGCCTCGAGGGGCAGGTCCGCGGCCTGCACGCGATGATCGAGTCGGGCAAGGAGTGCGAGGCCGTCCTCACGCAGGTCATGGCCGTGAAGTCCGCGCTCAACCAGGTGGGCATGCACGTCATCGGCCACGCCATGAAGACGTGCCTTGTGGACGAGTCGCTCACTGCGCGTGATGATCTCATCACCGCCGCGTTCGATGTCTACCTGCACTACCGGGAGCTGAGCGCGGCGACCGAGGCAGCCGCAACCCCCCGAGACACCTCACCCGAGTTCATCAAGGCGAAGCTCAAGACCCTCGAGGCACAGGTGCAGTCGGTTCAAAACGTCATCGAGACCGAAGGCGACTGCGAGAGCGCGCTGCGTGGTGTCACGGAGTCCACGGCCACGCTCAACGATGTCGCGCGGGCGGTCTTGGGACACGCGATGCAAAAATGCCTGATCGATGACGCCGCACAGTCTCGAAACGACGTCATCGACCAGGCAATACAGGTCTTCTTGCGCTACTCCTCGTGCGTCAAGTAGTGGACCGCGTCTAACCGCCCAGGCCCAGCTCCCGATACAACGCGTCCGCGTTACGGGCGCCCACCACGGTGGCGGTCACCTTGCCGCCCTCGAACTTCGCGATCGTGGGGATGCTCATGACGCCGTATTCGATGGCGACCTCTCGGGCCTCGTCGATGTTGAGCTTCACGAACTTGGCTCCGTCGCCCACCCGCGCGGCCAACTTGTCCACTTCAGGGGCCACCATGCGGCACGGGCCACACCACGGGGCCCAGAAATCAACGACAACGGGCTTGTCGGACAGCAGAACCTCGTCATCGAACGACTTGGCGGTTATCTCCATCGCTGCACTCATCCGGCTTCTCCTTCTTCCCATCACCTGTCTGGAACAGTCGTAATTATACCCCTTGGGGTATCGCCTCGCAAGTCGGCCGAGTTGGGTCATGTGTCAACGAGTATCATCTTCCCCAGGGAGGAGACCGTGGATCCGACACGACTCACATGGCTGGCTTTGATCGCGGGCGCGCTGGCGGCCGGCGCGGCCGTCGTGGGCATCCTCGTCGTGCGTCGGCGCCTCGAAGTTGTGGTGGCGATCATCGGATCCGTCGGCGCGGTGAGCGCATTCACCGCGTCAGCGAGATTGACCGCTCACTACGAGCGCCCTGAAGCAGCCGTCTGGTCGCTCGTCTTCGTGTTTGCCGCGGGTGCCGGAGGCTATGCGCTCGCCTCAACGCTTCTGTATCGGCTCGCTCGCGAGGCGGGTCATCCCACGATGAGCCGCGAGGGAGCCCCCGCACGCGATCGTGCGGCGGTCGTCCTGACCGCCTGCGCCGAGCCGGCTCACTACGACCCCGGCGCCACCGCTCAGATGCTGCAGTCGCTGGCCGACGAGGGGCTGCTCGAACCCTCTGTCGGTGCGTTGCCGCTCTTGTTCTTCGGTCAGAAGGCCCGCTACCGGGCCGCAGGTGACGTGAGTCCCGCTATGGCCGGCCTTCGGGCGGTGGCCGAGCACCTCGAGGAGACTCTCGCGGACACGGCTGATGTGTCGACAGCGACGTGCTCGGGCGACGGCTCCCTCGCCGACGTGGTGGCCCTGGCGGCACAGGCCGGGTACCGCCGAATCGTGATCTGCGTGCTCGCCGTGGGAGAGTCCATGCACATGGACATGGCGCGCGGCGCAGTGGAACAGCTTCGCCTGGGCGAGTCCGGGGTGACGGTCGTCTCCACGGGCGCCCTGTGGTCATCCGAACGGATCATCTCGGCCCTCACCCAACGCATCATGCACGGCGTGGATGACCCGGCCGCCACAGGGGTCGTGCTGGTCGGCCACGGGCAACCGGAGGAGCGAGCGAGAAGACACCGCTCCTTCGACGAGCAGGAGATGGCGTTTCTGAGCAGGCTTCGGATGGCCCTGGCCGATCGAGGACTGTCCGAGGACTGGGTGCGCATCGCATGGGACGACTGGACCGAGCCCGACGTCACCTCGGCGGTCAGGCACCTTGCGGCGCTGGGCGCGAAGCGCGTTCTCGTGGTACCGGCGACGTTTCCTCTCGACACGCTCGGGACTCGGCTCGACCTTGAGATCGCAGTCCGTCAGGCCCGAGTGAACGAGGGCGTCGCAGTCATCACGATGGCGGCATGGCGCGACAGTGACGCGGTGATCGAGGAGTTGCGCAGCCGAGTAATAGCCGCGCTGGAAACACCAGCGGGCGCCTAGCGGGCCTTGCAGCGCTCCCAGTTCCACGACTGCAGCTGGCGAATGCGCGGATAGTTGCGCGCGAGGCGCCACACGAACGACAGACCCTCGGGCGTGGATGCCGCTCGCGTCTCAAGTGCAGCGATGCTCGCACGCAGGTCCTCGGCGGTCGTCCCGCGAAAGATCGTGTAGCCCTTGCCCACCGCCTCGACGTAGTGAGCGTCACTACCACCCGTCGCGGCGATGCCGTGCCCACCGGCAAACATCTTGGCGGCGACGCTGTTGGCCCACACGAGGAACGGCAGCGAGTTGTAGACCTCAAGCGCGTGAAACGCCCAGTCATTGACCGCGCTCGCGAAGAACTTGCGCCCAAACGGTCCGAAGACGCCCTGGTTCGAGAAGGGGTGGGCGACGATCGCGATGCCGCCCTGCGCCTCGATCGCGGCAACAGTGTCACGCGCTTCCATCCCGGCCGGCACGTGCTCGGTGAGATACAGGCCGATGATATGGCCCTGCTTGGAGGAGACCTCCTCGCCCACGATCACCTCGAAGTCATAGAGCTCCGAGAGCGACTTGGCGAAGAGCGCGCCTTCGATGGTGTTGTGATCGGTGATCGCGATGACCTTGAGGTCCGTGCGGTTCTGCACGTACTCCATGATCTGGGGAATGGATGCGGTTCCATCCGAATGGTCGGAGTGGATGTGGAGATCCGCCTTGCTCCAGGTATCGGCTGTACTCACGTGGTGCCGTGTCCCCTCGCCCCGGGGCCGCGGCGCGACCCCACTGAATGCTACGGGGTAAAGCAAGCAAAGGACGAACCAAGTGCCGCCGCTCCCTGCCTTCCCACACAGAGGTATCGGCGGGTGGTCAGTCTGCCTGCATCAGGTTTTTCGGAAGTCCTACCGAGACTGACGCGAACCCCACTCGGCGATACGTCGCGCGCCCTCTTCCAGGCGCTCCATCGACGTCGCGTAGCTGAAGCGCAAGAAGCCCTCGCCACCCGGACCAAAGTCGACGCCGGGCGCGCAGGCGACCCCGGCCTCTTCGAGCATCCTGCGACACAGGTCGAGCGAGTCACTCCCCCACGCCGAGGCATCGGCGAAGACATAGAACGCCCCGCATGGCTCGCAGTCGATCCTGAGCCCCGCCTCGCGCAAAGCCGGGACCAGGAAACGGCGGCGCTCGTCGTAGAGCTCACGCATGCGGGTCACGTCGGGTCCCGCCTGTGTGAGCGCGACCACGCCGGCCTGCTGCACGAAGGCGTTCGCGGCGAGGAAGAAGTTCTGCTGGATCTTCTCGGCGGGGCGCACGAACTCTCGCGGCGCGATGAGATAGCCCAGTCGCCACCCGGTCATGGCGTACGCCTTGGAGAAGCCGTTGAGCACGAAGGCGCGATCCGTGTACTCGAGGATGGTGTGGTCGGGCCCACAGAAGTTCAGTCCGTGATAGATCTCGTCACTGGCGATGTAGACGCCGGTCTCCTCGGCGAGCTGAGCGAGCGCCTTCATGTCGTCGGGTGAGAGCACGTGGCCCGTGGGATTGCTAGGCGAGGTGATCATGATGGCGCGAGTGCGCGGGCCGATGGCGGCGCGCAACTCGTCGAGCCGGTAGCGGAAGCCCTCGTCGGCGTGGGTCCGGATGAGCTTGGGGACGCCGCCCAGGAACGACACGTAGTTGGGGTAGGCCGGGTAGCACGGGTCCGGCATGACGACCTCGTCGCCCGGGTCGAGCAGGGCGCCGAAGAGCAGCAGCATGGCCGGCGAGGTGCCCTGGGTGACCACGATGTCGTCCGGGTCGACCGAGACGCCGTAGGTGGCGCCGTAGTGCGCCGTGATGGCATCGCGCAGGTCGGGCAGGCCGAGCGACTGGGTGTAGTGCGTGCTGCCGTCCTGCATCGCGGTCTCGGCCGCACGCGTGATCACGTCCGGCGTGGGGAAATCAGGGTCACCGATCTCGAGCCGAACGATGTCTCGGCCTTGAGACTCGAGCTCCTTGGCGCGGGCGACGACATCCATGACGACGAACGGCCGGATGGCCTGGGCGCGTGCGGAGACCGGGGTCACGAGGGATCCTTTCGTGGGAGACGTGCACGATAGACGGCGGAAGCGGCGTTGCCCAACGTCTCGAGGCGCCGCAGGTCTGCGAATGCGATGTCGCGGGTCTGGATGAGCTCGTGCGGCGGCAGAGGGTCGAAGGTCAAGCCGAGCTCACCGGCGCGCTCCCACAGATCCGTGCCGGGCAGCACATGGAGGGTGGACAGCTGTACCTTGCCCGGGTCGGCGTCGAACGCGAAGTCCATGCCCTGCAGCACGCTGTCGACGGTGTCGCCGGGAAGTCCCACGATGAGGTCGCACTCGACCGATATGCCCGCGCGTCTGCATGCTTCGACGCCGGCACGGAAGCGCTCCGGATCGAACTCGCGGCGGCACGTGGCCAGTGCGGCCGCCCCCACGGACTGCGGACCCGTCTCGACGCTCACCACGCCGGCGCGCACCAGGTGGGCGGCCTGCTCGTCGTCAACGCGCTCGATGTCGACCTCGATCGTGTGTAGCCGGACCCCGCGGGCCGCCCAGGGCTCGAGGATGTCGGCGAGGCGTGCCAGGCGATCAGGCGTGAGGTTGAACACCGGGTCGATGAAGCTGAAGGCGCGCATGCCGGGCGTCGAGGCGACCGCTTCGATGTCAGCGGCGATGCGCTCCCATGAGAACGAACGGATCCGCGTGGAGCCCTTGCCCTCATAGCAGTATCCGCATCGGTGAGGGCACCCGCGGTAGGTCTCGACATAGGCGGAGCCGTCGGTCGCGTGCGTCGCACCCTGGAACGGCGATGGCAGTGTGTCAAGGTCGGCGATCGGCTCGAGCAGCGGGCCGTCCACGATGCGATCGCCGTCGCGGGCGGTCACCCCCGGCACCGCGCACGGGTCCCCGCCGCGACTCAGCGCGTGGACCAGCTCGCGGAAGGCGATCTCGCCCTCACCGGTCACCACGGCGTCGAGCCACGGCTGGGCACCCAAAACATCACGAGCGATGGGACCGACCTCCGGGCCACCCACCACGACGTAGGTCTGGGGGTTGGCGAGCTTCACGATGCGGGCGATCTCGTACACGCGCGTGGCGGTCCAACACAACACCGGCAGCGCGAGCACATCGGGGCGCGGGTCGAGCGCAAGGATGCGGTGGGCGACCCACCACGGATCGGTGCGCGTGTCGAACTCGGCCCCAAGGACGGCCACACGATCGAGGCGAGGGTCAGCGAGAAGCGATGCGCGCAAGTACTGCATCGCGAGCGAGCGATAGCCCGGCGAGCTCACGCCGGCCAGGTAGACGCCCAGACGATCACCCATCCACAGCCACCGTCCTCCAAGGCGCTGTGAGCTGGAGCGGCGACGCGCCGGCAACGCGACCGGTCACGAATCCATGCAGCCCGTTGACCGTGGCGGTCTCAAGCGCGACAAGCGCGGCTTCGCGGGCCGCAGGCGCATCGGACGTCACATCGAGCCTTGCCGCGACCGCGCCCAGCTCGGCGAGCACCGCGACGGCTGCAGCTGCGTGCGCTGCCGTGTGCGCGCAGATCGGCACTATGCCCGTGATCGCCACGGACTCGCCCGACGACTCCGCGTACGCGCGAAACGCCGCGATCCCGTTGCGCGCCGCGTCGAACAGGCCGGGAGCCCCGGTCAGCGAGTCGTGGACAGACGCCGTCCCGGCAAGCAGCACGAGTTCGATGTGTCGCACCCCCGCGCCAAACGCGCCGGCAGCGTTCCCGCCCACGCCCAAAGCGCCGCCATCCGTGCGCAGACGTATGCGCTGCGCACCGGAGTCGACCGCCCCACCGATGAGCGCGGGGAGCTCCGGATGGGCGAACGGCTCGAACCCGACGAACCCCACGTTGAGTCCGCTAGACCAAACCGAGTCTGCACGCGCCGCCTGAAGGTCAGCGAGGACCGCGTGCGACGGACGCGCATCGCGCTGAGCGCCGCCGGGACAACGTGAACAGCGCGCCACTCCCCCGGTGCCTATGGGTACTTCGAGAAACGACAGCACGGACCCACCCCTTCCTCGACCCAGTCTAGCAACAGGTCAGGGCAGACGCAGGGCGACAACCGCGATGTCGTCGGTGAGCAGGCCCTCGGTGAATGCCAGCACGTGCCCGAGGAGACGTGCCGGCAGCTCGTCGACGTCCGCGTCGGGGCACTGTCCGAGAAAGTCGATGAGGCGCTCATCGCCAAAGAACTCGCCGCTCGACCGACGCGCCTCGGTGATACCGTCGGTGACCAAGACGACGCGATCGCCCGGCGACAGCGTGAGCGACTCCTCGGTGAACTCCAGATCGGGGAAGGCGCCTATGACCGGCGACCCGCATGAGGGGCGCTCGATGGACCCATCGGCGCGCACGAGCACCATCGCAGGGTGCCCGGCGCAGGTGTAGGCCACCGAGCCTGAGTCCGGCTCGATCACGAGCAGCAGGACGCTGGCGAACTCCGGGAGCTTCGCGGCGGCGGAGAGTACCTTGTTGGCCCGCTCGACGATGAGCGCCGGAGAGGTGTCGACGTAGGCGAACGCCCGCACGGTGTGCTTGACGAGCGCTGTGAGAACAGCGGCGTCGAGCCCCTTGCCCGACACGTCTCCGATGAGCACGCCCACGCGTCCGTCTGTCATGGGCACGACATCGTAGAAGTCGCCACCCACGCGCGTGCTCAGCGTCGCCGAGCGATAGAGGAAGCCTATCTCGAGCCCCGACGCGCTCGAGTCCACGCGCAGCATGGACTCCTGGAGCGTCTCGGCGATGCGGTGCTCTGACTCGTACTCGCGGGCGCTCGTGTACGCCAGCGAGAGCGATGACGACAGCCGGCGGATGAAGCCGAGAGCGGGCTCGTCGTAGCCCGGCGCCACACCGCGGCGCCCGAACACGAGGGCTCCGAACCAGGCACCTGCCACGACCACCGGCACGACGACCGCCTCGTCACATCCGATCCCGTCGAGCAGCCACTCCCCCGTCCCGGCAGATCGCGACACCTGGACCACCGGAAGGCTGCCGTGAACGTCTGGCACACGATCGGGATGACCGGGCAGGGTGAGCGCTGTCACCTCGGTTCCCATGGCGTGCAGCACCTCGAAACGGTCACCCTGGTAGTCGCCGATGACGGCGACGTGTGAGTCGAGGGCCTCCGCAGCGATCTCGAGCACGGCAGGCAACGCCGAGTCGAGCTCATGTGTCGCAGCAAGGAGAGATGACGCTTCCGACAGCGCCGCATCGAGACGCCGCGCACGCGCCGTCGCCTCGAACCGCTGGGCACCGGCTATGGCGCTCATGATGCGGTCGGCGGCCACTTGCAGCATCAGAAGCTCGCCCTCCGAGGAGAGCCGGTCGTGGGTCCACGCACACTCCAACACGCCGAAGAGATCGCCCTCGAAGTACAGCGGGACCCCCACCATGGCCCTCAGCCCGAAGTGCGCGTGGAATGGGATCGTCGTCGGCTGCTCGGTGACATCGGAGACGGCCAGCGGTTCGCCGGCGGCAGCCACCATCGACGCGAAGCCCTCATCGAGCCCCATGACGAAGTCGGCGAGGTCCGCATCGGTCCCACCGCACCATGCGGCCATGCGCCACCGCGTGGGCTCGCGCCGGAGGAACAGCACGGAGCTCGCGCCGAGAACCTCCTTCAGCGCGCCGAGCACCTCCTCGAGCAGGCCACTGACGTCGGTCCACCCGACGGTGCGGGACACGATCGTGAGCAGTCCGTCCAGCTGGCGGTTCGCGACCTCAAGATCCTCGAGAAGCGCGGACCGCTCGGCATCTCGCAATGCGCGCCCGGAGACATCCCGCACCACCGACAAAAGGTAGTCGCGGTCGTTGATCTGGAGGCCGCGAGAGCTCACCTCAGCGACAAAGGTCGACCCGTCAGCCCGCCGGTGCGCCGTCTCGAACAAAAGGCCGTCAGAGTTCGCTGTGCGCATCTGAAGCGGGAGCAGGTCAAGGGTCTCATCAGCGCGCAGGTCGCGGATGTTCAGCGTCTCGAGCACGGCCGCCGGGTGGCCATACGCGTTCTCGGCGGCGGCGTTGGCGAAGACGAGGCTTCCCGACGTGTCCATGAGTAGCACGATGTCACGGGCGTGCTCGGCCAACGCACGACCGATCGCCGCAGCGAACTCGGAGCGAGCGCCGATGCCCTCGCCCGTCGTACCAACCCATGCATCCACACCGAACTCCCTGCCTCGCGCAGCTTGGACAGCAGTGTAGCGCACGCGGGTTACCGGAGTGTTGCAGACAGGCTTCGGAGCGCGGAGCCGCGACCATAACGCAACAGCGGCCCCCTCCCTCTCGGGAAAGAGCCGCTGGTCAGTTCTGGTGTCGGAGGAGGGATTTGAACCCTCACGTCCTTGCGGACACTAGGCCCTCAACCTAGCGCGTCTGCCGTTCCGCCACTCCGACGTATTCACTGCTATCTGTGGGACAGCGAGCGAAAGTGTAGCACCTGCTTTCGGGCTTCGCTAGCCCTATTTCACGCTCTTTTCGACGACCGCGTCGAGGACGGAATCGTCGACGATCTTGGTGTCGATGGCCGACACGTCGATGGGGTACGACTTCGCGAAATGGCAGGCGGCCATGTGTCCGTCGCCCACCGAGCACAGCTCCGGCTCCTGCTCCGCGCAGAGCGGGAACTGGGCGATGGGGCAGCGCGTGTGGAAGTGGCACCCGGTGGGAGGATCGATCGGCGAAGGCGGATCGCCCTGCAGCAGGATGCGCTGACGCTTGCGCTGCGCCTCAGGATCGGGCAGCGGCACAGCCGACAGCAGCGACTGCGTGTAGGGGTGGTGCGGACGCTCGTACAGCCCGCGCCAGTCGCTGATCTCGACGATCTTGCCCAGGTACATGACGGCGACGTTGTCGGAGATGTGCTGGACCACCGACAGGTCATGGGCGATGAACACGTACGCGAGGCCCAGCTCATCCTGCAGCTTGTCGAGCAGGTTGAGCACCTGTGCCTGGATAGAGACGTCGAGTGCCGAGACGGGCTCGTCGCACACGATGAGCTTGGGGTCCAAAGCCAGGGCGCGGGCGATGCCGATGCGCTGGCGCTGGCCACCCGAGAACTCGTGGGGGTAGCGGCGGATGTGCTCGGGGTTGAGGCCGACGATCTCGAGCAGGTTCTTGGCCTTCGCGATCCGCTCGGCCTTGGTGCCGATGCCGTGGATGGTGAGCGGCTCGGTGATGACCTCGCCGATCGTGAAGCGCGGGTTCAGGCTCGCGTAGGGGTCCTGGAAGATGATCTGCACGTCTCGGCGGAACTGCTTGAGAGCAGCGCCCTTGAGCGACAGGACATCCTTGCCCTCGAACGTGACCTGTCCCGAGGTGGGCTCGATCAAGCGCATGAGCGCGCGGCCGGTGGTGGACTTTCCGCAACCGGACTCACCCACGAGGCCCAGCGTCTTGCCCGAGTCGACCGAGAACGAGACCCCGTCGACCGCTTTGACACTCCCCTTCGCGCGCGAGAACGCACCCGTCTGCACAGTGAAGTACTTCTTCAGGTCGGTGACCTCGAGAAGGTTGCTCATCAGGCGCTCACCCCCGCACACGACAAGACGTTACGGGTGAAATCAGCCTCGCCGGCGAAGTGGCAGGCGGTGGTGTGACCTTCCTCGATGGTGCGCAACTCGGGAACCTCCGTGCGGCAGCGATCCTTGGCATACGGGCAGCGCGGGTGGAATGCGCACCCGTTGGGCCGGTTCACGAGGCTGGGCGGCTGACCCTTGATGGGGCACAGCTCGCTCTTCTCGGAGATGTCATGGCGCGGAAGCGAGTCCATCAGACCCCAGGTGTAGGGGTGCAGCGGACGGTAGAAGACCTGGTCGCACGTGCCGAACTCGACCGGCTTGCCCGCGTACATGACGAGGATCTTGTCGGCCATGTCGGCGACAACACCCAGGTCGTGCGTGATCATGATGATCGCGGAACCGGTGCGCTCCTGGATCTCTTGCATGAGCTCGAGGATCTGCGCCTGGATAGTCACGTCAAGAGCCGTGGTGGGCTCGTCGGCGATCAGGATGTCCGGGTCACAGGCGAGCGCCATGGCGATCATGACTCGCTGGCGCATACCGCCGGAGAACTGGTGCGGGTAGTCCTTCACACGGCTCTCGGCGTGCGGGATGCCCACGAGCTTGAGCAGCGCGACCGCGCGGTCCCACGCCTCGGCCTTGGACATGCCCTTGTGGACCATGAGCGGCTCGGCGAGCTGACGGCCGATGCGATACACGGGGTTGAGCGAGGTCATGGGGTCCTGGAAGATCATCGCGATCTCGTTGCCCCGGACCTTGCGCATCTCGTTCTCAGGCATGGTGACGAGCGAGCGGCCCTTGAACCGCACGTCGCCGCCCTCGATCTTGCCGGGGGGCATGGGGATGAGCCCCATCATGGTCAGCGCGTGCACCGACTTGCCGGAGCCCGACTCGCCCACCACGCCCAGCGTCTCGCCGCAGTCGAGGTTGTAGGTGACGCCGTCGACGGCTTTGACCACACCGTCGCGGGTGTGGAAGTACATCTTGAGGTTGTCGACCTCGAGTAGTCTGTCGCCCATCGCTAGTCCTTCATCTTTACGTCGAGAGCGTCACGAACACCGTCACCCAGCAGCGTGAACGCAAGCACGGTGAGCAGGATCGCGAGGCCCGGCCACAGCACGAGCCAAGGCTCGGTGGTCAGGAACGCGCGGCCGTCGTCGATCATGCGGCCCCACGAGATGGACGGCGGCTGCACGCCCAGACCGAGGAACGACAGCGCCGCCTCGGTGAGGATCGCGCCACCGATCGACATGGTGGCGTAGACGACGATGGGCGCCACGGCGTTGGGGCCGATGTGGCGGAACATGAGACGGAAGTGGCTCGCGCCCAGAGCGCGACCGGCGTCCACGTAGTCGTTCTCCTTGACGGAGAGCACCGAGCTACGGAACAGACGGGCGAACGTAGGCCAGCCGAGAAGACCGATGGCCATGATCACCGGCCCTACGCCGCGCTGGTCCGGTGGCACAACCGCGAGGATGAGGATCGCGAACAGGATGTAGGGAAACGCGAGGAAGATGTCGGTGAAGCGCATGACGAACGCGTCGATCGTGCGACCGAAGTAGCCCGACACCGCACCCAAGGCGAGTCCGACGATCACGGAGATGAACACCGCGACGATACCGACGGTGAGCGAGATGCGCGCGCCGTAGACCACGCGGCCGAAGATGTCGCGGCCAAGGTCGTCGGTGCCCATGGGATGACCCGGCGACGGCGGCAGCAGGCGCTGCGTGGCGGCCTTCTGCGTGTCGATCGTGGTGGGGTCTCCGAAGTTCTGCGGCACCCACAGGTCTGCAGTGATGGCCATGACCATCACGACGAGGATCCACGTGAGCGCGATGAGCGCCATCTTGTTGCGGCGCAGGCGATACCACGCGTCGCCCCACAACGTACGGGTCTCGTGAGAGATGTGTGCGGTCTCCTCGATAAGAGGAGAGCCTGAAACGACATTCGCGTGATAGTCGCTGACGCCTTCGTCCTGATGATCCTTCAGGGGAGTCTTCTGGTCAGTCACGGTTCACCTACTCCCCTGATCCACCGTAGCGGATCCTCGGATCGAGGAACGCATACGAGATGTCGACGATGAGGTTGACGATCATGACGGCAAACAAGATGACCGTCACACCGCCGAACACGACGGGAAAGTCGCGCTGGAAGATCGACCGAGCGATCGTGAAGCCCACGCCCGGCCAGTTGAAGACCGTCTCGGTAAGCACTGCGCCCGCGAGCATGGCCCCCAGGTCGAGACCGATGAAGGTGACGACGGGGATGAGGGCGTTCTTGAGCGAATGCTTCCACAGCACCTGGCTGCCGGAGAGTCCCTTGGCCTTGGCGGTGCGTACGTAGTCCTGGCCGGTGACCTCGAGCAGCTGGCTGCGCATGATGCGCGCCGCGTACGCCGTCGAGACCGAGGCCAGGGTGATGCCCGGCAGAATCAGGTAGGCGAACGGCGGAAACACGCCGGATGCGCCTGATATCGGCAGGTAGAACGTGCTGTTGGTGGCCTCTTTGAGCCAGATGCCGAAGAACCATTGCAGCATCAGGCCCAGCCAGAAGACCGGCAACGACACGAGGATCGACGTAGTGAGGGTGACGAAGACATCCCAGAAGGAGTACCGCTTCACCGCCGAGATGATACCGGCACCGATGCCGACCACCACCTCGATCAAGATCGCGAAAAACGCGAGCTGAATGGTGTAGGGGTAGGTCTCTTGGAGGATTTCTGAGACCGGACGTCCGTTGTAGATCGATGTGCCCAGGTCAGGACCGGTCCACTCGAGGCTACCGTCCACGACCTTGATGGGCATGAGGTCTTGCAGGTAGTGCAGGTACTGGATGTACCACGGGTCATCCAACCCGTACTGGGCGATGATCTGCGCCTTGAGCTCCGGCGAGATGGACTTCTCGCCCAGGCGCATCTGGATGGGGTCAGCGCCCGGCATGTAGTTGGAGATCAAGAACAGGGCCAGCGTCACCCCGAGAAAGACCGGGATGAACTGCAGGATTCTTCGTGCGATGTATTGAGGCATCAGATTCTTCCTGTCGGTTGCCTATCACGCAGGTGGCAGGACACCCCTGGTGCCCTGCCACCCCTCAATGCGTGATGCGCTACCCTCGATTACTTGTCTTACTTGGCGGCAGCGTTCGAGACCCAGACCTTCTGGAAGTTGCCCAGATACATGGGACCGAAGACGAAGTCGCGGATCTTGTCGGAACCGACGTGGTGATGCTTGTAGAACATGAGCGGGGCGACAGGATTGTCCGCACCGATCGTGGCGCTGATGTTCTCCATCTCGCCGATACGAGTGGCACCATCGACAGTCGTCTCAGCCTTGGCGATGGACTCGTCCACGGCCGGGTTGTTGTAGAACGACTTGTTGTCGCCCGACTTGCTGTTGAACAGCGAGTACAGGAAGTTGTAGGCGATCGGGTAGTCAGCGATCCAGCCAAGACGCGCCACCTGGTGCTGGCCGTCGTCGAGCTGCTTCAGGTACACGGGGAAGTCAGCGGACTGGAACTTGGAGTTGATGCCGATGGCCTTGAGGTCGGCCTGGACGAGCTCCATGATCTTCTCGTGACCGCCGCCGCTGTTGAACGACAGGGTCATCTCCGGGAAGCCCTTGCCCTCGGGGTAGCCGGCGTCAGCCAGCGCCTTCTTGGCGGCCTCGGGATCGTACTTGGAGTCAGCCCACGCGCCAGCCTTGTAGCCAGCGATGCCCGGCGGCAGGATGTTGTCGGCCGGCTCGCGGGTGCCCTCGAAGACCGTGTCGCAGATCGCCTGGCGGTTGATGGCCAAAGAGATCGCCTTGCGCACGTTGGGATCGTCGTAGGGCTTCTTCTTGTTGTTGAAGATCAGGTAGTACGTGGAGTTCTCGGCGCCCAGGAGGACCTGCTTGCCCGGGTTGACGGTGTAGCCGTCGGCCGAGTCGCCGTACTTGGCCTGAGCGTCCTTGATCTTGCCCTCACCGATCTGGGTGAAGTCCAGGTTGCCCGCCTCGAACTCGGTGTAGGCGGTCTCCGGGTCCTTGAAGATCTTGAACTCGACGCCATCGAGGTACGGCTGGTCGCCCGTGCCGTAGTTCTCGTTGCGCACGACCTTGATGTACTGGTTGTGCTTCCACGGCTCGGCCATCTTGAAGGGACCGTTGCCGATGGGCATCTCGCCGTAGGCGACCTTCTCGCCGTTGAAGTCGACGCCCTCTTCGACCGCCTTCTGCGGCACCGGCGCGAGGGCCGGGTGAGCCACGACGTACTCGAAGTCAGCGAACGGCTGCGACAGCGTGACCTCGAGGGTCGTGTCGTCGACGGCCTTGAGGCCAGACATCTCGGTGACCTTGCTGCCCTCAGCGGTTACCTCGTCGAAGCCCTTGATGAAGCCAAGGTGGTACGAGATGACCGACGGGTCAGCCTTCTTGGTGGCGGTGTTGATGGTGCCGGGGTTCGCCATGCGGTTCCACGCGTAGACGAAGTCCTTGGCGGTGACGGGGGTGCCGTCGGAGAACTTGCCGTTGGGGTTGAGCTTGAAGGTCCACACCGTCGCGTCGTCGTTGGACTCCCACGACTCGGCAGCTGCCGGCACGACCTTGCTCGGGTCGAGATCGTCGAAGGCGGTCAGGCCATCAAAGAGCGTCTGCTCGACCTGGGTGCCCTCGGACTCCTGCGTGTTGTACGGATCGATGTAGGCCGGCTCGCCGATGTAGAACGACATCGAACCGCCCTTGGTGGGCTGATCAGCTGCGGGCTGATCGGTGCCCGTCTTCTTCGGCGCACAGCCGCCCGCTCCCGCCACAGAGGCCATCAGGCCCATGGCGAGCAGGACGGCCAACGCCTTGCGCATGTGTCCGTGCACTCCTGCCTCCTTCATATCGCAACGCTTCCCGACCGGTCTTGCGACGGCCTCGGCCGACGAAGAACGGCCCCTCTTGTCCTCGTGGTCCCGGGCGCCACACACGCGTTCCCTCTGGCGTCAGGACAACCCTGAAAGTGTCCCCGAGAATGCATCAAATGACAAGCCCGTTGCATAGACTCGTCGGTGCATGTCGCAGGGTACCTCCGCAGACCACGACCTAGTCCCAGTATCTTCCCGAAATCGACGGAAAGCAAAGCAAAAAGCCCGGCGCTGCGTGAGCACCGGGCATTTTGAGGTGACGTGCGATGGGGCCTACAGGCCGCCCTTGGGGTAGATGACCATGAGGATCAGCAGGCTCACCATGAATGCGGTGGCGAAGCCGATCGTGATGCGGTCGAGGTTCTTCTCGATGATGCTGGTGCCCGAAGACGTGGGAGTCATGACTCCACCGAGCATCTCGGAAAGACCGGTGCCCTTACCGGAGTGAAGCAGGACGAACACGATGAGGCCGATGGACGAGATCGCCCACACGATCATCACGATGACGAGAAACGGATTCACGAAGAATCTCCTTCGAATAGTCAGCAACAACGGGCACCGAAGCGCCACGCGGTGCATCAGTATACCAGCAGACTGCGCCCCGTCCACTCCAAGGGTTTCTCTATACCCAGCAACTCGACAAGAGTGGGTGCGACATCCGCGAGCGTGCCGTCACCGGCGACCGCGGTGACCCCGTCGGCGGCCACGAGGAAGGGCACGCGGCTCGTCGTGTGGGCCGTGAACGGCGTAGAGCCGTCGGGGTCCACCATCGCCTCAGCGTTGCCGTGGTCGGCGGTGATCAGGACCGCGCCGCCACGCGCTCTGATCGCCGAGACGACGGCACCCACTCCTGCATCGACGGCCTCGACCGCACGCACCGCGGCCTCGAACACGCCCGTGTGCCCCACCATGTCGCAGTTGGCGTAGTTGACGATGTAGACCTCGGCGTCATCTCGCTCGATGGCGGCCAGAAGCTCGCTCGTGACCTCGGGGGCGCTCATCTCGGGCTTGAGGTCGTAGGTGGAGACCTTGGGGCTCGGCACGAGGATGCGTGTCTCCCCCGCCTTAGGGGTCTCGGCGCCGCCGTTGAGGAAGAACGTCACGTGCGCGTACTTCTCGGTCTCGGCGATGTGCAGCTGGCGAAGGCCGTTCTCCGCGAGCACGTCGGCGAGCACGTGCTCCGGAAGCGACTTGCCGAACGCGACCTGTGCGGGAATCGTGGGGTCGTACTCGGTGAGACAGATGAAGTGGGTGTGCGGTTGCACCGGACGATCGAACCCCTCGAACGCGGGGTCGACGAACGCACGCGTGATCTCACGCGCGCGGTCCGGCCGGAAGTTGAAGAAGATGAGCGTGTCGTCATCGGTGATGCGCGCGGGCGCGACGATGGCAGGCTCGACGAACTCGTCGTTGATGCCGGCGGCGTAGGAGGCCTCGATGGCGCTCGTCGCGTCGTCGGCCGGGACGCCCTCGCCCAAGACGAGCGCCCTCCACGCCTTCTCGACGCGATCCCAGCGGTTGTCGCGGTCCATGGCGTAGTAGCGGCCCATCACCGTGGCGACGCGGCCCACACCGATGCGCTGCAGTTGCGCCTCGAGCGCGCGCACGTAGCCGAGCCCGCTCGCCGGGGGCGTGTCTCGGCCATCGAGAAAGCAGTGCACGAACACGTCGCGCGCCCCACGCGAAGCGGCGAGCTCGACGAGTGCGTACAGGTGATTCTCGTGGCTGTGCACGCCGCCGTCGGACACGAGGCCCATGAGGTGGACCGCCCGGCCCGCCGAGACGGCCGCGTCGATGCCCGCGCACAGCACGGGGTTGGCGAACAGCGACCGGTCCTTGATGGCGAGGTCGATGCGGGTGAGCTCCTGATATACCGTGCGCCCGGCGCCGATGTTGAGGTGGCCGACCTCGGAGTTGCCCATCTGCCCCTCGGGCAGCCCCACCGCCAGACCCGACGCATCGAGTGTGGTGTGGGGGTACCTCGCGAACAGCTCGTCGAGGTGCGGCTTACGTGCGGCCGCGATGGCGTTGCCACCGGCCGAGGCCGCGGTCCCGAAGCCGTCCATGATCACGAGCAGTGCCGGGGTGTTGCGCGCCATGCGTCAGCTCACGTGCTCGGACGCGACCTTGAGCATGCGCACGAACGACGCCGCATCGAGGCTCGCGCCGCCCACGAGGGCGCCGTCGATGTCGGGCTCAGGCATGAACAGGCCGATGTTCTCAGGCTTGGCGGAACCTCCGTAGAGGATGCGCACCTGGATGGCGACCGGCTGGCCGAACAGAGCGCCCACGGTCGCGCGGATCGCGCGACAGGTGTCGTTGGCGGCCTCAGGCGTGGGAGTGAGCCCCGTGCCGATGGCCCAGATCGGCTCATACGCGATGACGATACCGGCGGCCTGCTCGGCGGTGAGGCCCGCGAGCCCACCGAGGATCTGCTCACGCACGAACTTGTCGGTCTCGCCCGCCTCGCGGGTCTCCAGCGACTCACCGCAGCACATGATGGGCGTGATGCCGGCGGCGAGCAGCGCGTGGACCTTCTTGTTCACGGTGTCGTTGGTCTCGCAGAAGTACTCGCGACGCTCGGAGTGACCCACCACGCAGTAGGTGCAGCCGATGTCGGCGAGCATGCCCGGCGACACCTCGCCCGTGTAGGCGCCCTCGGACTCCCAGTGCACGTTCTGAGCGGCGAGCTTGACCGCGGACTTGTCGAACTCGAACACCGTCGCGACGCTCTTGAGGTCCACGAACGGCGGACAGACGACCGCCTCGACCTCGCCTACGAGCTCCGCGTCGTAGAGCTCGTTGTCGATGCCCTGCGCGAGCGAGACCGCCTCGGCGGGCGTCTTGTACATCTTCCAGTTGCCGGCGATCATCGGCGTGCGGCCCATGACCTCTCCCCTTTCAGCCGCGCGGGTGCGGCGGTAGACCGGCCGGACACGGCCGGTTCGCAGTCTACTTGTCGAGCAGCGCTTCGAGGCCCGGAAGCGGAGCGCCCTCGAGAAGCTTCATCGAGGCGCCGCCTCCCGTCGACACGAAGGTCACGCGATCCTCGAGACCGAACTTCTTGAGCGCAGCCACCGAGTCACCGCCGCCGATGATCGACGCAGCACGGTTGTTGCGACCCACGGCGACCGCGACCTCTTTGGTGCCGCTCTCGAACGGCGCCATCTCGAACACGCCCATGGGACCGTTCCAGAAGATCGTCTTCGCGGCCGAGATCTCGCCCTTGTACAGCTCGATCGACGACGGGCCGATGTCGAGGCCCATCATGCCCACGGGGATCTCCTCGCGACCCACCACGCGGGTGTCGGCGTCCTCGGCGATCTCGGCGGCGATCACGAAGTCGGTGGGAAGCACGAGGTCACAGCCCTTGGCCTCGGCCTTGAGCAGCATCTTCTTGGCGGGCTCGACCCAGTCGGCCTCGACGAGCGAGTTGCCCACCTCGATACCCTTGGCCACGAGGAACGTGAACGCCATGCCGCCACCGATGAGCAGCGTGTCCACGCAGTCGATGAGGCGGTCGATGACCCCGAACTTGTCGGAGACCTTCGAGCCGCCGAGGATGGCGACGAAGGGGCGCTCGGGGTCGGCGAGCATGCCCGAGAGCGTCTCGATCTCGCGGGCGAGCAGCAGTCCGGCGTAGGCCGGCAGGAACTCGGCGATGCCCGCGGTCGATGCGTGCGCACGGTGCGCGGCGCCGAACGCGTCGTTGACGTAGATGTCGCCCAGCTTCGCGAGCGCGCGGGCGAACTGCGGGTCGTTGGCCTTCTCGCCCGGGTTGAAGCGGACGTTCTCGAGCATGAGGATCTCGCCGTCCACCATGCGGGAGACGGCCTCCTCGGCGTCCGCGCCCACCGTGTGGTCGACGAAGATCACGTTGCGGCCGATGAGGCGCTGCAGGGTGCGGCGCACCGGGCGCAGCGAGTACTGCGGGTCCGGCTCACCCTTGGGGCGGCCCAGGTGGCTCATGAGGATGACCTTGGCGCCGTGGTCGACGAGGTAGCGGACGGTGGGCAGTGCGGCGCGCACGCGGGTGTCATCGGTGACGGAACCCTCGTGCAGCGGCACGTTGAAGTCCACGCGCACGAGCACGCGCTTGCCTCGGACATCGACATCTTTGACGGTCTTCTTCGAGAACATGCTTCCTCCGGGTAGAGCGGATGCTTCACAGGTGAAACGGGGCCCCGTCAGGGGCCCCGTCGCTGTCGTACCGGGTGTGCGTGACTACGCCATCATGTGCTTGGCGAGGTCCTTGACGCGGTTCGAGTAACCCCACTCGTTGTCATACCACGACAGGCACTTCACAAACGTGCCCTCGCCGCCCATGACCATGGTCTGGAGCGAGTCGAACACCGACGAAGCCGGGTTGCCCACGACGTCGATCGACACGATCGGGTCCTCGCAGTACTCGAGGATGCCCTTCATCTCGCCCTCGGCGGCGGCCTTCATCGCGGCGTTGATGGCCTCCTTGGTGGCGGGGCGCTCAAGCTCGCAGACGAGGTCGACGACCGAGCCGTCCGGCGTGGGAACGCGGACCGACATGCCGTCGAGCTTGCCCTTCATGTCCGGCAGCACCAGCCCGATGGCCTTGGCGGCGCCGGTCGAGGTCGGGATCATCGACATGGCGGCGGCACGCGCACGGCGCAGGTCCTTGTGCGGCAGGTCGAGGATGTTCTGGTCGTTGGTGTAGCTGTGGATCGTGTTCATGAAGCCCGACTTCAGGCCGAACGTGTCACGCAGCACCTTGGCGAACGGCGCGAGGCAGTTCGTGGTGCACGAGGCGTTGGACACGATGAAGTGCTTCTCGGGGTCGTACTCGGTGTGGTTCACGCCCATGACGATGGTGATGTCCTCGTTGGAGGCGGGAGCCGAGATGATGACACGCTTGGCGCCGGCGTCGATGTGCGCCTTTGCCTTGGTGGCGTCGGTGAAGAAGCCGGTGGACTCGACCACGAGGTCGACGCCCAGCTCGCCCCACTTGAGGTCTGCGGGGTTGCGCTCGGCCGAGACCTTCACGGAGCGCTTCACGCCAAGGAGCTCGCCCAGGCGGTTCTTGGAGTGGATGATGATCTCGCCATCGCCGGCCTCGACCTCATGATCGAAACGGCCGTGGACCGAGTCGTACTTGAGCAGATGCGCGAGCGTCGCGGCGTCGGTCAGGTCGTTGATAGCCACGACCTCGACAGCCGGGTCGTTCTCCATCGCGCGGAACACCAGGCGGCCGATGCGCCCGAAACCGTTGATACCGACCTTGATCGTCAAGCCGATCCCTCCTTGGATCCATCGCGGCCGCCCCGACGCGGACGCGTACGTTACCTACACGCGCAGACACTGAGAGTCGTGCGCGATCCCTACCCTTCCCCGGGTGCTGCAGGCATCTCGCCGCGCACCTCTTCCGCCATCTCTTCGATGCGGCGGACCCTATGATATACCGCCGACTTGGAAAGCGGCGGGTCTGCGAGCTCCCCAAGCTCCCTCAAAGAGACATCAGGGTTCGCGATCCTGAGCTCCGCGAGCTCGCGAAGCGCAGGCGGAAGATTCTCAAAGCCCTTGACCGCGGCGAGCAGCTCGATGGCCTCGATCTGGCCGAGCGCGGCCTCGGCGGTCTTCTGCTGATTGGCGATCTCGGCGTTCACCAGGCGGTTCACGTCGTTTCGCATCGACTTGATGATGCGAACGTCCTCGGTGCGCAGCAGGGCCCGATGGGCCCCTACCAGCGCGAGGAACGTGATGATGGGCTCGGCGCCTTTGAGGTAGACCGCGAAGGTGCCGCGTCGCTTGGCCACACGCGCCTCGATGTCGAAGCGGGTCATCAGCTTCACGAGGTCCTCGGCGAGCTGCTCGGACTCCGCCGTGAGCTCGAAGTGGAAGTCACCGTGGGGGTCGGCCACGAAGCCGCCGCCCAGGAACGCTCCGCGCAGGTACGCGATCGCGCAGCACTCGCGCTTCACGAGCGCGGGGTCGATGCCCAGCGAGAAGCCGGTGTCGCCCATGATGCCCAGGTCGCGCAGCGCGGCGGGTAGCTTGGGCTGCGTGGGCACCGTGATGAGGTAGTTGTTGGTCTTGTGCAGCACGCTGCGCCGCACGGTGAGCTCGGTCTTGACCCCGTATACCTTGTGCAGGAGCTTGATGACCGTGCGCGCCACCGGGGCGGTCTCGGTCGCCACCTCGAGGCGGTAGCGGTCAGGGCCCGAGATATGCAGGGTGCCCTCGATGCGCACGAGTGCCGCCAGCTCCGCCTTGCTGCAGCAGCCGCGGACCGGCTCGACGCGAGAGAGCTCGTCTTTCACCTCGGCGGTGAACGACACCTACGAAAGCACCTCCTCGAGCACACGGCTCAGCGGCTCGCGCGCATGACGGGCGGGCCGGTCAGGGTCGGCGAGGTTCGCGGGGACGACCCGCACACCCCGCGCGTCGATGCGAGCGCGGACCTCGGCATCCGCGATCACCGGCTCGATCACGGCGCCATCATCGCATACCACGGCGGGCGGGCACTCACCCTCGTGGACGATGACCGCGTCGAGTGCGCCTTCGAGACCGTGGTCGAGCAAGGCCTCCACGTGATCGGCCGCATCCAGCCCGGCGGTCTCCCCGCGCATGTTGGCCACGTTGCACACGTAGACCCGGGTGGCCGAGGAGTCGCGCAGCGCGTCAGCGACGCCGGCGACGAGGAAGTTGGGGATGATGCTCGTGTAGAGCGAGCCGGGCCCGATGACGATCACGTCGGCGTCCGCGATCGCGGCAAGCGCCTCGGGGTTCGCAGGCGGATCGACCGGCTCGAGGAACGCGCGCTCCACCGCGATGGGATTGGCGGCCAGCAGCGCCTGGCCGAACACCTCGGCGCCGTCGCGGTCCACGCCGTGGAGACGGACGTCCGCGAGCGTCGACGGCAGGACGCGGCCGCGCGCACCCAGATAGCCCTCGGCGAGCCGCACCGCCTCGGCGAAGTCGCCGCTCAGGTCCGCGAGCGCCGCGAGGATGAGGTTGCCGAGCGCGTGGCCGGCAAGCCCCTCACCGTTGGGGAACCGGTACTGGAAGACGCGCGCCAGCATGCCTTCCTCGTCACCCGCAAGAGCGACGAGGCAGTTACGGACATCCCCCGGCGGCAGGATGCCGAGCTGCTCGCGCAGCACTCCCGAGGAACCGCCGTCGTCGGCCATGGTGACGATGGCGCTCGTCTCGAACCCGAGGTCGACAAGCGTGCGAAGAACCTGCGGCAGCCCTGTGCCGCCGCCGATGGCGACGGCGCGGCGTCCGGAACCAACACTCATCGGCCGGCCCTGTCTCGTGAGATGTCGCGGTGGGTGGAGGCCACGCGGTAACCACCCTTGCGCAGGTGGCTCGCGGTGGCCTCGGCGAGCGCGACGGAACGGTGCTGGCCACCGGTGCAGCCCAGCGCGACCGAAAGATGGGTCTTTCCCTCGGCGAGGTAGCCGGGCATGACGCCGTCGAGCAGCGCGTACCAACGCTGCAGGAACTCGGCGGTCTCTGTGCGGCCCAAGACGAACTGGCGCACCGCCTCATCGAGACCGGTGAGCGGGCGCAGCTCGTGGTTGTAGAACGGGTTGGGAAGGAACCGCACGTCCATGACGATGTCGGCGTCGGCCGGGGCTCCGTACTTGAAGCCGAACGACGACACCGTGACGATCAGCGTCGCGGAGAGCGGCTCGGCGATGAACTCCTCGCGGATGCGCCGGCGCAGCTCCGCCGGGCGCGACTCCGAGCTGTCGATGACCACGTCAGCGCGGGCGCGGATGGGGTTGAGCGCCTCGCGCTCGGAGGCGATGCCGCCCGCGAGCGAGGTGCCGTCCTCGCACAGCGGATGGCGGCGCCGGGTCTCCTTGAAGCGGTTGAGAAGCGTGGTGTCGTCTGCCTCGAGGAACAGCACGCGGTGGATGATGCCGCGGTCGTGCAGCGCGTCGAGCTCGCCGGCCAGCTGATCGAAGAAGTCGTGTCCGCGCACGTCGCACACGACCGCGAGGCGGCGGATGCCACTGCCGGGGAGCTCAGCCAAGTCGACGAGCTGCGGGATGAACGACGGCGGCAGGTTGTCGATGCAGAAGTAGCCAAGATCCTCGAACGTGTGGATGGCCTCGGAACGGCCCGCACCCGACATGCCCGTGATGACCACGAGCTCGGGCGTGGATGCCGCGTCATCATCGTCCGGCACGGCGATATCGCACGCGTCGGTCATCGGTGGTCCTCCTCGGCTGAAAGGTGGCGGTGGGGTCAGTATACCCGCTGGGTCTGACGGTCGGGGCGCTAGCGCCACCCTTCGAAGCTCGAGCGCAACCGGGCGCGCGTGTCGGCCATGAGGACGCGTTGGCGCTCCCACGTCAGCGCGATGACCAGCAGCAGAAGCCCGACGATACCCAGCAGCAGCCACCAGACCTCGACGAGGACGATGAACGAACGGTACACCGCGACCGCCGACAACGCCCCCACCCCGCCGAAGAAGTAGGCGCGCGACTTGGCCGCCACGCCCCCGCCGATGGCGATGAGCGACAGTCCGAGGATCCACAGTGCGTGCCCGTTGGCCTCGGCGGCCGGTGCCGTGAGGCCCGCAACGAGCGGGATCCCCAGGCCGACCGCAGCGGCCGCGTAGTCGAGCGCCACCGGGAACGGGCGCTGCGGAGCGAGCCGTGCGCTCAGGTACGCGCAGGCGACGAGGTACAGGGCGAGCGGCGTGGTGTAGAGCTCCGTCCAGCCCATGTCGAGCTGCCCGACCTCGATCCAACAGGCGGCCAGGACCGCGAACCCTGCGGCGTAGTAGCCGGGCTCGAAGCGCCAGCGCGCCGCCTGGGCGAAGCCGTGGACGCCCAACACGAGCGTGAGCACCGCAACGCCGTGCGCACCCACGTCGGCCCACGTGCCGAGGGGTACCCCGGCACCCAGCGCGTCGCCGGCCGAAAGCCACAGGGCCGCGGCGGTCAGCGCCGATGCGCCGAGACCCACGCACGTCAGCGCGAGCGCCGTGGTGCGGTGCGGCCCGTCCGGGCCACCCGCGGGGGTGAACGACACCGCGCCAAGCGCCACACCCGTCGCCGCGAGGGCGGCGACTGTGACCCAGGGCTGCGGGTCGAGGTAGGCAAGCCAGAAGAGCACCGACGCGTACAGCGACGCGCCGGAGACCACCATCAGCCACTCGGTGGTGACGATCGAAGCGAGCGCCCACGCCACGGCGATGATGGCGAGCGCGCCTGCGAAGTAGCCGGACTCGCTGGTGGACTGGAGCGCGAGCAGCGACCCGGCCACCGACGCCGCGACGGCGCTGTGACCGGTGAATCGCAGCTGCTTCGCCCGCACCGCGACGCACGCGGCGGCTATCGCTGCCGCGACCGTGGCGGCACCCACCGACCACCAGCCGACCGCTTGCTCGACGGCGAGCCCGTCGGCGGCGACCTGGCCCGCCAGAGCACCCGTCAGGACCGCGAGAGCCGGTGCGGCAAGCGCCCCGAACTCGGTGGGGTCACGCCAGGCATCGACGCCGAGGATGAGCGCGGCGACCAGCGTCAGAAGCGGAGCGAACCACGACGTCGCGAGTCCTTGGTCGGCCGAGACGATGAGCGGCACGACTGCGAGGCCGATGACCGCGACGCGGCCCGACCACACCGTGACGCGAGCCCAAAGCTCCCCGTAGCGTCCGGACAGCGAGCGGGATGACGCGATCCACACCCCGGCGAGCAGCGCGAGCGCGAGCCCGTAGACCTCGGGGCGCTGGTCCGGCAGGGCCCACGATAGGATCGACGCCAATGCGTAGAACGAGTACGCCGCGCCCGCGTAGGCGATGATCGGCTCGACACTGATCGCGGCCGCGGCGAACCAGCACGCGAGCGCTCCCAGGCTGAGCAAGGCATCGTCACGGGGTATCGACGAACCGAGCATCGCCGGCGACTCCGCCACCGCCACGGTGGCGAGCGAGACAAGCACGAGCAGGCCAAAGGCGCCCACGACACCGATGCGCCGTCCGTCAGCCGGGACCCTCGCGGAGCGCGGCACAGGCTGCGGCAGGTAGACCGCGCGTGCGACCCACGCGACGGCGAGAACGCCGACAGCGAGCACCGTGACGTTGTCGACGGCATCGAGCACCGCACACACCTGCAGCACCGTCAGCAGCTCCGCGGCCATCTTGGGCACGCCCATGAGCGGCTCCGAGCGAACCCACTCAAGCACCGAGAAGCCCAGGGCCACGAGCGCGAACGACGCCGCGAGCCACCACGACGAACCGGAGAAGAGGCCGATGCCCGCGCCCCCCAGCGTCGCCGCGACGAACACCGTCACCGCACCCCACTCGGCCGAGACCCCTGCCTGCGCGAGGAGCGGCATCTGACCCGGCTCTCGGTTGCGGCGGATGAGCCAGCCGCTCAGGACCCATGTGAGTCCTAGCACGATGAGCGCGAACACTTGGATCCGGCCAGACGCACCGAGCATCGCACACGCTTCGAGGACGAGCGACGCCTCGGCGACCATGCCCACCACCGAGAACGGCGCGCCCGCCCGCAGGATCGCGAATCCGTGTGCGCCCAGCGCTAGCAGTGCGTAGATGCCGACGATCCACCAGGAGTCGCCGGTGGTGCCGGCGGCAAGCCAGCCCGCCACCAGCACGAGTCCCTGTGCGATCGCGGCCAGCAGGTGCGAGACCCGCTCTGCCACGACACGGGTGCGCCAGAAGACGACGCCGGCAGCAAGTGACGTCACCGCCGCGCACGCGACCTCCGTGACGCCGGCGGTGCCGATGAAGACCAGGTCGCCGAGCAGTCCCACCCCGGCACCCGCCGCGGCGACCGGGGCGGCGTACTCGAGCACCCGCGCGAGCGAGCCAACGGTCTGAGACTCTCTCCCCCGCTCACCGGCGAGCTGCCACAGCACCGCGATACCGGCGATGCCCGCGAGCCGCACGGGTGTGGTCACGTCGAGGCCCGCGGTGAGCAGCCACCACCAGCCGACCTGTGCGGCCGCGCCCACGACACCATAGAAGCGCTCGGCGAGCTTGACCTCGGTGAACCAGTAGACGGCGGAGCAGACGAACAGCAACGCGGCCCACGGCAACGGACCCTCCAGCTTGAGCCCGTCGATGGCGATCCAGCCCTCGAACAGGAGCATCGCCGAACCCACCGCGGTGAGCGCGGTGCCACCCACCTTGAGCCCGGCCTTGCGCGCCCACCAGCCGCCGGCGTAGAACCCGGCGGTCAGGGCACCCATCAGGGTGAGCCTGCCGGCCACACCCATGATGTCCCAGCCGATGACGGCGAAGATCGCGGCGGCCGCAACGACGAGGAACGCTCCGAGGAACGTGAGGACCGTGGTCCACGGCACCGGCTTGCGCTCGGCGCGCTCAACGGGGCGGACGCGCGGCAGTGGCTGCGCGGAGGCGGCCTGCGGCACGCGCTGGGGTTGTACGGCTGACGGCGCGACCGGCGCCGGTGCAGCCGGCTCGGGAGCGACCGGCACCCCGCTGATGATCGCGACGAGCGACTGCCGACGCGCGAGATGGCGGCGCGACAGCGCCTCGTAGGCGGAGTAGGGAACCTCACCGCGCTCGACACCTCGCGCGAGCTCATCGAGCAGGAAGTCGATCTTGCCGATCTCGTCCCACTCGGACTGGTGTGGCCGTACGGCCATCGGTGCTCCCCCCACACGGCGTGACCTGCGCTAACAGGGCGCCTCTCCACCCTTCCCTTCTACCCATTGTGTCACAACGGCGTGGACGTCCTCGGCCACGTCGCGCGGGATCCCGGGCACCTGCGCGATCTCGTCGACGGTCGCTTCGCGCAGCTTCTTCACCGAGCCGAAGTGCTTGATGAGGAGCTTGCGGCGCTTGGGGCCCACGCCGGGCACGTCGTCGAGCACGCTCGCCGTCATCGCCTTGCCGCGCAGCTCGCGGTGGTACTCGATCGCGAAGCGATGCGCCTCGTCGCGCACGCGCTTGACCAGGTAGAGCGAGGGGGCGCCGCTGGGCAGCACCACCGGTTCCTCGGCCCACGGGACGAAGAGCTCCTCCTCGCGCTTCGCAAGTCCAGCGACGGGGATGTCGGCGAGTCCGAGCTCGGCGAGCACTGCGCGCGCGGCGGTGAGCTGCGGCTTGCCGCCGTCGACGATCACCAGCGAGGGCCGGGAACCGAAGCGGCCATCGGCCATGCGCTCGGGGGCGAACCGGCGGCGCAGCACCTCGGTCATCATCGCGAAGTCGTTGGCCTCGCCGGTGTCGAGGCGCACCTTGAAGCGGCGGTACTGCTTGTTGTCCGGCCTGCCGTTGGTGAACACCACCATCGAGCCCACCGAGTGGCGTCCGTGCAAAGTCGAGATGTCGTAGCACTCGATGCGCAGCGGGGGCGCCGGCAACGCGAGCGCGCTCTCGAGCTGCAGGAGTGCCGCGTTCAGGCGCTCCTCGTCGTAGCGCGTGCGGACCTTGAAGCGCATGAGCGTGTGGTGCGCGTTGCGCTGCGCGAGTGCGAGCAGGTCGTGCTTCTCCCCTCGCTGCGGCACCGTGAGCGCCACCTTGGCGCCGCGTTGCTCGGTGAGCCACTCGGCGACGGCGTCGGGCGAGCCGGGGAGCTCCGGGAGCACGAGCTCCTTGGGGGTGTCGGCGACATCGGAGTAGTAGCGGAGCAGAAAGCCCTCCACGAGCTCGTCCATGGGCACGTCGAGGCCCTTGTCGAGCACGAACTCGTTGCCGTAGAGCACGCGCCCTTCTCGGACGACGAAGACGTGCACGCCGGCGACGGTCTCCTCGCGGTGAAAGCCGATGACGTCCATGTTGAGCGGACGCGAGCTGACCACCGTCTGACGCTCGCGGATCGAGCGGACCGCCTCAAGGCGGTTGCGGTGGCGGGCGGCCGCCTCGAAGTCGAGCTCCGCTGAGGCCGCGCGCATCTTGCGCTCGAGGTCACCTTCGAGGTCGTCGTGCTTTCCGGCCAGGAACCGCGCCACGCGGGCGACGTTTTCGGCGTACTCCTCGCGGGTGATGGCGCCGATGCACGGGCCGGGGCCCAGCCCCACGTGGTGGTCGAAGCAGGCCCGACCGGTGGGCGCGCCGTCCTTGGCGTTGACACGCTTCCACTCGGCACAGGTCGCTCGGCAGATGGGGACGATGCGGCGCACTGTGTCGATGGTCTCGCGTGCGGCACGCGAGTCGGTGAACGGGCCGAAGTAGCGCGTGCCCGGGCGGTGCTTCTCGCGGGTGAACTTGATGGACGGGAACGGGTCGTCCAGGGTCAGCGCGATGAAGGGGTAGCTCTTGTCGTCTCGGTAGTCGACGTTGTAGGGCGGGTTGAACTGGCGGATGAGGTTCTTCTCGAGGATGAGCGACTCGACCTCGTTGGTGGTCACCACGTAGTCGTAGCTCGCCACCTGCTCCATCATCAGCGGGATCTTCTCGCGCTCGTCTTGCCCGCTCGTGTACTGGCGCATGCGCTTCTTGAGCGACTTGGCCTTGCCCACGTAGAGCACCTCGCCCGCGGCGTCCTTCCACAGGTACACGCCGGGTGAGTCGGGCACCGAGCCGATCTGCTCGGCGACGGTGGGGTTGAGGGGGCGCTCGTCGTTCATGGAAGCCATCCTACGGCAACGCGACGTCGGCGAGTGTGGTGCCGATGTCGTGGGCGTCGACGAGCGCGACACGCCTGAGCTGCCAGCCGAAGCCGTCACGCGACGAATCAGTGATCGCCACCCTGTTCGCCGGCGCGCCGAGGTAGTACAGGCGGCTGTCGGGACTGATGACAGGGGGCCAGCGCTCCGGGTCGCTGTCGAGACCGTACTTCGCGATGTCGGTGTCGAGCCTGCCGGCCTGCAACGCCGTGGTGACCTCGGGAGTGCTTGGTGACAGCCCCGAGGCGCGGGTCTGGTCGAACGTCGTCGCATCCTTGGCCGAGGCGGGCGCCTTGTCGGAGCCCGCGGTCGCGAGGATGGTGTCGGCCATGCCGCCGCTCGTGGGGATGGGCGCGGTGGCGACCTGCTCGGCCACGGCATCGGTCAGGCGTGCGAAGGCAGCCGCTCCGTCGATGCCGCGCGTGAGCGCCTCCGCGGTCGCGAGGCGATGCCTCCACAGCAGCACCTCGTCAGGGGTCGACCCCGGGGTGACGCCGGACGCGGCTGCGGCGAGCCGATCTGCGCCGACCACACCGGAGCCGGCGAGCGCTGCGGCGAGCAGGCGCGCGTTGGCGACGCCTGCGTCCTCGCCCGCCGGTACCGCCGGCCTGCCGGGGGCCGCCGCCCGCAGCTCCTTGGCGGCTTTGGTCGCGGCCTCGATGTCGATGCCGGCGGCGCGGTTCTTGGCGCGCAGGTAGCGCGGTCCGCCTGCAGCCTCCTCGGCATCGAATGACGCCGAGAACTCGGTCGCGTCAAGCACGAGGCGGGGCTCGACGGTGCCGTCTCGGCCCATCACGATCTCAGCGAGCGGCGCACCCGCCGGCGAGAGCACCTGCACGACTCGGCGCCGGGCGTCAGGATAGGCGCGGGTCAGCGCCGAGCGAGCAGCCGCGGTGCCGATGAGGACGTCGGCCGCCGAGTCAGCCGCGGGTAGCGAGAAGCGCAGCACGGCCGTGCCACCGGACTCCCCCACCCCCACGGGATAGACGCCGGCCGCGAACATCGTGCGCGCGACCTGCTCGGCAGGCTGCGACGCCGCCAGCGGGTCTTGCGGACGCGCGGCGCACCCGGCTGACACGAGCGCGCACGCGAACGCGAGCGCACACAGGCTCGCGAGCACGGCACGCTTCGTGGGCCGAGCAGGCGCCGACACTACCCGGCCGCCTTCTTGGCGCGTGGCGCACGCTTCTTCACAGCCGGCTTCTCGACGCCGTGACCGCTGCCCAGCTCCGGTGCCGCCGTGGCGCCTCGGCCTTCGAGCACCGGCTTGAGGAAGCGGCCGGTGTGGCTGCGCTCGCACGCGATGATCTCCTCGGGGGTGCCGATGGCCACGATCTCGCCGCCGCGGTCACCACCCTCGGGTCCCAAGTCGATGATGCGGTCGGCGGACTTGATGACGTCGAGGTTGTGCTCGATGACGAGCACCGTGTTGCCGGCGTCGACGAGGCGTTGCAGCACGATGAGCAGCTGCCGCACGTCGTCGAAGTGCAGACCCGTGGTGGGCTCGTCGAGGATGTAGAAGGTGCGGCCGGTGCTGCGCCGCTGCAGCTCACTCGCGAGCTTGACGCGCTGCGCCTCGCCGCCGGAGAGCGTGGTGGCGGGCTGGCCCATGCGCAGGTAGCCCAGGCCCACGTCGTAGAGCGTCTGCAGCTTGCGCCTGATGGGCGGGATGTTCTCGAAGAAGTGCAGCGCCTCCTCGACGGTCATGTCGAGGATGTCCGAGACCGTCTTGCCTCGGTAGGTGACCTGAAGGGTCTCTCGGTTGTAGCGGGCGCCCTTGCAGACCTCGCAGGGCACGTAGACGTCGGGCAGGAAGTGCATCTCGATCTTGATCTGGCCGTCGCCCTTGCACGCCTCGCAGCGGCCGCCGGCCACGTTGAAGCTGAAGCGGCCCGGCGAATAGCCGCGAAGCTTCGCCTCAGGGGTCGAGGCGAACAGCGCGCGCACGTCGTCCCACACCCCGGTGTAGGTGGCGGGGTTCGAACGCGGGGTGCGGCCGATGGGGCTCTGGTCGATGTCGATGACCTTGTCGATGTGCTCGAGGCCGGTGATCTCGCGAAACGCGCCGGTGCGCTTGCGCGCGCGGTACACGCGGTTGGTGAGCGCGGGCGCGAGCGTGTCGGTGATCAGCGAGCTCTTGCCGCTTCCGGACACCCCGGTGACCACGGTGAGCGCTCCCAGCTCGATCTGGATGCTCACGTCCTTGAGGTTGTGCTCGGTGGCGCCCACCAGCTTCACGGCGCCACGGCCGGGCGAGCGGCGCTGCTCGGGCACCGCGATCTCGCGGCGACCAGACAGGTAGGCGGCCGTGAGCGAGTCGGGGCACGCGAGCACCTCGGCGGGCGTGCCGATGCACACGATCTCGCCACCGTGCTCACCGGCGCCGGGACCCATGTCGACCACGAAGTCGGCGGCGCGGATCGTCTCCTCGTCGTGCTCGACGACGATGACGGTGTTGCCCAGGTCGCGCAGGCGCTCCATCGTCGCGATGAGTCGCGCGTTGTCGCGCTGGTGCAGTCCGATGGACGGCTCGTCGAGGATGTAGAGGACGCCCATCAGCCCGGCGCCGATCTGCGTCGCGAGCCGGATGCGCTGTGCCTCGCCGCCAGACAGCGTAGCGGTGGCGCGCTCGAGCGTGAGGTAGTCGAGGCCCACGTCCACGAGGAAGCGCAGCCTCTCGGTGATCTCCTTGATGATGCGCGTCGCGATCTGCTCGTCGCGCTCGGAGAGCTCGAGGCCCTCGAAGAACGCGAGCGAGTCCTTTGCCGAGAAGACCGTGACCTCGTTGATGTTACGGTCCCCCACCGTCACGGCGAGGATCTCCTTCTTGAGGCGCGCACCCCCGCACGACTTGCACGGGATGACCGCCATGTACTCTTCGAGCTTCTCGCGGACGTTCTCGCTCTCCGACTCCTCGTGCCTGCGCATGACGCTCGACAGTGCACCCTCGTAGCGCGAGTACCAGTGCGTCTCACGACCATCGCGGGTGAGGTAGTCAACGCGGATGCGCGCGTCGCCCAGTCCGTTGAGCAGAGCGTCCTGCACCTTCTTGGGCAGGTCGCGCCACGGCGTGTCGGTGTCGGCGCCCAGATGCTTGGCGGCTGCCGCGACGAGCTGCGGGTAGTAGTTCATGCCGGGGCTGAAGGGAGCGATGGCTCCTTCGCCGAGCGTCTTCGAGGTGTCCGGCACGACGAGCATGGGGTCGGCCTCGAGACGGCTGCCCAGGCCGTTGCAGTCCGGGCACGCGCCGTAGGGGCTGTTGAACGAGAAGTCGCGCGGCGCGAGCTCAGGCATCGAGATGTTGCCGTGCACGGGGCACGCGAGCGCCTGCGAGAACGGAAGCTCGTCACCGTCCACGATCGCGATCACGACGGTGCCGTCAGCCAGACGCAGAGCGGTCTCGACCGAGTCGGTCAGTCGTGTCCGGATCGACTCCTTCATGACGAGCCGGTCCACCACCACGTCGATGTCGTGCTTGAACTTCTTGTCGAGCACGATCTCTTCGTCGAGGGTGCGGTTCTCCTTGTCCACGCGCACGCGCGTGAAGCCCTCGCGGCGCAGGTCCTCGAGCAGCTTGCCGTACTCGCCCTTGCGACCGCGAACCACCGGTGCGAGCACCTGGAACTTGGTGCCCTCGGCCAGCTCGAGGATCCGGTCGACGATCTGATCGGAGGTCTGACGCACGATGGGGCGGCCGCAGATGGGACAGTGCGGGATGCCGATGCGCGCGTACAGAAGGCGCAGGTAGTCGTAGATCTCGGTAACGGTTCCCACCGTCGAGCGCGGGTTCTTGCTGGTGGTCTTCTGGTCGATCGAGACCGCGGGGCTCAGGCCCTCGATGTGGTCCACGTCGGGCTTGTCCATCTGGCCCAGGAACTGGCGCGCATACGCCGAGAGGGACTCGACGTAGCGTCGCTGCCCCTCGGCGTAGATGGTGTCGAACGCGAGCGAGCTCTTGCCACTGCCGGACAGCCCGGTGATGACGACGAGTTGGTCGCGCGGGATATCGAGGTCGAAGCCCTTGAGGTTGTGCTCACGGGCGCCACGGATCGAGATGCGGTCGAGGGACAAAACCGGCCCTTCCATCCAGAGGAGTATCGATCAGACATTCAAGTATACGCCCGCGAGCGAATGCGCCGACGGGTGCGTGAAAGAGAGCAGATAGCACGCCAAACGACGCGCACCCCTGAGTGACCGGAGTGCGCGTCGTCGTGTGAGCGATGAGGCGGCGATTCGTGGCGCCGGAGCAAACGGGGGCGTCGGGCGATACGACCTACTGAACGCCCAGCAGGTCGACCTCGAACACGAGCGTGGCGTTGGGCGGGATGGCGTCTCCGGCTCCGGCCTCGCCGTAGCCCATGGACGCGGGGATGATCAGCATCCGCGTGCCGCCGACCTTCATGCCCTTGACGCCCTCATCCCATCCGGAGATGACCTCGCCGGCACCCAGCTGGAAGGTGAACGGCTGTCCTGCGTCGAGCGAGGAGTCGAACTTGGTGCCATCGGCGAGCCAGCCGGTGTAGTTGACGGTGACGGCCTTACCGGGCACGGCCTCCGCGCCGGTGCCGGTCTTGAGGTCCTCGACCTTGAGCTTGGTCACGTTCTCGACCTTGCCGGGGAACTCATGCGTCACCGCGGGCGGTGCAGGCTGCTCCTGAGCCGGCGGCTGCGTCGCGGGCTGCTCGGCGGGCTGCTCGGCCTGCGCGCATCCAGCGGATGCGGCGAGCGCCAGCACTGCCACAGCGATCATCGTCCAACGGGTGAAAAGCTTCATCGCGAGAACCTCCCGAGAGTCGTGTACCGACCACATCTTAGCGGTTTCGCCCCGTCCGGGCCGTCAACGGCCACAGAAGATGGGGCACACCCCGCCCGGTCAGCGCATCAGCGAGTAGGTGAGCGACCCACCCCCATCCGAGACATGCGCCGATGACCCACGAAAGGCCGACGTGCGCACAAAGGATGGATGCACCCACCCCCGCGCAGGACGCGAACAAGAGCGAGTGGGTCATACCCCGGTGCCCGGACACCGCCCGGACGAGAGTCGATAGACCCACCAGCAGCGCGGCGGGCAGCATCAGCCATAGCCCGATACGGATCACCGGACCCAGCGCCTCAACGATCGCCGCTCCCCACGTGGGTCGCACATAGGTTGCGACGAGGGCGGCCCCTGCGAACACGGGGGCAAGTACGCCCACGGCCTCGAACGCGAGCTTGCGCGGAATGCGTCGGCTGGCCGTCGAGCCCCCGTGGTCGAGGTCGGGCGCGAGCGACCCGGCGGCGGCCGCTGCCACGCCGAGCACGGCCGTGACCGGATCGACGCCCTGGCCGCCAGCGCGAAGCACCCACAACGCCACGACCGTGCTGCCCGTACCTATGAGAAGGTGGGTCCGACCCCTCACCTGTCCGGCCTCCCTGCAGATCATCCGGCGGCGTCCCACCGTGCGCGACGTGGTATCGCCAGCCTGACACCGGGGTCTGACACTGAAGAGAGGTCCTACCGGAAGACGACCTCGAAGCGCTCACACACGACGGGCATGTCCGGCTCGACCCTCCTGCCCAAAGCCTCAAGCTCTCGGCTGAACGCGGCTCGGTGTGCCGCTCGCCAGTACTCGAGTGATCCGTCTCCCTCACCCTCGGCAGCGGCGAAGTCGGCGTCCACCCGGTCGAACGGGACGACCTCAACGGTCGTGGCGCGGATGATGCACTGCGCGTCACCCCGCCAGTTCGTGATGATGCTGAGGTCCCCCACCTGAGGCAGCGGTTCACCCTCCGCCTCGTAGGACCACAACGCACCGGCTGTCGCCCGCTTCACTCCGGCGAGCACGAGCTCGGCGAGTTCATCGGCGTCAGCCTGGTTGTCACAGAAGTGCCACGCGCTGAACGTAGGCGAGGTCGCGGCTACGTCGGGGTGCGCCGCCAGGTACTCGAGCCACAAAGACTCGACTGTTCTGCTCATTCGGTATGACTCCTCATGTCGTCGCACGGATCCACACGGCTGATACGGCGTCCTCGACGTCGCTAGCTGCGAGCGCCGCGGGCGGCCTCCTCATCGAGACGGAACAAGACGATGCGTCGGATGAGCTCCACGGGCAGCGGCGTTCCCAGCGGGAACTGAACCGATCCCTTGCCGCGCTTGTAGGGTTCCAGCTCGTCCCTGAACGCCTCGACGCCGCTTCCGGTGGGATACAGCCCCACGTGGCGTGCGTACCCCGCGAAGTGCACCAGGTGCCTTCCGTTCAGGTCGAAGGTGGGGATGGCATAGCTGATCGTCTCGGTGGCTTCGGGGGCGGTCTCGCGAATGAGCGCACGCAGCTGCTCGAGCACCTCCCGCGTCTCGTCGGGGAACTCGGCGATGTACTCGTCGATGGTGGTTGCGGCCGAGCGGTTCGACATCGGTGTCTCCTGTCCGTACTACGAGGGGTTCTCCTGGTTGAGCGCCACGGCGGCCGCCGGACCGCCGGTCACGCCCAGGTAGTTAGCGACCGGAGGCACCCCGAGTGAGGTGCGCAGGCGGTACGGACCCGCGGCGATCACGGTGGTCAGCCGCGCGTGGGCTCCGGCGAACTCGCTGGCACGCGGGCCGAGGCGCCGCACGAGCGACGCCGGCACCACGAGCACGCTGTCATCGAGACGCTCGGTGGGCAGGCTCAGCAGCGGCGTGGCGCCCACCATCCGCTCGGTCTCCTCGGGCAGCGTCAACGCGTCGATGGCGGCGTCACTGCGCGCGCTCACGACGAGCGGGAGCTCGAACGCCTCCGACAACGTGCGCGCGACAGCCACGGCGATCTGCTGGTCGTAGCGGTCGGCCGATGACGATGCCTTGGCATCCAGGCCGAGGATGATCTTCGCGGGCTCTGTCGAGCCGAGCCTCACCGCGATGACCGGCACCGGTGACTCGCGGCCCACGCGGTCGAGCTCGCCGCCGAACACCCTGCTGCCCATGCCCTCGCTGTACATGGGCATGACGACCGCGCTCGCGCGGCGCTCCACGATGGCATCGAGCATCGCGCCCGAGTACGAGGTCGCATAGCGCACGCGCGCCTCGACGTCCGCACCGTGCGACTCGGCGGCCTTGGTCGCTTCTTTGGCGAGCCGCTCCGCATCCGCGGTCCCCCGGTCGTCGGCGGTTGCGACGGCCATGGGCATCACGAGCCCGTCGTCGCCCCCTGCGATGGCGGACGCGATCTTCATGTACGGACCCACCGCCGTCTCGCCTGCCAGCCCCACCAGTACCGATGAGCCCAGGGGCCTGGTGGCGCCGGCCGGGATCTCGATGCGCGCGGCGAACCGCCTTGTGATGAGCGAGCCCATGACGATCGAGGTGAGCACGATGAAGACCACGGCGTTGACCACCTGGGGCGGCAGCAGCCCGGCCTCGGCCCCCACGAGCGTCGCGGCGAGCGTCGCGGCGGCCTGCGGGATGGTCATGCCGAACATCATCCCTATCTCGGCGCCGCTGAACTTGAGCCTCTTGCCGGCTATGAACGCCGCGAGCCCCTTGCCTCCCAGGAGCGCGGCGAGGAAGAGCAGCGCCATCACGATCGTCTGGGGCTGCAGCAACACGGCCGGATCGATCTTGGTGCCCACGTAGACGAGGAACGCGGGCACGAACAGCGCCTCGCCAAAGAAGTCGATGCGCTCCATGAGCGGACCGCCGTGCGGCGCGAGACGGTTCACGCCCAGACCGGCGAGAAACGCCCCCACCAGCCCTTCGATGCCAAACAGGTCGGACAGCACGCCCGCGGAGGTGAGCGCGAACAGCATGAACGCGAAGCGCAGCGCCCTGGCCTGGCCGGTGCCGCGGAAGAAGTGCCTGCCCACCCACGGCAGCACGATGAAGCAGTACGCGGCCAGCACGACGAGGCCCAACAGCACCGTGCTCAGCACGGCGGCGGGAGAGTCCCCCTCAGCGGTGACCACCGCGAGCACGATCAACGCGAGGGTGTCGGTGATGATGGTGGCACCGGCGGTGGTCGTGACCGCGCGGCTCGCGCTGAGTCCGGCCTCGCGTACGTCCGGAAGCGTCACCAGCGTGTGGGAGGCCCAGATAGAGCCGATCAGCGCAGCCGAAGCGAGCGAGAAGCCCAGAATGTAGGAGCCCTCGGCCATGCCGAACAGGAACGGGAACGTGAACCCCAGCAGGCCGAACATCACCGCGGCGCTGCGGTTCTTCTCGAAAGTGTTCATGTCGATCTCGAGGCCCGCCTGAAACATCAGGTACAGAAGCCCGATCTGGCCCAGCGGGTCCACCGAACCCTCCGGCAGCCACCCCAACACGTAGGGCCCCAACACCGTACCGGCGAGCACGAAGCCGATGAGCCCCGGCATCCGCACCCACCCCGCCAGCGTGGGGGCGATCATGATCGCCAGTGCCACGAACGCCAGTATCTCGGTGGAACCGATGTGCCCCTCCACGTGCGCCTCCCCTAGGTGCAAGCAGTCATTCGGAAACCATCACGGGTGCCGGCGGAGGGCACCTCAGGTGCAATCCCTACTTCTCGGCGGTCGCCGCGTGCGCTGAGACCCACGCCGCTATGTCGGCCGCGACCTTGTCGTGACCGATGTCGTTGTGGGGCTCGTGGTGCGCGCCCTCGTAGACCTTGAGAGTCTTGTCCTCACAGGGAACGGCTTCGTAGAGCTCGTGTGCGCCGGAGAGCAGGTTGAGCGGGTCCTCCTCGCCGTGCACCACGAGGATCGGCAGCTCGACACGGCGCATGCCCGCCTTGATGCGCTCGACCGTCTCGAGGCACTGCGCGCCCCAGCGCACGGTGGCCTTGGGGGCGATCAGCTCATCGGCATGGTAGGCCGCGAGCGCCTCGGGGTCCCTCGTGAGCGACTCGGGCTCGATGCCCAGGCTCACGGCGAGCGTGGGCGTCACGCCGGACAACATCTTCGCGAGCGCGATCAGGTACGGCTTGCTCACGCCGGCCGGCTCGAGCGCCACGCCGCTGATGATGGCACCCGTGAGGCCGTCTTGGCTGTGAAGCAGGTAGTCGAGCACCACGAGCGACCCCATGGAGTGCCCGTAGACCACGACCGGCACGCCGGGCGTGTCGCGCGCGACGAGATCGAGGAAGGTGCCCAGGTCCTCTCGGTACTCTGACCAGTCATTGATGTGCACGCGCCGCCCTTCCGAGCGACCGTGACCGCGATGGTCGTAGCCGTAGACCGCGTGACCGGAGGCCACCAGCGGACCCACCACATTCATGTAGCGCCCGCTGTGCTCCCCCACGCCGTGAACGAGCACCACGACAGCCGAGGGCTCGGAATCGGGCAACCACTCCTGGCGGTAGAGCTCAAGCCCGCCCGCGCCGGCGAACCGGCCATCCTGATGTCGCATCGCGCACTCCCCCGTGTCCGCAGACGTTCACAGTGGGATTATGCGCCAACCGCGCGGGCTACGCCTTCTTGACGAACTCCGACTTCAGAGACATCGCGCCCACCCCGTCGACCTTGCAGTCGATGTTGTGATCGCCTTCGACCAGGCGGATGTTGCGGACCTTCGTGCCCACCTTGACCACCGAGGACGAGCCCTTGACCTTGAGGTCCTTGATGACCGTGACCGAGTCGCCGTCGGCGAGCACGTTGCCGTTCACGTCACGCACGACCAGTCCCTCGGCCGCGCCGGATGTGCCGATGGGCCACTCGTGCGCGCACTCGGGGCACACGTGCAGGTTGCCGTCATCGTAGACGTACTCGGAGCCGCACAGGGGGCAGGCGGGAGTCTCACTCAAGGGATCACCGTGTTTCCGCACAAGGCATCGTCGTCGAAGCGGCCGTGGCCGCCCGTGGATGATAGCGATTCCTCCGCGCTCGCGATACGGCGAATGTGAAGAGCGGGCTACTCGGCGGCGCGAAGGCGAAAGGCCGACCAGGTCTCATCGATGCCCAAGATGCCGAGCGGCCTGAGCCCCAGCTGCTCGGCCACCGCCCAGATGCTGTCGCGGTTCATGTCGAACCCGGCGGCCTTCGAGCCCTTGCGGAAGAAGACCCACAGTGCCGCCTTGGGAGCGAGCGACTGCACCGCGGGCGGCATCTGCGCCACGAGCTCCGCGCTCGTGGTGACGAACAGGAACACCAGCTGTGCCTCTGAGGGGTCGACGAAGGCCGTGTCGTCCGGCAGGCCCAGTGACTCGACGACGCCGGGCACGGGGTTCAGCACCGCGACGGTGACGCCGGGCTTGATGCGCGCCTTCTCGGCGACGGTCTTCTCGGTCACGGCTGGCTCCCGTCGGTCGCGGTCGGTTCCTGCCAAGGTTGTACCCCTTGCGCGGCCTCACGGGCGAGCGCTACAACGTCGCCCACAGCACGCCGAGGAACACGAGGTTCGCAGCGACGGTGAACCAGAACATGATCCGGAATGACCGCTTGCGCGTCTTGTGGTGAAACACCTGCTGAGCGACCAGCCCACCCGGCCATCCGCCGGCGAGATCGAGCAGGTGCAGGGTCGCTTCGGGCATGCGCCATGAGTGGCGGCGGGCCGCGCGCTTGTCGAGCCCGTAGACACAGAACGTGACGAAGCTCATGACGAGGTAGACGACGATGATGCCCTTCACCGGTGACGCTCGAGGCTCATGAGCAGGAGTGACGCCGGGAGCCGGGGCGGGCGCGGTGATGGGACCGATCGAGCACCGCCTGATCTCGCCACGTCGTCCACCGCCCTCTTTGCACGTCCCGCCGATTCACCCATCGTACCCGAGGCGCAGCGCTAGTTGCTGATCGAGATCGTCTCGCGAAGGTGATCCGAGGACACCGCAAGCGCCAGCAGGTAGTGAGCCACGCTCGTCCGCGAGACCAACACGCCCACCTCGCGGCGACCGTAGTGACCCACTCTCACCGACTGTGCGCCGCGGTCGTCGAGGAGCCCCACGCGCACGAGGGTCCAATCCGTGTCCGACGAGCGGACCACCTCCCCGATGCGGACCGTCTCGCGGTAGGCACGGCGAAACACCACCCTGATGGATGCGACGAGCCATGCGAAGCGCAGATCGGGCAGGTCGGCCTCGTCGGCGACACTGGCAGTGGACAGCACGACCAGGCGTCGCACCCCGTGTCGCTCCATGGCGGCGACGATTCCCGAGACACCCTCGCTCAACTCGGTGCCGCGGGGGCGGACGCCGGCGCCCAGCGCGCTCACGACGGCGTCGACATCGGACACGGCGCGGTCGACCGCGGGGGCGTCGGAGAGCTCGGCTCCGATGATCGTCAGCCGGTCGTGACGCAGGTCCGCGAGCTTCTTGGGGCTGCGCGTGAAGGCGGTCACCTGGTGCCCGTCGTGCAGTGCCCTCATGATCACGAGCCGGCCGGTACGTCCCGACGCCCCAAAGACCGCTAGCTTCACGCCCGGCCCGCCTTCCCGCCCGGCGCCTACGCCATGCGCTGTACGCCGATGCCGATGAGCCCCGGCCCGGTGTGCACGACGAGGGCGGGTGTGATCTGGCCCTCAACGGCGATGTGGAAGTCCGGAAGCGCGGCCTTGAGGCGTGCCATCAGCTCGTCGGCCTCTTCCTGTGCCGCGCCGTGCATGACCGTGATGCTGTACTCCTTGGCGCCGGCCGCGAACTCGACCGCCTTCTCAAGGGCGAGCTGGAGCGACTTCTTGCGCCCCCGAGCCTTGGCGACCGTGTGGTAGATGCCGTCCTTGTTGCACGAGATGACCGGCTTGAGGTCGAGGATCGATCCCACCATGCCGGCGACAAGCCCGATGCGACCGCCCTTGATCAGGTACTCGAGGGTCGACACGCAGAAGAACAGCCTCGTATCACGCGCGGCCTGCTCCACCCGCGCGCATACCTCCTCGAACGGGAGGCCTTGTGCGATGAGCTCCCCCGCGCGGATCGCGGTGAGCCCGCTGCCGATGCCGATGTTCTTGGTGTCGACGTAGTACGCCTCAAGCCCCTCGGGTGCGGGACCAAAGCCACTGACCATCTCGAAGGTGCCGCTGAGCCCACTCGAGATGATGACGGCGATCACCTTGTCGTAGCCGTCCGCCTTGATCTGCTTGAACAGATCGGCGACGGTCGCGGGACTGGGAAGCGACGTCGAGGGGATCTCTTGAGCGAAGCGGTCGAAGACGTCCTGCGGCTGGATATCGATGCCGTCTCGATACTCGGCGTCTTTGTAGATGATGGTGAGAGGCGCGACGTACATGTGGTACTTGTCACGGAGCTCCTTGGGCACGTCCGTGCACGAGTCGACCAGCAGCGCGATCTTGGAGTCAGTCATCTTGTCCCTGTCCGTGTCCGGTCCGACGAATCTGGCGACGCCCACGAGCCGCGGGAGAGTGTGGATCGGACGACTCCCCCAAGACGCCGCTTCGCATACGACCTCGGCCAAGCGCGAACCTGACCAAACAGTCTAGTTACAGGATACGACAAACAGCCCAGCCTGCCGAAGGTGTCCGAGGGCGGCGCTCAGTCCAGATCGCGTCCGCGCGGTACGCGTCGCGTGGTGCCCGTGGTCGACCACAGCTTGCGGGCCGTACCTCCCATGGGATCGTGCTTGCGTCCCCAGCGGTCCATCAAGAGGTAGAGCACCAGAAACGAGACCGCAGGAATCACTGTGATGATGAACAACCCGACCAGTTCCATGTCCTCGGCCCCCTCGTCGCACGACGCCGATGAGAGTGTTCCACCATCAGCGCCCGATTCCACCGTTCAAGCGGGCGTGAGAGCTGCCAGATCGGTTCACTGATAGGTTCGGCCACCGTGCTTCAGCCATCCTGCGACGTGCTTGCCCGCGGGGTCGCGATGGGTCCAGTGCACCACGCCACCTTGGGAGTTCCACTCGTACTCTCCCTTGAATCCCACCGAGTCACCAGCCGCAAGTCCCACGATCCTGGGAGCGAGGTCTATGTTGTGGGCGATGAGGAGCGTCTGCCCACTGGCGAGGCGCACGATGAATCGCTGGTGTGCCGATCCATCGCTGTCATCGGGAAGCACCCGCTCCACCACGCCGGCGCCCACGACTTCCACGCCGCTTGTGCCGTTTCGGTAGGCCTGCGCGATCGCGTCATCGCTGCTGGTGGCCGCTTTCCCGCCCGACGAACCGGCAGGCGCGTCGACCTCAGGGGACGCAAGGCCCGGGTTGCGCTCCTTGAGCGTCTTGCCCCGCAGCACGGGCTTCTCGGCGACCGGTGCGACGCTGGTCGACTCGACCACGGTTGCGGAGCGCTCAACCGAGACGGCGGGCGCATTCACGCGCATGACGCTCGTCACGGCGACCGCTGCACCGCCGATTATCACGGCGGCCAGCAGCGCCGCTCCGACCACGACGACGAGCCCGGGGTTGACGGTCCCGGACTCGGCGGAGATGTGCGACGCAGTAGAACGACGAACGGGCACCACGGCAACCTCTTCTTCGATAGGGATCCAGCATCGGCAGCCGCCCATGGCAGCGCCACGAATCCTAACGGCCCTGACTCCACCCACAGACACGCTCAGCCCCACCCGCGCGATCAGAATCCCGGCGGTGTGGTGAAGAACGGCATGGGGGTCTTGAGAGAGAACGACAGGTAGCTCACCAGCGCACAGACGAACACGAGCACGACCAGTGCCTTCATCGCGGGCCGCATCTCGACGCCCTCGAACAGCTCCTCCATGCGCAGCGCAAGGTAGATGCCTGCGAACGTCGCCACGTTTGCGTAGACCAGCTCGACGGCGAGGTTGGGCATCCTGAGCCCCAGGGCCTCGGCCACGAACCACAGGGTGATCGTGAGCCAGGGATAGGCCACGGCGATCAACGCTCGTGAGTAGACGAACCCGCTCACAGATGACAGCGCCTTGCGCCGCACCACCAGCTCGACCGCAGTGACGACGATGTAGGCGAAGAAGAGCATCTTCATATGGAAGAACGTCGTCTCACCCTCCTCGCCGATCAGCTTGAACAGCAGATTAGGGAAGGTCTCGTACGAGAAGTGAAGCGCCAGGAACAGCAGCCACGTGGCTGCCAGCTTCCACCACGCAAGTCGCGGACGGTCCATCGCCGACTACCTCCCCTGAGTCAGACTTCTTTCGGCTGAGCATGCCGCGTCCGGAAAGCACGAGCGTGCGTCAGATGACGAGCGTGACCTTGCCCCCGGCGTGGTCCCGCCCGTGGTGCGACCCTTCGTCGCACATCTCAATCCATCCTAGGGGTTAGCGCGCGGCAACTCCACCGCAGGCACCAGCGCGGAGTGGGGCCTAGCTGTCAGCGTTCCCTCGCCTCTGTTTGAGCGGTGCGCGCAAAGGAACAATGGTGATGAAGGAGGTTGACACATGTCCACACCGGTCGATTTCACGAGCGTATCCCTCGAGGGTCTCGAGTCGTCGCCCGTAGCCGAGGCCCTTGCGGGGCTGAGAGCCAACGAGGCGCGCTACTACATGAACAAGTACAAGCACGAGTTTCGCGTGGAGGCTGCCGAGGACAGTCAGGACACGGTCGACTACGTCAGCCGAATCCTCGACCAAGAACGTGGCATCACCATCCACGCGCGACCGCTGCAGACATCGAGGTTCCAGGTAGAGAACCTCAAGATGGCCTACGTCTTCTACGAAGACGGCCTGTCGATCAACGTCATGTATTCGGTGGACGACCCCAAGAAGCGGGCGGTGGGCTTCAAGCTCTCTGACGGCATGGAGGTGCCCGAGGAACTTGCCGACCGGTTCAAGTTCGCGAGGCAGAAGTCCAAGCTTGCCGGCACGATCCGAGGCTCGTTCTTCGTCATCAAAGGCGAGTACTAGAAGGCGGGCGGATCGGGGACCTCGATACGCCGCTGAGCCACGCGCTCCAACGGGCACGCCTCAGCAGTCGAACGCCCACCAGCAGAGGTGGTTTCGCAGCCTCTGGTCATCCAAGACGAGCTCACGGATCGCATCCGGCAGCTGTTCGCGCTGCCAGACACATTCGAGCCTGCCCGCATGCTCGCCCTCACCGGGAGGAGCGGCCGCGCGCACGGCCTTGATCGCGTAGGCGGCTGCACCCAGCTCATGCGCGGCCACGTGCGACACAGCCACCGCCTGTCCGGCCGCATACGCTGCGAATCGAGGTGCGCCCGTCAGGTCGCGCGCCGCTGCGTTGGCGCCTGCGGCCGCACGCGCCTGAGACATGGTCATCTCGCCGCGCGCCCACGCGCGCGTGCTCGCAATGGTGCGTCGTGGCCGCGGATCGTCGGGGCGAGCATCCTCGAACAGGTGCAGCACGTGCTCAGCGCAGTCGGCAGCCCACAGGGCCAAGAGCCGATGATCCGCATCGGTCAGCGTGCCCCCGCGTCGGATGGTGATGAAACGCGGATCTCGCTCCTTGGGCAGGATCACGACTCCCCTTTCGCTCAGTCGACCGGTATGTCGAAATGGAAGACGTCGTCCTCCCGAACGCCGAGTCTCTCGTAGAGCGCCAGTGCCGGGGCATCCACCGCATCCGCCTGCACGAAGATGACCCAACCGCCCCGCGCTCGTGCGATGGGCTTCAAGGCATCGATCAGCGCCGTCGCGATGCCGTGCCTCCGGTACGGTGCGATCACTGCGAGATCATAGATGTAGAACTCGCTACGCGCCTGCTCGAACTTGCGCAGCTCGTACGCGACCAGGCCACCAACGACGGTGCCATCCACAACGGCGCTCAGTGCGACGAATGTCGGATCGTCGAGCAGACCGATCAGGTAGTCGTCGCTCGGCTCATCTGCGAGATAGGTCTCGTCGTCCTCGAACGCAAGGGCAAAACAGCGCAGCATGCCGCGCATCGTGCCCACGTCGTCCGCGCCTAGTCTGCGCACCTCGTAGCCGGTCGCTGAGTCCATCCGATCACCGCCTCGCGAGTCACTGATCGCCATCCGATCACCCTACCCCAGCGAACGCCACATTCGCATCGTCGCCCCACGGCGTCGGCTACAATGTCCGCGCAGTCGACCAGGGAGGCCCTCATGGAAGAGAACGGTACCCACATCCCCGTCACCTTCGAGCACTGCGACCACGTCGAGGGCCCCTTCTATCATGGAACCAAGGCCGACCTGACCACAGGCGACCTGCTCATCCCGGGCCACGGCTCCAACTTCGAGGCGGGCCGTGTCTCGAACAACATCTACTTCTCGGCGACCTTGGATGCCGCCATCTGGGGAGCGGAGCTCGCCAAGGGCGAAGGTGCCGGCCGAATCTATGTGATCGAACCCACCGGTCCGTTCGAGGACGACCCCAACCTGACCAACAAGCGCTTTCCGGGCAACCCCACCCGGTCCTATCGGACCAAAGACCCCCTGCGCATCGTGGGAGAGGTCGAGCACTGGGAAGGTCATCCCCCGGAGGTCCTCCAGGCGATGCTCGATCATCTGGAGCAGCTGCGCCTGCAAGGCCTCGCGACCATCGAGGACTGATCGCCCGGAGCTCCCTCGTGTCCGCCTCAGGCCCCGCCGAATCTGCGCGCGGCGCGCTCGCGGGCCTTCGCGATCTCAGCCGCGCGGTCTCTAGGGGGTGCGGCGGTCACGAGCGACTCGATGAGCCGCGCCGAGGCCTCGGCGACCTCTGCGACCGCCCGGTCGAAGGCTGCCTCGTTCGCCGCCGAGGGCTTCGCGTAGCCGCTGATCTTGCGGACGTACTGCAGTGCCGCGGCCCGGATCTCCTCCTCGGTGGCGGCCGGCTCGAAGTTGAACAACACGTGGATGTTTCTGCACATGCGACCGCCTACCTTCGCGTGGCGTGCCACCGGTCCCCCGACCGGCCCTTGAGGGCACTATACAATGTGGTCCTGACATCGATTCCTGTCCCTGAGTGAGGCCCCATGTCGCTGAACCTGGACTCGGTCATGCGTGAGCTCGAGGCACTGGGCACCGCGCACACGAGGAAGAACTACCTGGCCAGAGGCGTCAGGGAGCCGCTGTTCGGCGTGCCGACCGGCGCCATGAAGCCGCTCAAGAAGCAGATCGGCCTGAACCAGGCGATGGCCGAGGAGCTGTGGAGCACCGGCAACTACGACGCGAGGTATCTCGCAGGCATGGTCGCCGACCCACAGGTGATGACCGAGGCCGACTTCGACCGCTGGATGGACGACGCGGACTACGAGATGCTTTCGGACTTCGTGGTCGCCGTGACCCTGGCCGAGTCCGACCTGGCCCAAGCCGTTGCAACCCGATGGATCCGCGGCGACGACGAGAACCGGGCCGCCGCCGGCTGGGCGTGCTACGAATGGCTGTTGGGATGGCGGCCCGACACCTACTTCGACGCTGGCGACATCAAAGCGCTGCTGCACCTCGCCGCCGAGACGATCCACGATGCCCCGCCGCGCCTCAAGCGCGTCATGAACCGCTTCATCGTGGCCGTGGGCGTGTCGTATCTGCCGCTTCACGACGACGCACTGCAGACCGCCGAGCAGATCGGGGTGGTCGAGGTCGCCACCCCCGACGGTGTCACCCGTCTCAAGAGCGCTGCGGACCAGATCCGCGCAGCCGCCGACAAGGGCCGCGTGGGCTTCAAGCGCCGCGCCGTTCGCTGCTGACCCAGCTCACACCCTTGGCTGACCCGCGCTAGCGGCGCACCAATCGGGCGATCCACGCGACAAACAGTACCGCCAGCGCAACCCAGATCACGACGATGACGGCAGCCGCACCGCGGCTCACGGGCTTTCCGTCGGCGAACGCATCTCGCGCTGCCGCTCGGCACTCCGTCATGACCGAGGCCGGAGTCAGCTTGACCGCGAGCGCGATGCCCGCGGGCAGCAAGATCAGGTCGTCAAGGTATCCGAGGAACGGGATGAAGTCAGGGATGAGGTCGATCGGGCTGAACGCGTATGCCACCACGGCCACCAAGATGACCTTGGCGTACCACGGCGTGGCGGGATGCTTCGCGGCGAGATAGAGCGCGAAGGTCTCGTGTTTGAGCGCCCGCGCACGTCGCTTGAGCTCCTCAAGCACCGGCGGTCGCCCCTCGCGGTCGTGATCCCGTGCTTCCGTCTTCGCGAAGCACACCCTCAGCCGCCCAAGCGCAGTGAACCGTCATCCACGACCCGCATACGTCGGTGAGGCGGCAGCACGAGCGTCGTGTACTGGGCCGGGGCGTATCCCGAAGGGCGGAGCGGCGAGAACAGCCGTCGCAAGACATCGATCCCGCTGCGCCTGCCGCTTCTGAGGCTCGCGAGCCACACGACGCCCGCCGGGCCCGCGAGATGCCCCGCCGAGCCGGACTTCACGCGCTCGCTCGCACACGCGGCGACCACGTCGTCCAGGCCGGCGACCACCGCCGCACCCGCGACGCGCGCCCACTGCCTGTCTGAGAGTGAGGCGTCGTGCAAGGCATCGACGAGTGCGTGCCGATGCCCGTCGACAGACCGCCGGTCGAGCTGCAGTCTCCCCCCGCGTCGAAGACGGCGTGCTTCGGCGTCGACGAGCACGCGCCACGTCCTGAGCCGCGTCCAGTACTCCAGGGGGTGTGCGCGACGGAAGTCCGAGATCGTGGAGATGTCGGTCCTCGGCGAGTCTGCGATGTCGTCGAACAGCATTGCGAGAAGGTGCCGGTCGAAGCTGGACAGGCCTTCCACGTGACCGCGCTCCACGTAGGGACCGGTGCTGCGGGCGCGCTTGGGAGTCGCGACGCCGGCCACGAGCTCCAGCGACAACGAGCCGTCCTCACCGCCCACGCACAGCGCACCCACCTCGATCGCACGCATGATCGTGGCGGTAGCTCCCCACCCGCCGACACCGCGCCAGCGTGCCACCGAGTCAAGAAGCGCCGGATGTGCGGCGGTCAGTGCTTGAAGCTCGTCCGATACCACGATCGCGCTCTCCCTCTCCTTTGTCTTGCGGCCCGCGAAGACGTAGTGCCCGTTGCCGCGAATCAGCGGTAGGCGATCACGAACGTGCGCTTGAACGGAAACAACACCCGGCCGTCTTGCTGCGGCACGTAGGTCTCGCGAACCATCTCGTTCAGGCGTGCAAGGAACAACTGCGTCTCCGCGTCCGACTCGAGCACCGCAAGAAACGGCCGAAGGCCGGTGCTCGCGATCCAGTCCACGATCGCCGGCGCCGAGTCCATGACGTGGTGATACTCCGTCTCCCAGATGTCCACCGCCCGAGCATGAGGACTGAGGCAATCGTAGTACACGCTTGGCGACTCCATGGTCAGCTCGCCCAGCGGGCCGTCCATTCGAGGCGTCCACGGCCCGTCCAGGGCGATCGCGTGGATGAGGCCGCGAACCGCTGCGAAACTCGCGCTGGGGATCTGAAAGCCCAACGCGCCCTCCGGCGCCACCGACTCGAACAGGCGCTCGACGAGCGCGGGGTGATCGGGAAGCCACTGGAGCGCGGCGTTGGAGAACACGACATCGAACGGGGCCTCGGGCATCCACTCTTCGATCGCCGAGACGACCCACTCCTCATGCGGCTCCTCGTCCCGAGCGGCATCGATCATCTGTGCAGAGCTGTCCAGGCCGATGATGTGAGCATCCGGCCAGCGTTCCCGCAGCACACGCGTGCTGTTTCCCGGCCCACAACCAAGATCGATGACAGACTCAGGGCGCTCTACCGCGATGCGCGACGCCAGATCGACCGACGGCCTCGTCCGCTCATCGGCGAAACGCAGGTACTCTCCAGGGCTCCACGCTCCCACGGTTGCTCCCTCTCCACGATTCACGCTACCCCGGGACCGCCGGGACCTCGATGCGCAGCGCGGGTTCGTCGTTGATCAGATTGATGCTCAGTGAGCCGTCGACCCGCTCGCTGGAGCCATCGGAGGCTGTCCCCGATACAGCGCCGATCGCCTCCTCCATCGCGGTTCGGCTGACCGCGTCCACAGAGACTGCGGCATCGGCGAGCGCTGCGGGGAGTGAACTCAGGGCCTCAGGGGCGATCTCGAAGGTGAGGCACAGTATGGCGTTTGAGAACATGTGGAAGTCAAGGATGCTCGCGCCCACGCCGATGAGGGCATCCCGCGACCGAGACACCACCTCGACGTGGGTCCCTCTACTGAAGCCCGTGAGGCGCAAGGGCTGCGCGGTCATCGTTCACCACCTCGTGGTCGGCGATCGCACGACGAGACGCGAACCATGCAACCACGACCGGCGCCAGAACCGTGAAGGTCACGGCCGCCATGCTCGCGGCAAACGCCCATACCGCGCTCGTATACGCCTCGGGCACAAGCTTCAGGTTGGGATCCGGCGGCACGACGCCATTGAGCGCGGCCACCATGACCCCTACGGGCACCGAACCCATCAGCGCGGTGAGCCACAGCGCGCGCGGTGCGCCACGTCGGCAGGCGAACAGGGTCGCCACCCATGCGACGACGCACAACGCCGCGGCGGGGATGACCGCCGAGGCAAGGCGCGAAGAAGGCACGAACATACTGGCGAAACTCACTACGCGACCAACGACCGGCCAACCCATGATGAAGACCAGAACCCAGACCCAGCCCGGTGCGTTGCCGCCGCTCTCGCGCATACCTCCACCGCCTGTCATCGGTTACCTTCCAGTTTGTCACTCAGGTCGCGTACGGCGTTCTCAAGATCCTCAGATGTCCTGAGCGAGGTGCCGGTGGGGAAGCTCGTGGTGATGAAGTGCTGTGCGTACGGAAAGACCGCTGCCTCGAACGGCTGCGGATCCAGGATGCCGCGCCCAAAGGTGTTCGTGCACAGCGAGATGTCCTCGAGTGGCAGCTTGAGCGCGTGGGCCATCTCACCCGGATCAAACACGAGACTGAACGGCTTGGTGGACTCCTGCAGCTCCCCGCCGTAGTCCACGGACAGGTTGCCTTCAACCCAGAGGCGCTGGTCGAGCGCGACCGTCTCGGCGTTCTTCATGTCCGCTGTGAGCACGAGCCCGTTGCCCGACTCCTTGCCAGCCACGTCGACGATGACCTCGCCACGGTACGAGGTGGTCACCACCGAATGCTCGGTGCTGGGGAGGGTGAACCCGCGGCTGGGGTCGTAGCTGTGGGCATTGCTCTCGTACTCCTCTATCACCCACGAGAGCATGCCGGTCTGCGGGTTCTCGGCGACGAGGTAGAACTCGACGCGGCTGCCCCAGAACACGTTGGTGTGGACGTTGAAGGCGCTGACGATGGCGCACAGCCTTTGCTCGGTTCCCGCGAACATCGCCGAGGGGCGCAACTCGTAGCCGGGCGGCAGGAGGCGCTGTGCCGCCTCGGGATCGGTGATCTCGAACGCAAGGAAGACGGCGTAGGGCTCGACGATGAAGCTCATGTACGGATCGGTGCGCGAGCCCCTGTCGATGATGGCCTTCTGCAGTCGCCGAGGCAGCATGCGCAGGATGCCGATGCCCTGGACCCGGGTCGCCACCGTCGCGGGCACAACCGCGCGCTCGGTCAGCTTGATGTAGCGCCTCAGCTCATCGGGTCGCACGCCTCACTACCTCTCTGTCGCTTCGCGCCAGTACACGTCGGCGAACATCGCGGTCGTCGCGAAGGCCTCGCCGGGCGCACCTGAATCATCAAGGTAGAACACCTGGTAGTGGCGTCCCCCGTCGTTTCCGGCCCAGCCCGGTGCGAGCGGCTGCCAACTCACCTGTACCTCGCTCCAGCCCCTGCTGCGCGCGACGGCCTCGATGCGGCGAACGTCTGCGAAGTGCATGGCGACCCTCCACGCGAGCAGCGCGAGAGGAATCAGTACCATCCATACACCGGCCGTCATGAGCGTACCTCCGCTTCCGTCCGGGCCTACAGGGAATCCTTCTCGGCGGGTGCAGACATCATGTCCTTCAGCTTGACCTCGGGGTGGTGA
>CAYOHY010000008.1:0-2992 GCA_964403885.1 uncultured Eubacteriales bacterium
ATCACCAGACTCAACACCAGTAGTGCGACTGTGCTCCATATGAGACTACGACGTGTGCTACGCATGGAAACCCCCTGCAGATGACGACGGTGTACGGTCGTGCGTATCAGTGTATCGGCAAACTCTGACTTGCGCATGACTACAAGTGTTCGCGGATGACCTTGCCTATCGAGCGCCCATCGAGCGAGGGCAGCCGGACGTAGTCAGCGCCTGCGGCCTTCGCGATCTCCTTGGCCGCTCCCCCGCCCGAAGGGCCGGACGAGGTGTCGATCACGATGGCATTCACACCGGCCATCCGGACCCTGGTCGCCGCGATCTTGGCGTCCTCGCTGCCCACGCCGCCGTTGAGCCCCACGTTGCCGCGACCGTCGGTCACGAGCACGATCCACGGCACGGTGTCCGGCGAACGGCGAATCTCGGACTGCATCAGCTCGAGCGCGCGCAAGATGCCGGCGGCAAGCGGCGTGGCGCCACCCGTAGGCAGGCTCCGAAGCTTGAGGTTCGCGAGCTCGACGCTCGCTGTGGGCGCCAAGACGATCTCGGCCTTCTCTCCTCGGAAGGAGACGAGTGAGACGCGGTCTCTGCGCTGGTAGGCGTCGACGAGCAGGTCCAGGACGGCGGCCTTGGCGGCGTCGATTCGCTTTGTGGCGCCCATCGAACCGCTGGCGTCGACGCAAAAGACGATCGACGCGCCCACCTTGCGAGTCCTGACCTTCTTGCGAAGGTCCTCGCGCTGGACCGACACGGCCATGTCTCCCGCAGAACCGGAATTGGTCGGATTGCCCACTGCCGCGCGGATCGTTGCGTCGAAGGCGACATCGCTCGCCCCCACCGGTCCGGCCGGGACCTCGGAGCGCGTATAGCGGCCCCGTCCGTCCTCGGAGACCGTCTCCTGCCGCTTGCCCGCAAGCGAGCGTCGTGTGCGGTCCATGGGCGCAGAGAGCGTGGCCGAGAGGGACTGGGTCTCCTCGGCGGCGCTTGAGGGCGTGCCGAGCGACTCGAAGATCGAGGCCTGCCCCTGACCGGGGCCCACGTTCGAGGAACCGCTGTCATCGGCGGTCGAGTCAGAGTCCCCTGAGAGAGCGCGCACGAGCGCATCGCGCAGGGAGTCCGTGTCTGCGCGAACGTCGTCGAACGGTGTGCGGCGGAGGCGATGCGCGAGCACGAGCATGGCGACTCGCTCGACATCGACCAGCGTGGTCTCGGAGCGCCCCTCGAGGGCTGCGTGCGCCGCGGCCGCGCGGGCCATGACGCTGTCCGCGCGATGGCCGTCGACGCCGGCGCGGATCGACAGGTCGGCGATCGCGTACAGGACTTCGTCCGAGACCTTCACGGAGGGCACGCGGAGACGAGCGTGCTTGAGGGTGGTGCGAAGCTCGTCCTCGGAATCGGCCCAGCGACGCGCGAACGCACCGGCGTCCTCCTCGAAGGAGTGGCGACGGCGCACGATCTCGACTCGGGCCTCGGGCTCGCGGACGGCCTCGACCTCGACGCACAGGCCGAAGCGGTCGAGCAGCTGCGGTCGGATCTCGCCCTCCTCGGGATTCATGGTGCCCACGAGGATGAACCGTGCGGGGTGCACGACCGAGATGCCCTCACGCTCGACGGTGTTCACGCCCATCGCGGCGGCATCGAGCAGGGTGTCGACGAGATGGTCGTCGAGCAGATTGACCTCATCGACGTAGAGGATGCCGCGGTTCGCCGACGCAAGAAGGCCGGGGTGAAACGCCCTGACACCCTCTTTGAGCGCAGCCTCGAAGTCGAGGGTGCCAACCAGTCGGTCCTCGGTGGCCGAGACCGGCAGGTCGACCATCCGAGGCACGATCTGCGTCTTGGGAAGCGGGCCTGCCTCTCGGCGCTCTCTGCATTCGTCGCACCAAGTTGCGGGCTCCGCCGGGTCACACGCGTACCGGCAGCCTTCAACGGCGTCCATCTGAGGGAGCACTTTGGCGAGCGCTCGCACCGCCGTGGACTTGGCGGTGCCCTTCTCGCCACGAATCAGTACGCCACCCACGCGGGGGTCGATCGCATTGAGCAGCAGCGCGAGTTTGAGCGTCTCCTGGCCGACGATCGCCGAGAACGGGAAGGTCTGCGCGGGGCGACGTGTCACGGGCGGTGGGCTACTTCCACTGGAAGGAACCGCACGACGAGGGGTCGCGCTGATCCTTGTTTGGGCAGGTGTCGACGTAGACGCAGTCGCTACAGGTCATGTGGGCCACCGTCGACTCGGTGACCGAGTAGCCGGCCTCCGGTGCAGTGGCAGGGCTGGGCGCGACCTCATCGAGATCCAGGATGAAGTCGGAGACGGCGGGTTCCGGTGCGGGTTCAGCGACTTGCTCGGTGGACGCCGGCGACTGGACGACCTCAGGCTCAAGCACCGGCTCGGCGGCCGCGGGCTCGGCGGCGACCTCCGGCAGGTCGATCGCCGGCAGGACATCAGGCTGCGGCGGGAGCGGGGCCTCGCCGTAGGCGCCCAGGATCACCGGGCGCGCCGCTGCCATCGTGTCGTCATCGCCCGCCGCGCGAACGAGGCTGCCCTCGTCGGTGCCGGGTTCCTCGAGCGCGTCGAGCGCGAAGGGTGCAGTGTCAGGGGCCTGCGTGTCCCACGGCCAGGCGGGGACGGCCTCAGCCGGCTCGACGGGCTCAGGCTCGGACACTGCCTCGGGCTCGGCTTCTGCCGGACCTACGGACTCGGGGGCGACGATGCCCTCGCCCTCCATCTGGCGCGCGGTGCGAAGGAGCGCGTCCTTGAGCGAGATGCCCGATTCGTTCTCGGCCTCAGTCGTCTCAGCGACCGCGGCAGCCCAGGCCTCGTCAACCTCGACGACGGCGGACAGCTCTGTGTCTGCGACGGGCGCCACCGTCTCTGCCTCGACCTCTGCGGTGAGGGCCTCGGCCTCTTCCTCGGCGACGAGGTCTTGCAGCACCGCGGCGATGTCGGCTTCTGCGGCCTCGTCCTCGGACGCGGCGACCTCGATGGGCGCCTCTTCGT
>CAYOHY010000008.1:3092-13542 GCA_964403885.1 uncultured Eubacteriales bacterium
TCGGCTTCTGCGGCCTCGTCCTCGGACGCGGCGACCTCGATGGGCGCCTCTTCGTTGGTGGCGGGTTCATCCGCAGCCTCTTCAGCCGGCTCCGCTGCGGGCGCCTCGACCTCGACGTCGTCTTCCTCGACGACGATCGACTCGGAAGGCTCCTCTGCCTCGAGCGGCTCTTCGGACTCGGGCTCAACGGGCCCCGGCATGGCGGCCTCTTCGACCGGCTCCTCGACCTCTTCTGCGGGCTTCCCAGACTCATCCGCTGGCTCTTCCGGCTCGTCGGCCGGTGACTCGGGCTCCTCCGCAGGCTGCTCCTCGACCGTGACCTCGGGCTCCTCAGCAGGCTGCTCCTCGGCGGGCTCCTCCTCAGGCACGGGGGCCGCGACGGGGGCGTCGGCGGGACGGACGAGCAGGACAGGGGTGCCTGAGTCGAGGTCCATGACCAAGACCTCGGCGTCCCAGTGAGCGAACGAGGCGTCGGCGGTCAGGCGAGACAGCTCCGCGAGCGCGTCTTGACGCGTCGCATGGGCGGTAGGCGCCAGGAGCGTGAGGCTGTCATCGGGACCCTTGCCGAGCAGGAAGAACGGCATCGCTTCTCTACCTCGCTGATCGAGATCGTGTACTTCAGGGGCGCTTCAGGGCGCCGCACTTCATCGTAGAGCGGCAGCTATCCGCATTCAACCGCGATAGCTGGCAAAATGCACCCGCTACTGTGATGCGTCGCACTCCTCACGCAGTGCGACGAGCCTGCCGATGTTGACCGCGTCCTTCTCAGGTACTTCCCCGGGCATCTCCGTGACAACCGGGACTTGTGCGAGTTCGGGGGTGCACACCATGGCACGGAAGCCGTCGAGTCCGATGAACCCGTCGCCGATCCACTCGTGGCGGTCGTGCTTGGTGCCCAGCTCGAACTTGCAGTCGTTCGCGTGGATGAGCCCCAGTCGCTCGATGCCCACGGTTCCCTTGATGCCCTCGACCGCATCCGCCCACCCCTGCGCGGTATGCAGCTCGTAGCCGTTAGCGAACCCGTGGCAGGTGTCGATGCAGATGCCCAGCTGCTCAGACGGCATCCCCGTGGCCGAGATGGCATCGCAGAGCTCCTCGAACGACGCACCGTAAGTGGTGCCGGCGCCTGCGGTGTTCTCGAGCAGCAGACGCGCGCCACGGGCGTCGGGACCGGCAATCTCGAACGCGCGAGCGATGGAGTCGGCCACGCGTGAGGCGGCCGCCACCCGGTCACCCTCGGGGACGTTGCCCACGTGGCTCACCACACCGGCGGCGCCGAGCACCGCGCCTCTCGTGAGCTCATCGGCAAGCGCGGCGATCGACTTGTCCCGCAGCTCCTCATTGGAGGTCGACAGGTTGATGAGATAGGCGGTGTGGGTGAACAGCGGCCCGAACGAACGCTCCTGACGGGCGGTTACGAACGCGGCTGCGGCCTCTCGGTCGATGGCTGCCCCGCGCCACTGCCGAGGGCTCTTCGCGAACACCTGCACGCACTCACACCCCACGCTCTGGGCGTAGTCGAGTGCCTTGAGGTAGCCGCCGGAGACGGAGATGTGGGCGCCAAAGAGCATCGAGAGCCTTCCTCAGGAGTGTCTGAGACGCCATTGTACCCGTGCCGCGCTACACTCGATGCCATGGCCGACGACCAGCGACATCCGTGCGAGTCACTCCCTTGGGACGGGCGTGCGATCCTGCACGTCGACTTGGACGCCTTCTTCGCCGCGGTCGAGCAGCTGGACCACCCTGAATGGCGCGGCAAGCCCGTCATAGTGGGCGGAGACCCGGGCAAGCGCGGAGTGGTCTCTACGTGCAGCTACGAGGCGCGACGGTTTGGCGTGCGCTCTGCAATGCCGTCAGCGCGCGCGGCACAACTGTGTCCAGGAGCGATCTGGACGCACGGCAACCACGGCCGCTATCGAGAGATGTCGCAGGCGGTCTTCGCGATCTTCCGAGAACAGACGCCGCACGTTCAGCCGGTCTCGATCGATGAGGCGTTTCTTGACGTGACGCCCGGGACCGCGTCTTCGGAGCACCCCGTGGCGATCGCGCGCAGGATCCGTGCGCGTGTGGCCGAGCTGGGCGTGACCGCATCGGTGGGTGTCGCAGCGTCCAAGACGGTGGCCAAGATCGCGTCGGACTTCGACAAGCCCGACGGTCTCACGGTGGTGTGTCCCGGTGCCGAGGCCGCGTTTCTCGCTCCCCTGCCCGTTCGCGACATGAGCGGCATCGGCCCCCGCACCGCCGAGCGTCTTACATCTCTCGGCGTCAGGACCTTAGGTGACCTCGCGGCGCTCGACGATGTCACCGCCCGAGAGGTGCTGGGCTCCCACGGTCCGGGGCTCGTACTCAGGGCGCGCGGCGTCGACGAGCGGACCGTACACCCCAACGATCCGGCCAAGCAGGTGTCCAACGAGCGCACCTTCGCGACCGACGTACGCACTCCTGCCGAGGTCGACGGAGCGCTCGACGCGCTTGCCGCCAAGGTGGGTCAGCGTCTCCGAGGCAAGGAGCTGAGCGGTCGCACGGTCACCGTCAAGCTGCGCTTCTCCGACTTCAGCACGCGGACGGTCCGCCGGACGCTGCCTTCGGCCACCTCGGACGAGCGGGTCTTTGGGCCGGTCGCCCATGCGCTGGTGCGCGAGGCGTGGTCGCCCGGCGTAGGGCTGCGGCTGCTGGGTATTGGCATTTCGGGCTTCGAGGAGCGCGCCCAGCAACTCGATCTACTTGGTGAGTCAGGGTCCGATGAGGGTGTGCAGGCGGCACGCCCCCGGGATCGTCTGGTCTCGAGCATGGATGCCGTGCGTGAACGATTTGGCGATGATGCGGTACGCTTCGGTCGCGACCTTCGCTCGACTGCGGTCAAGAAGCCGTCTGAAGAGGGCGCTGACGAGTCATAGGGAGTCACTCAGTGAGCAGCGCATGGACCAGGGTCCTGCTCGTGTTCGCCATCGCAATGGTGGCGGGTGCGGTCGCGTGCACGCTCTCCGCTGAGCCCGAGCCGGCCGCTGGGCCGGGGAAGTCGATCCCACCCACACGCGGGGCGGTCGCACCCCCCGACCCCGTTCTCGAGCGCATCGAGGGCAGCAAGGGCCGAGCCGTGGGAACGCTTGACTATCGCGATCTCGAAGGCGGGTTCTTCGCCGTTGTGGATGCACCTGCGGGCAGCACGTCCTTCTCGGATGCGCCCGTGCTCGCCGTGATCGTTCGCGACGGTGACACGCACGGCGACGACCTGACGGCTCTGGTCGGCGCATACGTCGAGGTGTCAGGAACGCTCAGCGACAAGCCGACCGTCCGCATGTCAGGTCCCGAGCTCAACGCCGAGTCCTTCCGCATCCTGCAAGAGCCTGCGGCGCCCGCGCCCAAGTAGTCCACCGCGCGTTCAGGCGGCTGTGCGGACCTAGGCGCGGCCCCATGGCGACTGGTGTTCCGCCGCGATCTCCGCGTCCTCCCACGACTCCTCCTCAGGCGCTCCCGCACCGCCCAGTGCCGGGCCCATCGGCCCGCTCGGGACACCGCGACGCAATCGCACGGGCGACCCTGAGTGGGTGCGCACCACGTACGGAGACACCGTATCGGCGACGATCGCCAAGCCGCGCTCGTGATTGTTTTGGAGCGTGCCGTCGATGAGGTAGGCGCGGTGCTTCACGATCACGTCGCCCGAGCGCTTGAGCGCATCCTCGAACACCACCACGTCCAGCAGTCCGGTGGGGTCTTCCAGCGTCAGGAAACACGTGCGCTTGCCTGATCGGGTCCGCGGTGTCTGCGCCCGCTCACGCACGCCGCACACGCGTATGCGGCTGCGATCAGGCAGATGACGCAGGTCGCGCGCCCACGTGACCCCGCGGCGCTCGAGGTCGGCGCGGGCAAGCGCGAGCGGGTGACAGGTCAGCGACAGCCCGCACAGCTCCAGTTCGGCCGACAAGCGACGCGCGGGGCTCCAGCCGCTGGGATGCGAGGGGTCCTCGGCGGGGCGAGTGGGTGCAGGCGCCAGGCACAAGGTGTCGTCGCCGGCCACGCCCTCGCGCGCGATCACGGCCTTGAGCTCAGGTAGCAGCGCGAGCATCTCGTCGCGCGTGGGTGGACGGCCGGCCTCTGTCACGCCGAGACCGTCGAGCGCCCCGATGCGGATGAGGGACTCAGCGGCGGGAACCTCGGCGCGCGTGCGGCGCAAGAAGTCCGCCAGGTCACGGTAGGGCCGCACCGCCCGTTCGTGCGGGATGGCGCTGAGCAGACGCGTGGTGATCGCGTGCACGTCACGCAACCCCACCCTGATCGCACTCCCCTCGTTCTCGACCGTGTAGCCGGCCTCGCTGTCGTTGACGTGCGGAGGCAGGATGCCGATACCGTGGCGTCGCGCGTCGTTGACCACGAGGCGCGGAGTGTAGAACCCCATGGGCTCGTTGTTGAGGATCGAGGCGGCGAACTCGGCCGGGTAGTAGGTGCGCAGCCATGCGGTGGCGTAGCTGATCACCGCGAAGCACGCGGCGTGCGCCTTGTTGAAGCCGTAGGCGGCGAACCCTTCGAGCTGGCGGAACACCTCGACAGCCACCTGAGAATCGACGCCTCTCGCCAGTGCGGCCGCGAGGAAGCGCCCGCGGATGCGCTCCATCTCCTCGCGGCTGCGGCCCTTGGTCATCGCGCGACGCAGGGAGTCCGCTTCAGCGAGCGAGAAACCGGCGACCTCCCGTGCGACGAGCAGCACCTGTTCCTGGTAGACGATGACTCCGTAGGAGTCCGCGAGGCACTTCGCCATCCCGGGATGAGGCACGGTGACGGGCTCGATCCCATGGCGACGGCGGATGAACGGGGTGATCATCTCGGCTTCGAGCGGGCCGGGGCGGAAGAGCGATATCTGCGCGATGATGTCTTCGAAACAGCTCGACTTGAGGCGTGTGGAGAGATTGCGCTGGCCACTCGACTCGAGCTGGAACATCCCCACGTTATCGGCGCTCGCGATCATCTCGTAGACGCGCGGGTCGTCCTTGGGCAGGTCGAACGGCTCGGGCACCGCGTCGTGCCCTACGCGCTTGCGGGCGAGCTCGACCGCCCCGCTGATGGCCGAGTGGGTGCGCAGCCCCAAGATGTCCATCTTCACGAGGCCCAGAGCCTCGATGTCGTCCTTGTCGTACTGCGACACCACAGTGCCTTTGGCAGCCCACTGCAGTGGCGTCCAGCTCGCGATGGGCTCTCGCGTGATGATGAATCCCCCCAGATGCGTGCCCAGGTGTGTGGGAGTGCGATCGAGATGCTCGGCGATCTCGAGGATCGGGGCGTATCGCGGGTCTTTGAGGGGGTGGTTCCGGCACTCGGGGTACTCGGCGAGCACCTCGCGTATGCGGCGCGCGCTCACCCAGGGCAGATGGCGCGACAGCGAGTTCACCTCGGCGATCGGCAGACCGAACGCTCTGGCGGCGATGCGGATGGCGCTCTTGGCAGTGGTGGTCTGGATGGTGGCCACCATCGCGACGTGCTCGTGCCCGAACCGGCGGTAGATGAAGTCGATGATCTCGTCTCGGCGTGCCGAGTCGAAGTCGACGTCGATGTCGGGCATCTGTCGGCGCTCGGGGTTGAGGAACCGCTCGAAGAGCAGGTCGTGCGCGATGGGGTCCGCGTCGGTGATGCCGAGCGCGTAGCTCACGATGGAGTCACCCGCGCTCCCCCTGCCGCTACAACGGATCCCGCTCCTGCGCGCGAAGTCGACGATCTCCTTGACCACGAGGAAGTACTCGGGAAAGCCCATCTGGTCGATGAGCGACAACTCGTGCTGAAGACGCTTCATGGCCTCGGGTGTCATGGGCGCATACCGTCGCTCGAGACCACGCCATGACTCTTTGGCGAGCACCGAGTAGGCCGTCTCACCTTTGGGCAGGTCCGCACCCGGGAAGTGGAATCGCCCGAGTGGCAGCTCGAACCCGGCGCACGCCGAGGCGATCTCCAACGTGGCGTCACAGGCCCTGTCGCAGCCGCTGAACAGCTGTCTCATCGCCGCAGCGGGCTTGAGCCACAGCTCGGCGTTGGGCCGGTCATAGGGGCCGGGAAGCCGCATGCGGGAACCCGTGGAGGCGAGTACGTCGTGAAGGCGATGGTCTTCAGGGTGGAGGTAGTGGATGTTGTTGGTGGCCACCACCGGCAGTGAGAGCGCATCGGCCGCCGACACCAGTCCGCCGATGACACGCGGCCCGTCAGCGGTGAGCGGATGGACGAGCTCGACGTAGAACGCCCCGGGCTCGAAGCACGACGCGAGCCGGGAAAGAGCAGTGTGTGCCCGTCCGGGATGCCGCGCCTCCACCGCCCGCGCGGCCTCGCCGTTCATACACCCCGACAGGCCGATGAGCCCTTCCGCATACTGGTGCAAGTCGCGCAGGCTCACGATGCTGGGGACGTCCGGCCCGCGCAGGTGGGTACGTGACAGCAGCCGACACAGGTTGCGGTATCCGCCGAAGTCACGCGCGAGCAGCGTGAGATGGAACCCCGCGCCCGCCGCGCGCCCGAACCCCACGCTCGCCGGCAGCACGAGCCGCGACTCCGGAGGCAGATCGGCTTCCTCGCCGAGTACACCCGCCGACTCGACCACCACCTCGCACCCGATGATGGGCGCGATACCCGACTTACGGCAGGCCTGGTAGAACCTGATCGCTCCTGAGAGCCCCTGGTGGTCCGTGATCGCGAGTGCAGGCATCTCGAGCTCAGCCGCGCGCGTCACCAGTCCTTCGAGTGAGCAGGCACCGTCCATGAAGCTGAAGTTGGTATGGGTGTGCAGGTGCACGAATCCCGACGACATGGCGCACACGCCCCATTAGTCCTGGATGCCGGTAAGCAGCCACGACGCACCGCTCCGGTCGAAGGCGAGGTCATAGACGCCGCCACGCGCGAGTACTCGGAAGAATCGCCGCGAGACGTGCTGACGAGGGTCCCACCAGCTGCGTTCAGTGGCCCAGACCTGGATCACCGCGTCGACCCGGTAGCGCTTGGACACTCCGCGCACATCACGCAAGAACGCGACGGGGCACTGACGCTGGGCGTCCCATTCGACCGTGACGGACTCCTCGGCACGGCGCGTGGCGCAGGCACCGTCCTTGCGCGCCAGGTCGGAGGCCCGCATGATCCACGGGCTTGCGAGCAACTCCACGATCACCGGCAGACGGGCATGTTTGCTCGAGAACAGCTCCATAGGCTGGCCGGCAGGTGTGGCGTCGTAGCGTTTGATCGCCGTGTTTCGACCCATATGCCCGCCTCCCGTCAGCATCGTGGACCACCGGGATCGGCGGTCGCTCGTCTCACCTCACTATACGAACATATGTTCGTATCAGCAAGCAGACAGAAGCATACGAAGGGGGTCTGACACGGTGATGGATATGCGCGGGGCTGCGCGAACGAGGAGCGGTGTCGCCTACTCGACGGTCACCAGATGAGCGACCTCGCGGCTCACGGCACGTGAGACGCCAGCGACCTCGACCACGATCGGCCCACCGAACGGCTCAACCGAGATCACAGCCACCGATGCACCCGGCTTGAGGCCCAACTCACCCAGGTATCCCAGCACAGAATCATCCTCGGCGACGCGCAGTACGGTCACGGCACTTCCCGGCGCCACGCCGTCGAGCGCACGGCCTCCGGTGACGGCTACGGATCCGTCGGCGGACGGGATGGGGTGCCCGTGCGGACAGACATCAGGATCACCCAGGTAGCGTTCGAGCGCCTCGAGCACCCGCGGCGACATGGCATGCTCGAGCAAGCACGCGTCCTCGTGTGCCGCCTCCCACGACAGCCCCAAGATGTCGACCAGGAACCGTTCCGCGATCCGGTGCTTGCGCACGATGTCGACTGATCGCGCCACACCCTCGGCGGTCAGCACGACCACGGTACCCTCGCGCGTGACGAGACCATGGGCCTCAAGACGCTTGAGCGTGGCGGTCACCGTGGGACCGGAGACGCCGATGGAGTCAGCGATCTGCGTGGGCCGAACGGGGCCGGCGTGCGAGAGCTTATAGATGGTCTCGAGGTACTCCTCGAGAGTGGGCGTAGGCATCCGGAGACCCTTCATGTGTGGAGCGCGAACCGATGCGCAGCGTCAACGATATCACGCACGCTCGGGTGCGACGAGGTGGCGGAACCCCGGCGTGACCGCCCGCCGCGCCATCTGCCGTTTATCGCCACAAGTACGCCGTCAGTACACTCCTGAGTGCCTCCCGTCAGCAATACGCGCAAACACCGCAAAACGCGTTGACAGGGGGCATGGCGGTGGGTAGATTACATCTTGTCCCGAGAAGTCGGACGCAGCAGGACTCCGGAAGACGGTGTACCAGCAGCCACCGGAGAGGACCAGAAGAGAGACCGGCGAAACCGCGAGGTGGCCGGAGGATCGAAGGCCTCGATGGAGGGAAACCCCGAAAGGGGGCGGCTCGTTGAGAGCCGAGGGAAGCCGGTTACAAGTAGGAGACCTAGCGGGCGAGGTTTCTCGGGACACCTGTATTCACGAGCGGCTCGGACCCACACGGTCCGGGCCGCTTTCGTCTGTCCCCTGCCCCGCTGGCTACGGCCGGTAGACCAGCTTTGCGATGGGTGACTCCCATACCGCGACCTCTGCCACCCGCACGCGCGGATCGACCGTCGCCTGCAGTCGCTCACAGATCACACGCGCGAGGTTCTCGGCGGTGGGGCTGATCTCATCGAACGGAGCGACCTCGTTGATGAGGACGTGGTCGTAGGTCTCGAGGACGGCGGCGAGGTCGGCCTTGAGCGACTTGAAGTCGTAGACGATGCCGATCTCGTCGAGCTCGACGCCCGCGACCGTCACCTCGACGTCCCACGTGTGGCCGTGCAGGTTGCGGCACTCACCCGGGTAGCCGTAGAGGTGGTGGGCTGCGTCGAAATGACCCTTGACCGTGAGCTCGTAGGTGCCCATCGACAGACTCCTTCTCAGAACAGCGAATCTTGGGCGTTGCCGCCCGGTACACATGCGTAGTCGCCCACGTCGGCGCGCGCGTCCATGGCTTCGTTGGCCATCGCATCGGCCGCCTTGTTGTCCGCGCGGAACACGTGCTTGACCTCGTAGCGCTCGAATCCGCGCAACAGCTTGACCGCCTTGGCGAACAGCGGCTTGAGGCCCTCGTTCTTCACGCGGTAGATACCGTTGATCTGCTTGACGAGCAGCTCGCTGTCGGCGAACACGGCGACCTCGCGATAGCCCAGGGCAGCCACGTTCTCAAGTCCCCAGATCATGGCCTCATACTCGGCGATGTTGTTGGTGGTCGAGCCCAGGAATCGGCCGCCTCGGCACACGATGGAACCGTCGACCTCGATCACGAAGCCGGCGCCAGCCGGACCTGGATTACCACGGGCACCGCCGTCCGAGCGCAGGATCGCCCGGGTCACTCGGCGTCCTTGTGCACGACGATGATGCGGCGGCAGTGCGGACAGGTGCCCACCTGGTCACCCTCGAGCAGCTCCTTGATGCGCTCGGCGGGAAGCTCCATGCGGCACGCGGTGCACATGACGCCATCAAGCTCGCCCACGCCGATACCGCCGCGGGAGTCCCGCACCGACTCGTAGCGAGCGAGCAGCGTGGGGTCGACCCCTGCGGCGAGCTTCTTGCGCTTGCGCTCGAGCGTGGCGATCTCCTTTTGGATGCCGCCGCCCACCTGCTGATAGCGGGCGACGTAGGCGGCCTCCCGCTCCTGCAGCTTGCCCACGTGCTCGGCGATCGCTGCGACTTGGGCCTGCGCCTTCTCGACACGCTCCATGTACTGGAGTGACTCCATCTCGAGCTTGTCGCAGCGGCGCCTCAGGCCGTCCATCTCGCGGGTGATCGACTGCACCGCACGGTGGTCGGTGGTCTCCATGACCTTGCGCTGCTCCGAGTCGATCTTGTCCTTGAGCAACGCGAGCTCGTCTTGGCGGGCCTTGACCTCGGACTCGAGCTTGCGCACGAGTACCTCGGCCTTGGTGTGGAGCGCGTTGGCCTCGCGCTGCTTGGCGCGGGCCTCGAGAATCACCGACTTCTCCGGAAGCTCGTCGAGGCGCTTGGTCGCGCGGATGATCTCTAGGTCGACCGACTGGAGTTCGAGCAGGTTCGTGGCCTCGCTCACGTGTGGTTCGCTCCTTATTACGGGGTCCACCAGCCCGGCGTCGCCGGACACTGATGGACGCGGTCGGGGTCGAGCTCCGCGATCGAGTTCACCGCTTCGTGCAACAGGGTCACGAGCGGCCACTCGGTGACGTCGTGGCCGAGCTCGATGATCGCAAGCCCGGCAGACATGGCGTCCAGAGCGTCATGATACCGCACCTCGCCCGCCACAAGCGCCTGCGCGCCCGCCGCGATGGCCTCGCCGATGAGCGAGCCGGCCGATCCGGTGCCGGTGGCCACCTTGCTCACGGCGATATCCGGATCCCCCCACACGCGCGGTGTGACCGCGAAGGTGCGGGCACACAGGTCCACGAGCTGCGC
>CAYOHY010000008.1:13642-64505 GCA_964403885.1 uncultured Eubacteriales bacterium
GTCGACGACGCGCTCGGCATGTGTCGCGGGGACGAACACCGTGACGAGCGTCATCGGCATCACCGAGCGCTCGAGTGGCTTGACCGGCACCAGGCCCAGCCTCTGAGGCAGGAGGCGCTGCGCGCGTGCGTCTCGGTCGAGGTTGGTGTGCGCGTTGATGAGCGCCACCCCATTACTGAGCGCCGAGAACACCACCCCAGCGCTTCCCCGCCCGGGCGTCAGCCACTGCGGCGGCTTCAGGAACGCCGGGTGGTGGGTGACGAGCACGTTCGCACCCAGCGCAACGCACTGCGCGATCGCGTCGGGAGTTGGGTCAAGCGCGAGGACGACGCCCGTGACAGGGGCGTCCGGGTCACCGGCGAGCAAGCCCACACGGTCCCAGTCCTCGGCGCGCTCGGTGGGAAAGCGGTGCGCGATGGCCCGCTCCACGTCCCGGACTCTCACTGCGCTCATAGCTCGATGAACCTCGTCTCGTGTCGGGATACGGGGAACGCGACCGAGGAGTATCCGGCGGCTGCCAGCGCGCGGTAGGCGTCAGCGATGCGGTCCCCCACCTCAGTGGCGTCGTGGGCATCCGAGCCGACCGTCGCAGGGACTCCGGCGTGACGAAACGCCGCGAGCAGGTCCTCGCCCGGATAGAGCTCGCCGACCGGTTTGCGCAGTCCGGCGGTGGACACCTCGATGATCACCTCGGCCTGTGCCGCCACGCGGGCGGCCTCGGCGTAGAGGTCACGCGGGTCGGTGGACGGACGATGTCCGAACTTCTTCACGAGGTCAGGGTGCGCCATCACGTCGAACTGCCCGGACCGTACGGCGTCGCACCAGACGGTGAAGTAGCGCTCGTAGACGGCGTCGATGTCGCGGCCGTCCCACTCCTCGAGATGGTGCGGGTCATCGAAGGCCCATCCGTCAAGGAAGTGGACGCTGCCCAGCACCACCTGCACGCCGGCGTCGATGGCTCGTTGCCGGATGGCCGCGGCCTCGGGTTCCCGGTCGGGAAGCCAATCAGCCTCGGCGCCCACGACGACCTCAAGACCGTTGACGCGCTCACCCATCGCGCGCACCTCGGCAGCGTAGTCCTCGAGGTCGCCGAGCGGCATCGAGATGTGGTTGTCGGGGTCGATGCCATCGGGCAACGGGAGGTGCTCGGTGACGATCACGCCGGTCAGGCCGCGAAACACCGCAGCCCCCACCATCTGCGCGACGCTCCCGCCACCGTGGCCGGAGCGCTCGGTATGGACGTGGCAGTCGATCAGCTCGCGGACCACGTGGTGCCCCCTCCGATGACGATGTCTTCTCGGTAGCATACGACGGCCTGACCCGGAGACACACCAAGCAGCGGTGAATCGAAGGTGACGGTCAGCTCGCCGGCCTCGACTCTGGCCGTGGCCGCGACGGGGGCCATCCGGTAGCGGACCGCGGCCTCGACGCGCTCCTCGCCACCCGGCACTGAATCATTGGGGGTGCCGCCGCGCCAGATCGGATCGCGGGCGATGACCGCCGAGGTCTCGAGCGCTGAGCGGGGACCCACGATGACGCGGTTGGTTGCGGCATCGACGCGAATCACGTAGAGCGGCTCCCCGGTGCCCCCGATACCGATGCCCTTGCGTTGGCCCACGGTGTAGCGCGCGATGCCCTCGTGTGTGCCCACAACGGCGCCTTCGAGGTCCACGATCTCACCCGGGAGAAGTGCCGCGGGTGCGTGCTTGCGGACCACCGGGATGTGGTCGCCGCCGGTCGCGAAGCAGATGTCCTGGCTCTCGGCCTTGCTCGCGGTGGGGAGCCCCATCCTCTCGGCGATCGCGCGGACCTCTGGCTTGCTGAGCCCTCCCACCGGAAACAGCGTGTGTGCCATCTGGGCGCGCGTGAGCCGGTAGAGGAAGTAGCTTTGGTCCTTGGACGGGTCCACGCCGCGCGCGAGCCAGGGAACATCCTGCTCATCGCGAACGATGCGCGCGTAGTGGCCAGTGGCCAGGAACTCCGCCCCCTGCGCGGACACCTTCGCAAGCAGGTCGGCGAACTTCACGCGGTCGTTACACACGACGCAAGGATTGGGTGTGCGGCCGTGTTCGTACTCACGGGCGAACGGCTCGACCACCTCGCGCTCGAATACCTCGCGGTAGTTGAGCGTGTAGTGTGCGATGCCCAGCAGGTCGCAGACGCGCCGAGCGTCGCGCACCGCCGACACCGAGCAACACCCGCCCTCCTCATCCGAGGACGGCCACAGCTGCATGGTGACGCCGGTGACGTCATGCCCCTGCTCCAGAAGAAGCGCAGCGGCGACGCTGGAGTCAACGCCGCCGCTCATGGCTACGAATACGCGCGCCACGCTGTCAGGCCTCTCGGTCGGCTGCGCACACTAGCGCTGGCAGCAGATGCTGCACTCTCCGCCTTCACCCGCGGTGTCGTGCTCGTGGTCGTCGCCGTCGTGATCGTGGTGATCGTCCTCATCGGCGTGCGGGTCGAAGTTGGGGTCCGCGCTCTTGATCTCACCCGAGATGGGCTCGCGGCCGTGCTTGACGAGATAGTCGTCCACGGCGACCTTGAGGCCGTCGGTGGCGAGCACCGAGCAGTGCATCTTCGAGGCGGGCAGACCGCCCAGCTCGTCGGCGACCTGCTGCTTGGAGATGGCAGCAGCCTCCTCGATCGAGAGGCCCTTGGCCATCTCGGTGACGATCGAGCTCGTGGCGATCGCGGCGCCGCAGCCAAGCGTCTGGAACTTCACGTCTTCGATGCGGTCGGCCTCGTCGACGGCGATGGTGATCTTCATCATGTCGCCGCAGACCGGGTTGCCCACCTCGCCCACGCCGTCGGCGTTCTCGATCACGCCCACGTTGCGCGGGTTGTTGAAGTGGTCCATGACCTTCTCGGTGTACTGCACTGCGGTTCTCCTTATCGGTGTCTGGGAGGCGGCTACGAAGAGGCGCCGAACATACGGGCGTACACGGGCGACATCGCGCGGAGTCGCTCGACGATGGGCGGGAAGACCTCGAGGAAGTAGTCAACGTCCTCGTCGGTGGTGAAGCGGCCCAGTGACAGGCGCAGCGAGCCGTGCGCGATCTCTGCCGGGCAGCCGATCGACAACAGCACGTGGCTCGGCTCAAGCGAGCCCGATGAGCACGCGGAACCCGTGGACACCGCGATGCCCTTGTTATCCAGCTGCAGGAGCATCGCCTCGCCCTCGACACCCTTGATGAGCATGGGCGCGATGTTGGGCAGGCGCTCCCCTTCGGACGCGGAGGGCTCGGTGTTCTCGAGGCGCGAGGTGATACCAAGGATGAGACGATCGCGCAGGCGCGCCAGGCGCTCCATCTCGGCGGGCTGCTCTTCGAGCATCAGCTCGAGCGCGCGGGTGAAGCCCACCACGCCGGGCGTGTTCTGGGTGCCCGAGCGCTTCTTGAACTCCTGGCCACCACCGCGTGCCTGGGTCTCGAACGGCGTGCGGCGCTTGAGGTAGAGCGCGCCAACACCCTTGGGCCCGTAGATCTTGTGGCTCGAGAACGACGCGGCGTCCACGCCCAGCGCGACCACGTCGAACGGGATCTTGCCAAGCGTCTGGCACGCGTCGGTGTGCATGAGTGCGCCGTGCTCGTGTGCGACCTCGGCAAGCGCCGCGATGTCGTTCACGGTGCCGATCTCGTTGTTGCCGTGCATCACCGACACGAGCTTGGTGTTGGGGCGCATCGCCGCACGCAGGTCGTCGGGGTGGATGTGGCCGTCCTTGCGCGGAGACAGGTACGAGACCTCGTAGCCGTGCTTCTCAAGCCACTCGGCCGGGTGAAGGACCGCATGGTGCTCGAACGCCGAGACGATCAGGTGCGCTCCACCGTTGGGGGCGACACGCGACAGGATCCCGATCAGGGCCGCGTTGTCACTTTCGGTGCCGCCGGAGGTGAAGATGACCTCGTTGGGGCTCTCAGCGCCGATGCCGGCCGCGAAACGCTCCCGCGCATCCTCAAGCCCGCGATAGGCGTCCCGGCCCAGCGAGTACAGCGAGTTCGCGTTGCCAAACCGCTCCGAGAAGAACGGGATCATCGCCTCGAGGACGCGCTCGTCAAGAGGCGTCGTGGCGGCGTAATCGAAGTATGTGGTGTCCATGCGGTCTCCCCTAACCCTTCGTTGAGTGAGTGATCGCGTCCATACGCTGTTGGTTCCCCGCGAGCTCGGCAAGCGACGTCGAGTCGAAGACATCGCGCAACGCCGAGGTGGCACGAGACCACACGGGGGCAGCGGCACATGCGCCGCTGCGCGTGCAGCCGCCGCCGGCGCGCTCCGAGTCACACACGCTCGTCTCGAGCGGGCCCTCAAGAGCCTCCACGACTTGCAGCACGGTGATCTGGTCCGGCTCACGGGTGAGAACGAAGCCGCCACGCGCACCGCGGACCGCCGAGACGATGCCGCCACGCCGCAACGCGACGAACAGCTGCTCGAGGAACCGCGGCGGGATCTGACGGCGCTCGGCAATCTCGCGCGCGCTCACCGGGCCCTCCCCGTAGCTGCACGCGAGGTCGATGGTCGCCAGCAGACCATACTCGCTCTTGGCTGTGAGTCGCATGTCACCCGCCTCCGAAGTAATCCCTACAGATTCAGTAGTGATTGCATCTTACCCCGTCGGAGGGCGGTGTCAACCTGATGATTCTTGTCAGGATTGGTGACTCCATGGCTCAAGAGAACCCTTGTCGCCCGAACTCACCCGTTCGCTTCCGTCAGACGGCCATTCGGCGGTGCACAGCGCCCGTTCGTCAAGACGAACACGTGTCCGATTGAACCGTCGCCTCCGAGTCGCTACGCTAGCGCTCCACCCTCTCCAGGGTGTCCATGACTGGGGGGAACGCGGTCTACGGTTGATAGCCACCAGGGTGGCGAGAACCCACTGGATCGACCCAGCCACAAGCGAGGCCCCGGCACTGCAACTCGGCAGCCGGGGCCTCGGTTTCGTTTCATGCGGGAGTGCTGCCTACGCCATCGCCTTGACGAGCGTGGCCATCTCGATCGCGGCCATCGCGGCTTCCCAGCCCTTGTTGCCCGCCTTGGTGCCCGCGCGCTCCACGGCCTGCTCGATGGTGTCTGCGGTGATGACGCCAAAGGCGACCGGCACACCACTGTCGAGCGAGACCTTCGCCACACCCTTGCTCACCTCAGAGGCGACGTACTCGAAGTGGGGCGTGCCTCCGCGGATGACCACACCCAACGCGATGACCGCGTCGTAGCGGCCGGAATCGGCGAGCTTCTTGGCGACGAGCGGGATCTCGAACGCACCCGGGACCCAGGCCACGTCGACATCGGCGGCGTCCACGCCGTGGCGCACGAGCGCATCCTGAGCGCCGGACAGAAGTCGTGAGCCCAGAAGCTCGTTGAAGCGGCTGAGCACGATGCCGAACTTGAGGCCGCTGCCTACCAGATGACCCTCGAATACCGTCATTACTCGGTTCCTTCCTCGCGGGGCGCGCTCTCGCCGAGCAAGAGGGTGTGCGCCATCTTCTCCTTCTTGGTACGCAGATACTCGTAGTTCGCCGGGCACGACTCGACCTCGAGCGGGACCTGCTCGGTGATGGTGAGGCCGTAGCCTTCAAGTCCTACGATCTTGCGTGGGTTGTTGGTGAGCAGCCGGATCGACTTGAGCCCCAGGTCACACAGGATCTGGGCACCGATCCCGTAGTCACGCAGGTCCGCCGGGAAGCCGAGCGCCTCGTTGGCCTCGACGGTGTCGTGGCCCTGCTCCTGCAGCTCGTAGGCCTTGAGCTTGTTGGCAAGGCCGATGCCGCGCCCCTCGTGGCCCACGATGTAGAGGATGACGCCCTCCCCTTGCTCCTGCACTCGGCGCATGGCCTCTTCAAGCTGGGCCCCGCAGTCACAGCGAAGCGAGTGGAACACGTCGCCGGTCAGACACTCGGAGTGCACGCGCACCAGCACGTTCTCCTTGCCGGCGACGTCGCCCACGACAAGTGCCATGTGGGTGCGGTGATCGGTGGTCGACTCGTAGCCGTAGCCGGTGAACTCCCCAAAGCGTGTGGGGAGGGTGACCTGCGACGAGCGCTCCACGAGCTTCTCGGTGCGACGGCGGTAGCGGATGAGATCGGCGACGGTGATCATCTTCAGGCCGTGCTGGGCGGCGAAGCGCTCGAGCTCCGGGCGCCGGGCCATGTGGCCATCAGGGCTGATGATCTCGCAGATGACACCAGCAGGGGCGAGCCCTGCCAGACGCGCGAGGTCGACGGCGGCCTCCGTGTGACCGGCACGCTCAAGCACGCCGCCCGGACGGGCGCGCAGCGGGAAGACGTGCCCGGGCATCGAGATGTCCTCCGGACGCGTGTCCGGGTCGATGGCGGCAAGAACCGTCGCGCAGCGATCGGCCGGTGAGATGCCCGTCGTGATCTTGCCCTTGGCGCCTATAGACACGTGGAACGCGGTGCCCTGCTCGGAGGTGTTGGTGTCGGTCATGGGCGGGATCTGCAGCGAGTCGAGGCGCGAGCCCGTCAGGGGCAGGCAGACCAGACCGCGACCGTGGGTGATCATGAAGTTGATCGCCTCGGGCGTGGCCTTCTCGGCGGCCATGATCAGGTCGCCCTCGTTCTCGCGGTCCTCGTCGTCGACCACAACGAGCATGCGGCCCGCGGCGATCTCAGCGATGCCTTCGTCGATGGAGGCGAACGGTGTGTGTGCGGTGTCGGACACGCTACTTCCCTTCCGCGAAGTCGCGCAGCATATCGCCGAGTCCGCGCTTCGACGGGTCAGATGAGGTGGCGCCTTCGTGGGCGTAAAGGTCCACGAAGCGCTTCACGTACTTGGCCATCATGTCGACCTCGAGGTTGACCAGAGAGCCGATGGGCTTGTCCTTCAGGGTCGTGGCGGCCTCGGTGTGCGGGATGACCGCGCACGCGATGGACTCGCCGCGGATCTGGGCAATGGTGAGCGAGATGCCGTCGACTGCGATGGAGCCCTTGGGCACCAGGTACTCCAGCAGTGCGGGCGGCACCTGGAACTGGTAGACCGTGCTGTTGCCCGCGGGGTGACGCAGGAGCAGGCGGCCCATGCCGTCGACGTGCCCGGTGACCATGTGTCCGCCCAGGCGGTCCGACAGGCGCAGCGCGCGCTCCATGTTGACCTTGGCGCCCTGCTGCAGGCCACCGAGGGTGGTCTTGGCAAGCGTCTCCTCGCTCACGTCCGCCACGAATGCGCCACGGATGAACTTGACCACCGTGAGGCATGCGCCGTCCACGGCGATCGAATCACCGATGGCCATGTCGCGCCCGAAGTCGGGTGCATAGATCTCAAGCTGCGCGCCGCCGGCGACGCGGTCGGCCCGGGTGATGATTCCTTGGCTCTCGACGAGTCCGGTGAACATCGGGCTCCCTTCCTTGGTCTGGACTAAGACTCCATGGCGTCAGCGGGACGCCAGACAGTGACGGCTACGTCTCCCACGATACCCGCTTCGACCGGTGTCGCCACGTGGGTCAGGGTGCTGTCCGTGCGATCGGGCTTGCCCAGGAACAGCGATGGTGCCGTGGGACCGGCCATACCACCACCCGTGACGGTGACGAGGTGGTCGAGCAGACCCTCGGACCACAACGACGTGAGCAGGAGTGGTCCGGGTTCGAACAGCACCTCACTCAGACCTCGGTGCCCAAGGTGCCTGAGCGCTCCCCTGAGCCCCTCAGCGGCGTCGAAACGCTCGATCAGCACACCCACGGGCAGACGACCGAGCGAGGCCTCGTCGGCGTCCTCTGCCGCGAGCACGAGTGTGGACGCTGCATCGTCACAAAAGATCGCCGAGGACGCGTCCGGGACACGGTCACGCACCAGCACGACACGCAGCGGCTGATGACGCGCGAGGGTGCCGTCGGCGTCCCTCACCGTGAGGGCCGGATCGTCGGCGATGGCTGTCGCTGCACCCACGACGACGGCGTCCGCGCGACGGCGCAACCGACGGGTGACCTCGGCCCCGGACGCGCCGGTTATGGCAGCACGCTCGCCCTCGACGAACGACGGGCGTCCATCGAGTGTGAGGGCGACCTTGGCCGTCACGAGGGGAAGACCGGTCGCGATGCGCTTGAGCCACCCCTCGTTGAGCTCAGCGAACGGCTGAGGGTCGCGAGCGAACTCCACGTCGATGCCCGCCGCCGCGAGACGCTCGGCACCTCGTGCGGCCTCCGGGTTGGGATCTCGCATGCCGATGACGACTCGGCTCACACCCGCCGCGATCAAGGCGTCGGTGCATGGCGGGGTCTTGCCGTGGTGACTGCACGGCTCAAGCGTCACGTAGACGTCGGCTCCGCGTGCCTGCGCGCCGGCATCGGCCAGTGCGAAGACCTCGGCGTGGGCCTCGCCTGCGCGCGGATGATAGCCCTCGCCCACCACGCGGCCGCTGCGCACGACGACGCAGCCCACGAGCGGGTTGGGGGCGGTCGCGCCACGTGCGCGCTCGGCAAGAGCCAGCGCGTGACGCAAGAACGGGTCTTCGACCCTGAGGGCGCTGTTCGAGAACAGGCGCACGAACTACCTTCCTTCTCCCATCCGGACTATCACCGTCGGCTCCGGAATCTCACCGGATCGGCCCCTGTCGGGGTTCGCGGGCTGTACCGCCGGTGGGGAATCGCACCCCGCCCTGAAGAAAGCGTGTCAGATTCTAGCACAGGCACCCGCGGCACTGAACCGGCCAGCGCGCGAGCGACGGCCTAGCGGCCGAACAGCAGCCACAGCGCGAGATAGCCAACGCCGATGATCGCGATGATGACCGCGATGCGCACCAGAAGCGAGCGGAAGAACTCTCCCCACGTCTGGTCGGCGACCTTACGGGCGTAGGCATGCCGCTCGAGAAGCCGGTCTTCGGCGGCGTCGATGTCGGACTTGCTCTGACCCGGACCGCGGCCGAACCACATCGCTGTTCCCGACCCTATCGAAGCGCGGCTTCGCCGGCGGCGCGAATCGCCTTGATGGCGGCGGCGGGGTCGGGCTGCCCGAACACCGCGTTGCCGGCGACAAAGCAGCGAGCACCCGCCTCCACCACACGGCCGATCGTCTCGGTGGTGATGCCACCGTCGACCTGGATGAGCGGGGCAACGCCTTCGGCCTCGCAGAACTCCGAGAGCTCAGCGACCTTGCGGATACTGTTCTCGATGAACGCCTGCCCGCCAAAGCCGGGGTTCACGCTCATGATGAGGACCATGTCGACCTCACCCAGCACGTCACCGATCAAGCCGATGGGTGTGCCCGGATTCAACGACACCGCCGGAGACGCCCCGGCCTCGCGGATGCGGCGCAGCACCCGATGGAGATGGGTGCAGGCCTCGACGTGGACCGTGACCATGTCAGCGCCGGCGTCCAGATACCAATCGATGGCTTGGTCGGCGTTGGAGATCATGAGATGGACGTCGAGCGGGGTCGTGGCGACCTTCTTGAGCGCCGCAACCACCGGAGGGCCGATGGTGAGGTTGGGCACGAAGTGGCCGTCCATGACGTCGACGTGGATCATGTCGGCGCCACCGGCCTCAACCGCGCCGATCGCTGCGCCAAGGCACGCGAAGTCCGCGGAGAGGATGGACGGGGCCAACTGGATTCGCTGAGTCATGCGCTCCCCTTCATGCGGTGGTGATAACGGCTAGTCGACGACGAGCCCCATGCCGTGCAGCTCGTCGCGCGCGGCACGACCCATGAGCTCGGCTCCGGCGATGCGAGGGTCCATTCCGTCGTAGAGCACGTGCTTGACCATGTGGGTGATGGGAAGCTCGACGCCCTCGCGCTCACCCAGCGCAGCGACCGACAGGCACGCGACGGCCCCCTCGGCCACCATCTTGGTCTTGTCGTAGAACTCCTGCATGGTGCCGCCCGAGGCGACAAGCTCGCCCAGTCCTCGGTTGCGGGAGTGGCGGCTCGTGCACGTCACGACGAGGTCACCCATGCCGGCGAGGCCCATGTAGGTCAGAGGGTTGGCGCCAAGCGCCGCGCCGAGGCGGCTCATCTCGGCAAGCCCGCGGGTCATGAGGGTGGCCTTGGTGTTGTCGCCGTAGCCCAGGCCGTCACACATGCCGGCCGCGATCGCGACGATGTTCTTGCTCGCACCGCACAGCTCGACACCCACGACGTCGGGGTTGGTGTAGACGCGGAAGAACGGTGTCATGAACGCGTCTTGGAACAGCTCGGCTACCTTGGGATCATAGGCCGCGACCACCGTGGCCGACGGGATGCCCTTGCTGACTTCCTCGGCGTGGTTGGGGCCGGACAGGCCGGCGATGCGGCTGCGGTTGCCCAAGACGTCGTCGAGCACCTCGGTCATGAGGAACAGCGTGCCCTCCTCGACGCCCTTGCTGAGGATCACCACGGGGGTGTCGGGACCCAGATGGGGCTTCATCGACTCGGCGGTCGCGCGCACACCCACGCTGGGGGTGACCATGACCACAGCCTCGGCGCCCTGAAGTGCCTCGCCGAAGTCACAGGAGGCGCGAACGCTTTCGGGGAGTTGGATCTGCGGGAGGTAGACGGGGTTGCGGTGCTCGGCGTTGATCGCGTCGGCGATCTCACACTCCCGAGCCCACCAGCGGACCTCATGGCCCTTGCCGGACAGCAGCCAGGCGACAGCCGTCCCCCACGAACCAGCACCGATGACCGAGATGCGCACCTAGTCCTCCGAGTCCTTGGAAACCGCCTCGCCGCGTCGGCTCAACGATATCTTACTTTCCTCGCCCCGGTAGATTCGGACGATGTTGCTCCTGTGGCGCACGATGACGAGTACCGAGGCGACCAACGAGAACACGATGAACGCTGGGCGATCGCCGTACAGGAGCCACGTGAGGATGGGGAACTCGACGGCCATGATGATGGAGCCGAGGGAGACCATCCGCGTGGTCACGATGACGATGATGAAGGTAAGGAACAGGATCGGCCACGAGAGCGGCATGATCACGGCGATGGTACCCGCTGCGGTCGCGACGCCCTTTCCACCCTTGAAGCGGATGTAGGGCGAGAACGAATGGCCGAGCACCGCCGACATCGCCACGCCGATGAGCACCCAGTCGCGGGCGTCACCGGTCACACTGGGCGGACACACGAGCATCGCGAGCGCCACCGCAGCAGCGCCCTTGGCCACGTCGAGCGCGAACACCGCGAGGCCCGCTCGGGCCCCGAGCGTGCGAAACACGTTGGTCGCGCCCAGGTTGCCCGAGCCGTGAAGGCGCGGATCGATCCCGTAGAACCGCTTGCCCACGATGAGCGCCCAAGGGATTCCGCCCACGAGGTAGCCAACGACGAACGGTGCGGCTATGCGCAGGATATCGAGGACCACGAGCGTCAGTCCTTCTTGCGGAACTTGAACATGATCGGCGTGCCGGTGAAGTCGAAGCGCTCACGCATCCGGTTCTCGACGTAACGACGGAAGTTGTCGTCCACGAGGTTGGGATGGTTGGCGAAGAAGGTGAATCCGGGGGGCGCAACGCGGGTCTGGGTGACGTAGTGCATGCGCAGCATCTTGCCGTGCTTGGACACGGTGTGCCCGAACTCGCGCATCTCGGTGAGCAGCTTGTTGAGCTGGCTCGTCGAGATCTCCTTGGTGTAGTTGCCGTACACGGTGTCGATGAGGTCCCAGATCTTGTGGACGCTTCTGCCGGTCAACGCCGAGATGCGCAGCACGGGAGCGAAGCCCACGAAGCCGAGACGCTCCTCGACGCGCGTGACGATCTCTTCTTTGGCCATATCGTCCTCGAGCGCGTCCCACTTGTTGAGCAGGACGATCATCGCGCAGCCGCGTTCTTCGGCGAAGCGCGCGATGCGCTGGTCCTGGTCAGTGAGGCCGATGGTCGAGTCGATGACGAGCAGCGCGACGTGCGCACGGTCGATGGCGCGCATGGCGCGGACGAAGCCGTAGTACTCGACATCCTCGTCGATGAGCGATTTGCGGCGGATGCCGGCGGTGTCGACGAGTCGGTAGATCTGGCCGTCGCGCTCGAAGGTCGTGTCGATCGCGTCACGGGTGGTTCCCGCAACGTCTGACACGATGGAGCGCTCACGGCCCACGAGCTGGTTGAGCAAGGAGGACTTGCCGGCGTTGGGTCGACCGATGATCGCGACATCGATCGCGCCGTCGTCGACCTCGGGCTCGCTGGCCGGCAAGACCTTCACGATCTCGTCGAGCAGGTCGCCCGTGCCGTTGCCGTGGGTGGCGCTCACAGGCCACGGGTCGTCGAGGCCCAGCGACCAGAACTCGTAGGTCTCAGACATCGAGCCCGGGTTGTCGACCTTGTTTACGGCGAGGAAGACCGGCTTGCCGGTGCGCTTGAGGAGTCGCGCGACCTCGACATCGTCCGGTTGCGGGCCGGTGCGGCCGTCGACCAGGAAGACGATGGCCTCGGCCTCCTCGGCGGCCATGAGCGCCTGAGAGCGGATCGACGACTGGAACTCATCGACGCCGCCGGCCTCGATACCACCGGTATCGATGAGCAGGAAGTAGACGCCGTTCCAGTCCGCGCGGTGGTAGCTGCGGTCGCGCGTGACACCACGTGCCTCGTGCACGATGGCGTCCGAGCCTTGGGCGATCCTGTTGACGAACGTCGACTTGCCCACGTTGGGGCGGCCGACGACTGCGACGATGGGTAGCGGCATGACCGCGTCACTCCTTAGGTTTCAGCGGGAGGGTTCTCGGCCACTTCTTCGAGGCCGGCCAGCAATCCCGCGGCGTCGGAGGATACCACACGCACGTCATACCCGCTCTCGCGGACGATATCGGCGTGCGTCAGGTCATCGAGCGTGACTCCATCGGCGTTGAACACGATATCGGGCACCAGGTAGGCCGTGGGACGCCCAAAACGCTCCGCGTCCGAGCGGATCGCAGCCACCAGGTCGCCGCCGGTCAGTAGCCCGGTCACGCTCACGTTGCCACCAAAGAAGCGGTTGGGCACCACGAGCAAGCGCACGCAGCCTGCCGCCTTGCACGCGTTGAGGGCGCCGGCCATGGTGGTGGCCGCCATCATGCCGGTGACGATGGTTGCCGCCTCGGCCTCGGCGGGCAGTGCGTTGACCGCGGCCTCGAGCTTGTCTCGGATGGCGAGCGCCTCGTCGGCGAAGGTCCGCACGATGCCGATGCCGTTCTCGTACTGCGGGAAGTCGTCGTACCACTCGGTGGTCGGGAATGGCGCGCGCGCATTGAGGTAGAACTCGTCGGCCAGGTGCACCCATGTGCGCTCATCGCGCTCGCGCGACTCGAACTGCCACGCCTGTACCTGCTGGATGACCATCGCGGCCTTGATCTGGTCCGTGTAGCTCTCCGAGAACGTCTCCTGGTGCCGGGTGTAGCCCAGCGGCACGATGCCCACCGACTCGATGCCCTCGCGCTCAGCGAGCCACGTCAGCGTGGTGGTGAGCTGGTCGCCGTCGTTGACGCCAGGCACGAGCACGATCTGCACGTGAAGGTCGATGCCGGCATCGAGCAGCTGATCCACGCGCTCCAGCGTGCGGTCCTCGTGGGCGCATACGAGCTTGGCGCGCACATCGGCATCGACCGCGTGCAGCGACACGTAGAGCGGCGAGAGCTGCTGCTCCGCGATCCGCTCGACGTCTTCGTCGGTGAGGTTGGTGAGGGTGATGAAGTTGCCCTGGAGAAACGACAGGCGGTAGTCGTCGTCGCGAAGGTAGAGCGCGGGACGCAGACCCTCGGGCAGCTGGGTCATGAAGCAGAACGCGCAGTTGTTGCGGCAGATGCGCATGCCGTCGAACAAGACGTCTTCGAACTCGATGCCCCAGGGCTCGCTCATGTCGCGAGCGACCTCGACCTCGCGATACTCCCCCGCTGCCGAGCGCACGCCCAGCGTCGCGACCTCGCCGTCGGCGTACCACTGCCAGTCGAGGATGTCGCGCAGCCGCTCTCCGTCGCAGGTGAGGACCACGTCGCCGGCGCTCAGCCCGGCACGCTGGGCCGCGGACCCCTCGGTCACGACGGCGATCACCCCGCCGCGGGCGGTGGCGATGTCTGAAGGTGCGTAGTTCGCTCTGGTCACGAAGTCACTCCATGGATTCGATGGCTCGGATCACGCCTTGCATCTGCTCGTCGGGGGTCGATGCGCCGGCGGTGACGCCCACGCTCGTCGCCCCGGCGAACCAGGCCGGGTCAAGGTCCTCAGCGGTCTCCACATGATAGGTGCGCTGGTTCGACTCGCGGCAGATCTCGACGAGCCGTGTGGTGTTTCCGGAGTTGTGGCCACCCACGACCACCACAACGTCCACACTCTCGGCGAGCTCAGCTGCGGACTGCTGCCGCTTGCCAGTGGCCGAACAGATCGTGTTGAAGACGCGCAGCTCGTTGACGCGCCCCACGATCGCCGAGACGACCTCGGCGAGCCGGGCCTCGGACTGGGTGGTCTGGACGACGATGCCCACGCGGCGAGAAGGTAGTCGCGCGGGTAGCTCCGACGCGCTCTCGACGACGAGCGCCTCGCCACCGGCGTGCGCCATGATGCCCTCGACCTCGGGGTGGTCGGACTCGCCCACGATGAGTACCGAGTAGCCCTGCTCGCGCAGCATGCTGGCGGCCTCGTGGGCCTTGCTCACGTGCGGGCAGGTGGCGTCGACCACGTGCAGCCCCTTCGCACGAGCATCCTCGATGATCGCGGGGTCTACTCCGTGGCTGCGGATGACGAGCGTGCCGTCGTCGACCTCGTCGAGCCCGGACGCGACCTCGACACCCTTCGCCTTGAGAGCGTTGACCGCCTGCGGGTTATGGATGAGCGGCCCGAGCGTGTGGACGTCAGAACCGCTTCGGGCGGCCTCCTCGGCGAGCTTGAGCGCCCGCTCGACGCCGTAGCAGACGCCTGCGTAGCGTGCGACTTCAACGCGCATGCGGTCCTACGCTCCCCTCGCGACGTCGCGAGCCTCGCGGATACGCTTCATCAGCTCGTCGGTCAGTGCAGCCATGCGCTCTTTGCGGCCGCCCTCGAAGTCGTCGGGATGCACGGGCTCACCGAACACGACCGTGACCCGAGGAAACCTGGGCAGCTTCGCGCCTTTGGGCAACGCCTTATCAGTACCCGCGATGCCCACCGGAACGATGGGCACACCGGCGCGAAGTGCGATGAACGACACGCCGCCTTGCGCCTCGCCCAGCTCGTCGGAGTCTCCCCCGGCCGCGCGCGTGCCTTCAGGGAACATGGCGATCGGCTCGCCTACGCCCAGCAGCCGCGTCGCGGTCGAGATCATCTCGCGATCAGCCGCGCCGCGCTTGACCGGAAACGCCCAGAAGCGGTCGAGCAGGAAGCCGAGCCACCCCACCTGCCACAGCTCCTCTTTGGCGACGAAGTGCAGCTTGCGCGGCGACCCGCACCACATGAGCGCGGGGTCGAGGTAGCTCACGTGGTTGCCGGCGACGATCACGCCGCCCTCGGGCAGGTTCTCGGTGCCCAGGAAGCGTACGCGATAGACCCACAGCAAGACGCGGCCGATGGTGTTGCGTACGGCGTTGCCAAGCCACCACGACGGGGCGCCCTCCCCCGCCATGGGCTTTCCGCGGTAGACGTTCTCGCTCACGCGCGAGCCTCCTCGGCAAGTCGTGCGATGCGGTCGATCACCTGATCGATGGTGAGGCCGGTGGTATCGACGAGCTTGGCGTCGTGTGCCGGCGTCAGCGGAGCGACCTCGCGCGTCGAATCGGCCTCGTCGCGGCGCAGGATCGACTCGCGAACTCCCGCAGGATCGACCACGTGCCCGCTCGCCGCCTGCTGCGCGGCGCGTCGGCGGGCGCGCTCCTCGGGGGTCGCGGTGAGAAAGACCTTCACCTCGGCATCCGGGAAGACGACGGTGCCGATGTCACGGCCCTCGACTACGATGTCTGCCTCCTCGGCGAGGTGGCGCTGCTGGGCGACCATGGCCTCGCGGACCGCGGCGAGCTTGGCGACGGCGCTCACGGCGTCGTCGACGCGCGGCGTGCGGATCGCGCTCGTCACGTCGTCACCGCCGATGAAGACGCGCGATGGCAATGCCTCACCGGGCTCATGTGCGAACGACACCTCGTCGGTGAGCGCGATGCGCGCCACGGCGGACTCGTTATGCGGGGACACCCCGCTGGTGAGCGCTCGAAAGGCGATGGCACGATACATCGCGCCGGTATCGAGGTAGTGGAAGCCAAGGCGTTCTGCGACGCGCTTGGCGACCGTGGACTTACCTGATCCGGCGGGACCGTCGATTGCGATGATCATGTGGGTGCGGGTCGCTTTCGCTTGGGGACTGAGCCGCCGAGATTGTACTACGCCGAAAGCCCTTCCAGCGTCTCAGCGAAGCGCGGAAAGCTCACGTCGACCGCCTCGAAGCACTCCACGGCGACCTCGCCCTCACCCGCAAGACCGGCAAGCGCCCACGTCATCGCGAGGCGATGATCATGCAGCGAATGGAGGTGCGCACCACGCAGCGCGGCCGGTCCGTCGACTTCGAGCCAGTCCTCACCCGCGCGCGCCGTGACGCCCAGCTCACTGAGGCCCTCGACCACCGCGGCCAGCCGATCGCTCTCCTTGACGCGCAGCTCCCCCACTCCTTCGAAGCGAGTGGTGCCGTCCGCCTTGGCAGCGATGAGAGCCAAGACCGGGACCTCGTCGACCAGCGAAGGTATCTCGTGGGTGTGCACGGTGGTCGCCATGAGCGCCGGTGTGAACCGGGCCGTGACGGTACCCATGGGCTCCGCACCGGCAGACGGGCCGGAGACGATGTCGACATCTGCACCCATGCGCTCGAGCACACGTAGGAACCCTATACGGGTCTCGTTGAGAGACACGCCCGGCATCGTGATCTCGCTTCCGGGGATGAGCAGCGCTGCCGCCACCATGAACGCCGCCGACGACGGATCACGCGGAACGCTGACGTCGACTGCCGACAAGACGTACGGGCCGCACAGCGCAGCCGAGTTCGCCTCACGGTTGACCGTGACTGAGACGCCGAACGCCGGGAGCAACAGCTCGGTGTGGTCTCGGCTCGGGGCGGGCTCGGTGACCTTGACACCACCTTTGGCGCGCAGACCTGCGAGCAGCAACGCGGTCTTGACCTGGGCAGAGGCGACGGGCGAGGCGTAGGCGAACGGGCGAAGGGTCTCGCTGCCGTGGACCGTCACGGGCAGCGTGCCGGCTTGGGTGGTGTCGAACCGCGCACCCATCGCCGACAGAGGATCGGTGACCCGCCGCATGGGACGGCGCGACAGGGACTGATCGCCGATCAACGTCACCGAGACGGGCCACCCCGCCAGCACACCCATGAGCAGGCGCGCCGTGGTGCCTGAGTTGCCGCAGTCGATGGGCGCATCCGGAGACTGGGGGCCACGCGAGCCCCAGCCCTCGATCTCACCCGCAAGCGATCCGTCGGGCTGCTCGGCGAGCGCGACGCGGGCCCCCAGCGCCTGCACGGCGCCGATGGTGGAGCGCACGTCCGCCGAGTCCAGTACGCCGTCGACGCGCGAGACACCCTCCGCCATGGCCGCGAACAGCACGGCGCGGTGCGACAGAGACTTGTCGCCGGGGACGAGCACCTCTCCGCGCAGCGGGGGGGATCCGGGTCCGAAGATGCGGATCACAGGTCGTCACCGGCCTCGGTCAGCGGGGTGAACCGGGGTTCGTAGCCAAGAGCGGCGAGCTCAGCGCCCAGGCGCTCCAGGTCGCCCTCGTCGGTCAGCACGAGGACCAGCAGCGCGCGGTCCTCGGTCTCGTGGTCGATGTCGATGCCTTCGATGTTGCATCCCGCGCGAGAGACGGCGCCGGTGATCTCGGCGACCACGCCGGGGCGGTCCCCCATCGGCACCACGAGCTGGGTGAGCGCTGCGGTCGCAGGCACCCATTGCGCCGGCAGTGCGCGGCGCACGTCGGCGGCACCTTCAAGCCACGCGCGGATCGCCTCGGCGTCACGCGAGCGCACGCGCACCTCGAACTCTCGCAAGACCTCGCGCAGCTCGGAGAGCCCGGCGGCGAGCGCATCTGCGTTGTCGAGGCAGATGCCGGTCCACAGGTCAGGCGAACCCGCTGCGATGCGGGTGGTGTCCTTGAACCCACCGGCGGCCAGACGCATCAGCTCCCCGCCCTCGCCGGAGTGCACTGCCGCGAGGTCGACGAGCGCGGCCGCGGCGACGTGGGGCACGTGGCTCACGATCGCGACCGCCTCGTCGTGCGCTTCGGCGTCGACCGAGATCACGCGCGCGCCCACGGCGCTCACGAGCGCGTGCACGCGGCTGTACGCATCGGCGTCGGTGTCGCTGCCGGGCGTGAGCAGCCAGTAGGCCCCGGAGAACAGGTCGGCGCGCGCCGCGGTGACGCCACTGCGCTCACTGCCCGCCATGGGATGACCGCCCACGAACAACTGCGGATGCGGCAACAGCGACTTTGCAGCCGCGAGCACGGCGCTCTTGGTGGAGGCGACGTCGGAGACGACCCCGTCGAACCCGGAGGTACCCAACCGAGACATCCACGGGATGGCATGACGGGCCGGCGTCGCGATGACCGCGAGGTCCGCACCGCCCGCGGAGAGCCACGCCGCGGCCTCGTCGGACTCAGGCAGTGCACCCTCATCGACCACGCCGTGGGAGAGCGCCCATGCGAGGGTCTCGGGATCGGTATCGATGCCCAGCACCGTAGGGGCTTCACCCAACGCCTTGAGCGCCCGGGCGAACGAGCCGCCGATGAGACCAACGCCGATGACGACGACGCGGTCGAACCCCGCGATCGACATCACAGGCCTCCCAGAGTCTTGTGCTCGACGCCCAACAACGGCTCGATCCCGGCCATCAGATCCTCGAACGCCGCCGGCGTGAGCGACTGCGGACCGTCACACTTGGCGCGTTCGGGATCGGGATGGACCTCGACGATCACCCCGTCGGCACCGGCGATGACCGCTGCGCGGCTCATGGGCGCGACCAGCTCACGACGGCCGGTGGCATGCGACGGGTCGACGATGATCGGCAGGTGCGTGAGCGACTTGAGGGCCGCCACCGCGGCAAGGTCGAGCGTGTTGCGGGTGTAGGTCTCGAACGTGCGAATGCCGCGCTCGCACAGCATGAGGTCGCGATTGCCGCCTTTGAGCACGTACTCGGCAGCGGAGAGCAGCTCCTCGATGGTGGCCGACAGACCGCGCTTGAGCAGCACGGGCTTGTTCATCTTGCCCAGCTCCTCGAGCATCATGAAGTTCTGCATGTTGCGCGCGCCCACCTGGAGCACATCGGCCCACTCGGCGACGGTCTCGGCGTCTCGCACGTCGAGCACCTCGGTAACAACCGGAAGCCCGGCCTCGTCGCCCGCCTGCCTCAGCAGCTTCAGCCCCTCGAGGCCCAGGCCCTGGAACACGTACGGGCTCGTGCGAGGCTTGAACGCACCGCCGCGCAGCATGGTCGCCCCGGCCTGCTTGACCGCGCGGGCCACCGAGACGATCTGGTCCTCGGACTCGATGGAGCACGGCCCGGCCATGACCGCGAACGCACCGCCACCCACCATGGTGTCGCCCACCTTGACCACCGTGTCCTCGGGCTGGAACTCCCGAGTGATGAGCTTGTACGGTTTGAGGACGCGGATGACCTCTTGGACGCCGGGAAGACCCTCGAGCTCGAGGTTGTAGATGATCTCGCGATCACCGATGACGCCGATGACCGTCTTGACCTCACCTTGTGACAGGTGGGCCTCGGCCCCGGCCTCACGAAGCAGTTCGACGACATGATCGATCTCGGGCTGGGACGCGTGGTCCCTCATGACTACGAGCATCGTGTATCACTCCTCGCATAGCGGCGTGCGCGACGGTTGTCAGGTACGTGCGTCGCGAGCCCGGTCAGCGGGGTGATGCGCTACAGAGAGCCGAGCTTCGCGACGGCCGCCTCGAAGGCGGCGACGGTGGCCTTCGTATCCTCAGGGGTACCGATACCCACTCGCAACGCCGGCGCGGTGCCGAAGTCGCGAACGATCACTCCCTGTGACAAGAGGGCCTGGAAGAGTTCGACCGGCTTCTCCGTCAAGACATAGACGAAGTTCGTCTCAGACGGCACCCAGCGGATGCCGAGCCGGTCGAACTGCTCGTACAGATACGCCTTCTGCTCTTGGTTCTCGCGCCTGCGGCGCTCGACCTCGGACTCATCGGCGATCGAGTAGAACGCGGCGACCTGCGCCACGGTGTTGACGTTGAACGGCTCGCGGACCTTGTTGACCGCCTGGATCATGGCGTCCGGCAAGACGCCGTAGCCCACGCGCAGGCCGGCGAGCGAGTAGATCTTGGAGAACGTGCGCAGGACGCCAACGCGTCCGTCTGCGCTGAACCAGTCAAGTCCGTTGGGGTACTTCTCGGAGGTCACGTACTCGAAGTAGGCCTCGTCGACGATGACCAGCACGTGCGCCGGGACGGCATCCATGAACCGGGTGAAGGCGTCACGGTCGTAGATGGTGCCGGTGGGATTGTTGGGGTTGCACAGAAAGACCAGCTTGGTCTTGTCGGTGATCGCCGCGAGCATGGCGTCGAGGTCGTGCACCTGGTTGCTCGTGAGCGGGACCCTGACGGCGGTGGCACCCATGAGCTGGGTCACCATGGGGTAGACCACAAAGCTCGGCCACGCGAAGACGCACTCGTCGCCGGGCGACAGGACGCACTGGGCGATCACGCGAAGCAGCTCGTTCGAGCCGTTGCTGACCACGACGTTGGCGTCCGCCACACCCAGATGCTGTGCAAGGCGCCGACGCAGCGCTCGCGCGGAGCCATCGGGGTAGACATTGAGCCGCGGCAGCACGGCCGACATCGCCTCAAGCGCAGCAGGCACGGGGCCGTAGGGGTTCTCGTTGCTGGAGAGCTTGTGGATGCGATCGCACCCACACTGTTCACGGACCTCGGACGCGCGCAGACCGGGGGCATAGGGCACCATCGGCGCCAGTTCCTCACGGATGAGTGCGTCCCAGTCCACGGGTTCCCTCCCAGCTACTGCGCCGGTGGGTCCGGCGCGAAGTGTGCGGACGATTGTCGCAGGTCAGATGCGTCGGGGCAAGAAGGAATCGCGTGCGACCCTCAGCCTTGCACGTACTCCTCGAGCATCCCGTGTCCGTCGATCACGCGCACATGGGCCAGCTGCGCGTTGTGGATGTGGAACGCCCAGATATCGGTCGACGAGAGGCCAAGAAGGTGAACGAGCCCCGCTCGGAAGACACCCCCATGCGTGACCACGACGTGTCGACCGCCCTGTGCAGCGATCTCGTCGAGAAACGCGGCAACGCGCGTCTCGATGTCGGCACGCGACTCTCCCCCGGGCGCGACCGGTTCGTCACGATTCCGGTAGTTGAAGGCGAGGCCCGCCTCTGAGATCTCCTCGTAGGTGTGTCCTTCGGCTTGGCCAAAGTCGAGCTCGAGAAGGCGTTCATCGATGCGCGCTTCGAGCGAACTGAGCGCGGCGGCCTTCTCGGCGAGCAGGCGGGCTCGCTCGAGCGGGCTCGCCCAGATGACCGCAGGCTCGAAGGCCGCGATCTTGGCCGGAACACGTGACAGCTGAAGACGACCCTCATGGGTGTAGGGAGAGTGGCCGCGCCCCACGAATCGACCGGAGACGTTGGCCTCGGTCTCGGGGTGACGGACGAGCAACACGTCAAGCTGCCGCAACTCAGGCTCCCCACAACAGCGCGGCGGCCGCCAGAAGCAGCGCCTCGCAGATGAGCACACTCGCCCCCATGATATCCCCCGTCACGCCACCTACCTGACCGGAGAGCACGTGCGGAACGACGAGTGCAAGCACGATCGCTCCGCCGAGAAACGCCGCGCCGGCCACTCCCATGCCGACCCACAGAACCGCAGCGACGGCGCCGATGACGGCCACGAACGGCACCACGCCTGCGACGGTGGGCCGAGACATCACACTGCGTCCCAGGCCGCCGTCGCGTGCGGGCGAGCCAAGCCATGCAGCGAACGTCGCCGAGCTGCGTGCCAGGATGGGCACGACGAGCAGCGGCAGCTCATGGGGTCCGGACAGCAAAGAGGCGACGGCCGCGACCTCGATGATGGCCACGAACGCCACCGCGGTCGCGCCGAACGCGCCGGTCGCGCTGTCCTTCATGATCTCGAGCCGACGCTCAGGCGTGTGCCCGCCCCACATGGCATCAGCCACATCGGCAAGCCCGTCGAAGTGCAGGAACCTCGTGAGAAGCGCCCAGCCGGCAACCACGAGTGCGCCGATCACCATCGAGCCTCGCCCGTCCCACGGCAGCCAGTGGACCAGATGCGCGACGGCCCAGGCCACGACGCCCAGGATGGCGCCTGCGAACGGGAACCAGCCGGCGACATCGGTGCGCTCCCCTTGCGGCCACCGGGACGGGGTGGGGATCAACGTGAGCAGCGAGATCGCGAGCCCGGCGTCACGGAGCATGCGGACCGTCCATCTCGGTGGCCTCGCGCAGTGAAGCGACCTCCTCGGCGGTCAGATGGCGCCATGCAGACGGATCGAGAGTGCCAAGCGACACCGGGCCGAAGGACACGCGTTCGAGATCGATGACCGGGTGCGAGAGCGCCGAGAACATACGGCGCACCTGGCGCTTTCGGCCTTCTCGGATGGTGATCTCCATGAGGGCGACCGCCTCGCCGCGCCGGATGGTGCGCACGATCGCGGGGGCGGTGATGCCGTCGTCGAGCTCGATGCCCTCACGCAGGCGCTGCGCGTCCGCCACATCAGGGATGCCGTCGACCAGCGCGTGGTAGGTCTTGGGAACCTTCCAGCGCGGATGCAACAGGCGATGCGACAGCTCGCCGTCGGTGGTGAACAGCAGCAGTCCCGTCGAGTCGAAGTCGAGACGTCCCACGGGGAAGAGCCCCGGATACTCCGAAGCGGGGATGAGCGATGCGACGGTCGGCCGCCCCTGCGGGTCCGACATGGTGGTGACCACGCCGCGCGGCTTGTTGAGCGCCAAGTAGACCGGCTGCCCGCTCAGCGCCACGACGCGGCCATCGACCGTGACCGTGTCGACCAGCGGATCGACCTTGGCGCCAAGCGACGTGACGACCTCACCGTTGACCGCGACGCGGCCGGCGGTCATGAGGTCCTCGCTCCCCCGCCTGGACGCCACACCGGCACGGGCGAGGAACTTCTGGACACGCATCGGCACCACACGCTCGCCGTCGGTCCCGGCGTCGCGTCCAGCCTCCCGGCGGTCGCTGTCGTTGTGGTCCGTCACGCGCTAATCGACCTCGGCGATCTCTTCTTCGCCGTCGTCATCGATGTCGATCGACGGGCCTTCGGTGGCCGAGAGACGATCGCGGATCGCACGCTCGGTGTCCTCGTCTGGCGCGAACTCAGCGAGCGGGGGCAGATCGGCGATGTCTTTGAGGCCGAACTTCTCGAGGAAGGTGCGGGTGGTGCCGTACAGGATCGCGTTGCCCTGGTTGCGGTCACGACCCACCTCGCGCACGAGACCCTTCTCGATGAGGGAGGAGACGACGCCCTCTGAGTTGACGCCACGCACCGCGTTGACGCCCGCACGCGTGACGGGCTGGTGGTATGCGATGACCGCGAGGGCCTCAAGGGCGGCCTGTGACAGCCGGCGGGTATCCCATGACAGGACGTACGCCTCGATGACGTCGTGATGCGCGGGATGGGTGTACATGCGCCACCCGCCCGCGACCTCGCGCAGCTGGAATCCGCGATTCTGCTCGCGGTACTCCTCGGCGAGGTCCGCGAGCACCGACTCGACCTCTCCCGGTGACGCCTCGAGGGTACGGGCGAGGCGAGCCGCCGATACCGGCTCATCGCTCACGAACAGCAGCGCCTCCACCGCTCCGCGGATGGACAGGGCCTCAGTCATCGAGTTCCTCCTTGTTGAAGCCGCGAGCGATGGCTTCGTCTTCGTCGAGATGAGAGACGGTGATCTCGCCAAAGAGCGCGTCTTGCACGATATCGACGAGTCCACGCTTGTAGAGCTCAAGGATCGCAAGGAAGGTCACCACGACGACCTCGGGCGTGGCCTCCGCCCCCACGAGTTCCGAGAAGCGGGCGACGCCTGAACGCGAGATGTGGCGGCGCACGCTCTCGGCGTGCAGCTCGAGCGAGATGGGCATCGAGGCCACGTGCTCGGCCTCGAGCAAGAAGACCTCGCGCTTGTGCTGAAGGTCCGCACAGATGAGCGCCAGCGCGTGAAGCGTGAGTCCTTCGAGGTAGTCCGGCATGAGCCCCAGGAACTGCGGCTCGAGTCCCGACTGCCGCGGGTGCATGTGGTCTTCGTTCTCCATGCGCTGGGAGAGCTCGGCTGCCGCGTTCTTGAACTGCTTGTACGCGAGCAGACGCGCCACGAGGATGTCGCGAGCCTCCTCGGGTGAGAGATCGTCGAGCTCGTCGCCGATGTAGATCTCCTGCCGAGGCAGCAGCGACGAAGCCTTGATCTCGAGCAGCGTGGCTGCGAGCAGAAGGAACTCACTCGCGACGTCGAGGTCGAGATCCGACATCCGCTCGATGTGCTCCAAGTACTGGTCCGCCACCTCGGAGATCGAGATCGCGCTGACGTCGAGCTTCTGACGCGACACGAGGTGCAGCAACAGGTCGAAAGGACCCTCGAAGACCTCTGTCTTGACGGTGTAGCTCACGAAACGGCCGTCTTACTCGGCGTCGAGGAAGCTGGGGTGCGACTCATCGAGCTCGACACCGGCCTCACGTCGCTCGATGCCGGCAGACAGCTCAGTGCGCGGGTCAAGGCCGATGAGCTCGCGGCACGTGGCGACGACACCGCTCGTGACCGGCTTGGCCTTGGCGGCGCCACCTGCGAGCACCTCGGCGGCGAAGCCGGGGGTCGCGGCGAGCTCGGCACGGCGCTCCTGGAAGGGCGTCAGGTAGGCGACCAGATCGTCGGCGAGCTTCTTCTTGTGCGCCACACAGCCACACTCGGCCTTGCGGCAGCACGAATCCCACTCGGCGATCTCGCCGGCATCGGCGATGAGCTTGTGGACCTGGTGGAGCGGGCAGATGTCGGGGTCGCCCGGATCGGTCTTGAGCTTGCGCGCGGGGTCGGTCATGAAGCTCATGACCTTGGCGCGGATCTCATCGGCGGGGTCGCTGATGAAGATCGAGTTGCCGTAGCTCTTCGACATCTTGCGGCCGTCGGTACCCGGGACGCGGGCGCCCTCCGTGGCGATGATCGCCTGCGGCTCGACAAGGAAGTCGCCATAGGTGTTGTTGAAGCGGCGCACGATCTCGCGGGTGAGCTCGAGGTGCGGAAGCTGGTCCTCGCCCACCGGAACGGCATCGGCGAGAACGATCGCGATGTCGGCGGCCTGCAGTGCCGGATAGAGGAAGAAGCCCACGTTGCCTAGGTCTTTGCTCGTGATCTGGGCGCGCTGCTCCTTGTAGCTGGGCGTGCGCTCGAGCCACGGCATTGGCAGAACCATGCTGAAGAACAGCATCAGCTCGGCGACCTCGGGGACGTCGCTTTGGCGGTAGATGGTGCAGATGTTGGGATCGAGGCCGGCGGCGCACCAGTCGAGCACCATCTCCTCGGTGAAGACACCCACGTTGCTGGGATCTTGCCAGTCGCTCGTGAGCGCGTGGAAGTCCGCGATGAAGTAGTAGGCATCGTAGTCATGCTGCATCTGCAGCATGTTCTGGAGGTTGCCGAACCAGTGTCCCAGGTGGAGCTTGCCGGTGGGACGGTAGCCGGTGAGCGTACGCTTCTTGGTCACGCGCGGAGATCCCCTCGTAGGCGGATGAACAGGCGGGGTTGATTGTAGCGCAGCATGCGGTCATCCGTTGGGCTGAACGGTAGGCCCACGCACCGCTCGCGCGGGTAGATACTCACCAGTCGTCCCGATGCGCAGCGTTGATGTGCTCGGAGGTGGTCTGCCATGCGGAGAACGACACTGATCGCCGCGGTTCTCGCGGTCTTGCTCCTGTCCATTCCTGCAACCGCTCAGGCGCTGAAGTGGAAATACCCGCTCTACAGCGTCGCACACGCAAGTGACGGGATGGGACTGACCAACGGCTCGCTGTCACTGCATCGAGCGTTCACGTCGCGCCACGCGATGCTCGACTCGTTCGTGATCTACGGGACCACCTACACCTGGACGCGCCCAGCGGACTCGACGTTCCTGATCTCACCCTGGACGAGCTCGTCGGTCACCGGCTGCGGCGACTGCCACTCGACGATCAGCATGGGCGGCTCGACCCCTGCGAGCGGCTACCCTGACCCGTACGAGTCCTTGCGGCTGGACGACACCTCTGCCAACGGGATGTCTTCAACCACCGTGATCTGCGCCAAGTGCCACGACCTGCTCAACGGCTCGACGTGGAGCAACATCGTCCACGACAGTGACAAGCACCGTGGCGCGACCGGACAGTGCGTCTCGTGCCACCTGCAGCTCCCGCACGGCGGCGGTCTGCCCCGCCTTCTGGGGTACGCGCAGGATCCGTCGCCGTATTCGACGCTCACCACCGGCCTCGCCGGGATACGCCTTCAGGCCTACACCCCCACGTCGTGGCGAAGGAGCGACTGCACGTCGCAATGCCACGCGCGCTCGTTCGCGTCGTGGCCCAGTGGGGGCTCGGTGGCCGGGACGGTTCACCTGGCCGACGGGTCGCCTGCGATCGACGCGACGGTGACCGTGGGTGTGCAGCAGTCCAAGACGGGCACCGCCGGCACGTACCGGATCGACAACGTCGGTGTGGGCTACACCGCCGCGCGCTTCGAGCTCGCTGGGTACGCGTCTGCCGTCGTGAACGTGACGGTGACCGGCGGTGCGATATCGGCCGCCGACGCGACGCTCACTCCCACGCCCTAGCGCCTAGCCCGGCAGCAAGAACCGCATCAGAGGATAGACCGTCGCCGAGAAGTACGCGCCGATCGGGTCGATCCTCGTCACGCTGGGCACCACCCACAGCAGCACGAGAAGGATCGGGAACGAGTAGCGCTGCAAGCGGTACCAGGTCCCTATCGCTGAGTCCGGCAGGAAGATCGGGATGATGCTGGAGCCGTCCAGCGGCGGGATCGGGATGAGGTTGAAGAACATCAGCACGAGGTTCGTCTGCACGAGCATCGTTCCGATGACGTAGACAGCGTATTGCGCCGAACCCGAGGGCATCGCCAAAGCGGCGATCCACGCGAGCGCCGAGCCCACCAGTGCCAAGGCGAGGTTCGCAGCGGGACCCGCGATGCCGGTGATCAGGTCACCCTTGCGGATGTCCTTGAAGTAGTTGGGGTTGACCGGCACCGGCTTCGCGTAGCCAAAGATCGGCGCGCCGCCGGCCCACAGCAACAGCGGCAGCAGCACGGTGCCAAACGGGTCGATGTGCTTCAGCGGGTTGAGCGAGAGCCTGCCCGCGTTCTTGGCAGTGGGGTCTCCCAGCCGATACGCCGCATATCCGTGCATGTACTCGTGAAAGGTGATCGACGGCAGAAGCAGCACGAGCCACAAGACCGTCTGGGTGTCGAACTTCACTCGGAAGCGTCCTTTCGTGGCCCCGTGAGGCCCTGTCGCGCCACCAGGCGCCGGAGGTTGGCCAACTCTGCCTCACGACCCACTGCACGTGCATCCAGCCTGTCGTCGCGAGCCTGAGCGAGTATAGCCGAGAAGACCTCGCTGGGAGCCACACCCATGGCGATGAGGTCGTGGCCCGACACCGCGGGCTTCACACAGGCGACGACGGTCGCGAAGCGCTCGAGCCGCTCGCGAGCAAGCTCACTCCCCTTCGCCCACAGCACCGCGACGGACTCGGGGGGCAGCGGGTCCACCAGTCGGTAGAGCCTTGAGTCGCGCATGGGACGCTTGTCGGCTAGCGCGCGCAACGCAGCCTGCCCATGGATCGCGAGCGCACGGGAGGGCTCGGCATGCTCACGGCCGATGCGGAAGTGGGTGATCCAGCGCTCCATCGCTCGGTCGCCCGACAACGTCGCCAGGCCGGCTATCAGCGTGGACAGCCGATTGACCCGTCGGCAGTACCTCGGAGCGAACTGCGCGAGCGACAGCTCGACGGCACGAAGGACCGTGAGCGCCTCAGCCGTCGACGAGCCGTCGGGCAGCAGCTCAGCAAGCGCCTCGAGCTCTGCGAGCCGCTCGAGCACAGCCGCGGGGTCACCCTCGCCAAGGATGTCGTAGAGCTCCTCACGCACACGGGCGCCGGAGACCTCGGCGAGCATCCCGAGCTCAGCCGCGCGCCGAGCGAGCCCTTCGGTCGAGGAGTCCATGCGAAAGCCGTAGCGACACTCGAAACGCGCCGCGCGCAAGACGCGCGTGGGGTCATCGACGAACGACAGCGTGTGCATGACGCGAATCGACCCGCGCCGCAGGTCCGACAGGCCACCAAAGGGATCGGCGATCACGCCGAAGCAGTCCGGGTCGATGCACGCCGACATGGCGTTGATGGTGAAGTCCCTTCGGAAGAGGTCCTGACGAAGGGACGAACGCTCCACGGTGGGCAGAGCGCCTGGCTTGGTGTAGTACTCGGTGCGACTGCTCGCCACATCCACGTGGAAGTCGCGCGAGAAGACGAGCACCGCCGTGCCAAAGCGCCGATGGACCTTCACCCGAGCACCCATGTCTGCCGCGGCGGCCTGGGCGAATGCGACACCGTCGCCTTCGACCACGATGTCGATGTCGAGATTGGGCCGCCCAAGCACCATGTCGCGCACGAATCCGCCCACCACGTGGGCGACGAACCCCTGCTCGTCGGCGATGGTGCCCAGTCGCCTGAGCGCCGAGCGGACCTCGGGCGGCAGGAGGGTCTCGACACTCGAAAGGAACTGCTCGGTCGCATGCGGATGCGCCCGCGCGAGTCTGCGGTCGAGATAGGCATCGCCGTGCTCTGCGCGCAAGACGTCCTTACGTGTCACGATCCCCACGAGTTCGCCCTGGGCGACCACCGGAACGCGCCCTATCCCGCGCGAAGCGAGCATGCGTTCGAGCTCAGCGAGGTCCACCCCGGGGCCCACCGTCACGATGTCGCGACCCATGAAGCCCTTGACCGGCGCATGACCGAGCCGATGGCGCATCGCCTTGTCGGCGTCCTTTCGAGTCACCATCCCCAGCAGCTGGCCGTTCTGGCACACCGGCAGTCCCCCGTGACCCCACCGCGACATCTGCTCGGCGGCGTCGCGCATCGAGGTCTCGGGTCCGATGGTCCTCACCGGCGAGCTCATGATGTCCGCCGCTCGCAGTGGTGGCCTGACCACCGCTTCGAGGGCCGCGCGCACGCGCACGAGCGCCTCGTCGATGGTGATGTCGCGAAAGCCCGCCGATGCGGCCTGCGCATGTCCGCCGCCGCCCACACGAGCCATCACCGCGCCCACGTCGATCTCGGCGATGCGCGAGCGCGCGACCACCTGGAGCCGCTCCGGCATGCGCACCACAGCGATCGCCACGCGAAAGCCCATGTCCTCGACCACGTAGTGCGTGAGCACGCTCGCCGAGTCCACGTAGTCGTCTGCCTCGGCGGTGCCGACGGCGATCTGCTGGCCGTTGACGTCCCACGTCACCAGTGACGCCTGAAGCTGAGCGAGCAACCGGGTCTGCGCGGGATCGAGCGTGCGTGCGAGGAACTGGTTGAGCACCTCGATGTCGGCCCCTACCGCCATGAGCCACGCGGCCGCATCGGCGTCATAGGCGGTGGCTCCAGGATACGTGAGCGACCCGGTGTCCTCGTGGATGCCCAGCAGCATGACCGACGCCTCGAGTGGCGTGAGTTCGATGCCGCGCGACTTGATCTCGTGCACGAGGATGGAGGTGGTGGCCCCTACCTCGACGCTTCGGTCGTCAGCGCCCTCGATATCACCCTCCTGCGGCGGGTGGTGGTCGTACACGATGACATCGACGCCCGGGCGGCGCGCCACTCCCGCGAGCTCGCCCAGCCGGTCGGGATCACGGGTGTCGACCATGACCACCGAGTCGACCTCGCCCGTGTCCAGACCTCTCAGGTCGACGAAGTCCAAGAACTCCTCGTGCAGGTTGTGAAACGTCCGCACGTTGGCGTTCTGGCTGCCCAGAAACACCCCCTTGGCACCGGGGAACAGCTTGGTGGCCGCCACCGTGGCGGCGTAGGCGTCGAAGTCCGGGTTGGCGTGTCCGACGACGATGCGCACGGCTGCCGCCCGACTACAGCTCGTGGAACAGCGCGGGTGCGGCGACCGGCGAGTCGCCGATGTGCACCGACGCCCTGAAGCGCTCCTCGGCGGCGTCGAGCAGGGTCTCCTCGGCGGCGTACATGGTGCACAGGGTCTCGCCGGGCTCCACGCGGTCGCCTACACGGACGGCGAGCACGAGCCCGGCGCCGGGGTCGATCACGTCATCGGTGGTGGCGCGGCCCGCGCCAGTGAGCATCGCGGCACGACCCACGCCCTCGGCGTCGAACCCGGACACATAGCCGGACGTGCGCGCGGCCACGATGCGTCGGCACTCCGAGAGCGGAAGCAGATCGGGATCCTCGGCGACAGCGGCGTCTCCGCCTTGCGCGGCGACCCACTCGGCGAAGCGCGACAGCGCAGCGCCTGATTCGAGGGCCTCGGTACACAGACGGGCGCCCTGGTCCTCGTTCGACGCGACGCCGCCCATCACGAGCATCTTCGCGCCAAGGGCCACGCACAGCTCCGTGAGTGCCTCGGGGCCCTCGCCGCGGAGCGTCTCGATGGCCTCGTAGACCTCGAGGGCGTTGCCCACCGCCATACCAAGGGGCTGGTCCATGTCACTCATGACGCAGCGAACCTCACGGCCCAGAGCATGACCGACACGAGTGAGCTCCGCCGCCAGCTCACGTGCGTCGGCCTCGGTCTTCATGAAGGCGCCCGAGCCCACTTTCACGTCCAAGAGGATGGCGTCGGCACCGCCCGCTATCTTCTTGGAGATGATCGATCCCACGATGAGCGGGATGCTGGGCACGGTGGCGGTGACGTCACGCAACGCGTAGATCTTCTTGTCGGCGGGGTCGACGTCGGGGCTTTGCGCGATGACCGCGACACCCACGCGACGCACCTGCTCCAAGAACTCCTCGGGGCTGAGTTGGATCCGGAAGCCCGGGATGGACTCGAGCTTGTCGAGCGTGCCTCCTGTATGCCCCAACCCTCGCCCACTCATCTTGGCAACGGGAACCCCACAGGCCGAGACCAGTGGGGCGAGCACGAGTGTCGTGGTGTCGGCCACGCCCCCGGTGGAGTGCTTGTCGACCTTCACGCCCGGGATCGACGACAGGTCCACTTGCCGGCCGCTTCGCACCATGGCGTCTGTGAGCCACACCGTCTCGTCAGCGGACAGGCCGTTGAGGTAGGCGGCCATGAGCCACGCGCTCATCTGATAGTCGGGCATCTCGCCGGAGGAGTAGGCACCCACGATACGCTCGATCTGCTCGCCGGTATGCTCGCGAGCATCCCTCTTGATCTCGATGAGCTCCTCGAACGTCAGGCTGACACTCATCGGCCGGACACCTCCGGCAGGAAGCTCACGCCTCGGCCGCACGCGCCGGCCAGGCCATAGAAGTCGAGCACGGTGGCGCCGATGTCGGCGAACGTCGAGCGGGTACCCAGCGCACCGCCACCCTGCACACCCTTCACCCATGCGATGAGCGGGGTGTACTCACGACTGTGGTCGGTGGAGTCGGTGGTGGGATCGCACCCGTGGTCAGCTGTGAGGATGAACAGGTCCCCGTCGATCATGGCGTCGAAGAGCTCAGGCATGCGCGCATCGACCGCTTCGAGCCCGCGGGCGTACCCCTCGACGTCGTTGCGGTGACCCCAGACCATGTCGAAGTCGACTAGGTTGGCGAACACGAACCCTGCGTCCGAGTCGTCCGCGACGCGCTTCACCAGATTGTCGAAGCCGTGCATGTTGTTCTCGGAGTGCGGCGACTCGCAGATCCCCCGCCACGCGAAGATCTCACCGATCTTGCCGATGCCGTAGCTCAAGACACCCTTGTCCGCCAGCAGGTCGAGCACGGTGGGCTCGAACGGCGCGACCGCGAAGTCGCGACGGCGATGCGTGCGCGTGTAGGCGCCCGACTCGTCCGGCCCGATGAACGGCCGGGCGATGATCCTGCCCACCGCGTGCTCCCCCACGCACACCTTGGTGCGCGCGATCTCGCAGAGGCGGTACAGCTCTTCGATAGGGATGACGTCTTCGTGTGCCGCGATCTGGAACACGGAGTCCGCGCTGGTGTAGACGATGGGTTTGCCAGTCGCTACGTGCTCGTCACCAAGGTCCTGGATGATCACCGTGCCACTGGCCGGATAGTTGCCCAGCCAGCCCAGGCCGGTCTGCGCCGTGAACTCGTCCATCACCTCAGGCGGGAAGCCGTCAGGATAGGTGGGAAACGCATGGGCGAGCTGCAGCCCCATCATCTCCCAGTGTCCCGTGGTGGTGTCCTTGCCGGCGCTCGCCTCGGCGTTGCGCCCCCACCACGCGGTGGGCTCCTGGGTACCCGGAACGCCGAGTATCTCAGTGATGTTGCCCAGGCCCATGGCCTCGAGCGTGGGCATACTGAGGCCTCCTGCCGCCATGGCGGTGTTGCCCAGCGTGTTGGAACCCTCGTCGCCATAGTCGGCGGCGTCAGGCAACGCCCCACAACCCACACTGTCGAGCACGAGAACGATCGCACGCGGTGCGGTGCGTCTCATCTAGACCACCACCCTGTCGACTTCTTCGAGACTCGTGATACCGGTCATGACCTTGTCAAGCGCGTCGCGCCGCAAAGGGCGCATGCCACGGCTGATCGCAGCTTGCCTGAGCTCGAACGTGGGGGCGTTATGCAGGAACAGCGACTGCAGGTGTGCGTCGAACTCCATGACCTCGAACACGCCAACGCGGCCGTGGTACCCGGTGTGTGCACATTGGTCGCAGCCCTCGGGACCGTAGACCGTGACCATCTCGGCCTCGGTCTCGGTGAACCCGGCGGCGGTGAGCCGTTCGGCGTCGACCTTCACCGGTCGTTTGCACTCCGGGCACAGCTTGCGCACGAGCCTTTGCGCGACCGCACCCACCAGTCCCGACGACGTGATGTAGGGCGGCACGCCCATGTCGGAGAGGCGCGTGAGCGCCGAGGGTGCGTCGTTGGTGTGGATCGAGGTCAGCACGAGGTGCCCGGTGAGCGCGGCACGCACCGCTATCTCGGCCGTCTCGGGGTCGCGAACCTCGCCCACCATCACGATGTCGGGGTCTGAGCGCAAGATGGTGCGCAATCCGGCGGCGAACGTCAGACCGATACGAGGGTTGACGGCGAGCTGAGTAACGCCGTTCATGCGGAACTCGATGGGGTCTTCCACCGTGATGATCTTGCGGCTGCGCTCGTTGACGGCTGACAACAGAGCGTACAGAGTCGTCGACTTCCCTGAACCAGTGGGACCGGAGATCAGGATGGCGCCGTAGGGCTTCTTCAGCAGTCGGCGGATGATGATCAGATCGTGTTCCGAGAGCCCGACATCTTCAAGGGGATGGAAGGCGACCTCGGCGTCGAGGATGCGCAGGGTGATCGCCTCACCGTGCGGCGTGGGGAGCGTCGCCACGCGGATGTCCACGGCCTTGCCGTCCACTCGGAGCTGGATGCGGCCGTCTTGCGGCCGGCGCCTCTCGGTGATGTCGAGATCCGCCATGACTTTCACTCGCGAGAGAAGCTCGGCCTGCGAGGTCTTCGGCAGCGCCGAAGCCTGTCGCAGCACACCGTCGACGCGATAGCGGACGTCCACTCCCGTCTCGGTGGGCTCGAAGTGGATGTCGCTCGCGCGGTCAAGAACGGCCTCACGGATCAGTTGGTTGACGATGCGTACGACGGCGACGTCGGCGTCAGCGTCCGACTCGGCCGTGCTTGCTTGTGCGCCCGCATTCTCGTCGATGACCTCGAGCTCATGAAGGGCGTCGGCCCCCGCGACGAACTTCTCGATGGCGTAGCGGACTTGGCTGGCAGCGGCAACGACGGGTTCGACCTTGAACCCGGTGCGGATCTCAGCCTCATCGACGGCTTCGACATCGAGGGGGTCGGCCATCGCCAGAATCAACATGTCGCCGCGCATGCCGATAGGGATCACACCGCGCTTGCGAGCCATCCTGAGCGGCAAGAGCGTGGCGACCGAGCGGTCGACCGGATACGCGGCGAGGTTCACGTGCTCGAACCCCTTCTGTTCCGCCAGGACCCCGGCTATCTGCTCCTCGGTGAGGATGAGCTCCCTCACGAGTATCTCGCCGATCTTGCCGCCGGCGCGCGCCTGCTCGGTGAGAGCCGCGTCGAGCACGTCTTGGTCGATCAGGCCGGCGCGCAGAAGCATCTCGCCCAGCCGTTCCCTGGTGTATGCCACGCGGTCCCTCTCTACGTTGTGACGGGGCTACGCTGAGGTTATGCCCGTGAACGGACGACGCTGAGCAGCCATTCCGCGAGAAGAAGCGCGACCACGGTCAGGGCGGCGTTCACGTCGAAGACGCCGCCATAGGGGGTCTTGATCGCGTCGACCCCGAACTGGATGGTCACGGGGTTGGTGAGTGCAACGATAGCCTTACCCCACCCCGTCGAGGCGAGCTGCCCGAAGAACATGATCACGAGGCGCACTGTCTCGGCGACGGCGACCACGACCAGGATGTCCATGATGATCGTGAGTAGAGTGCGACCGGGCTTGCTTTCGCTCACGGTGATCCTCCAGGTGAAGGCGTCGGAAAGAACACCCTGATTATGGAGGTATGCGGTGCTCCAGCGCCAGACGAGAGCGCGAGCTACCTGAGTGAATCAGAAAGGATTCTCGAGATCATCTTCGAAGCGACCTCGTGAGAGTCCAGTGCGCCTGCGTCGAGTCTGTGCCTCGCCTGCTCGACGCGCTCCACGCGCGAATCAGGGGCGCTGGTGGCCGCGGCGACAGCACGCGCGATGACGTCTCCGTCCACGTGGCACTCGATCGAGCCACACTGACCGGGAGCACCCGTCCTGAGGTACTGCGCCGCGAGACGCGCTTGTTCGTCAGAGATGATCATGCCGTACGTATCGGCACGAGGTATGACTGACTTGATGCATTCACGCAACGTCCACAGGTCCTACATGTGAGCGGCGTCACGCAGCAGTTCGCGCGAGAAAACACCCCGAGAAAAGGGGGAGCCCCAAGGCCGGCACCTTGAGGCTCAGGGGTAAGGGGTTGCATTCGCATGCAACTCACGCAGCATAGTAGCACCGCGGCCATCGGTATGCAACGCGTGCTGTCAAATATTCTGACCCGGCAATCACATGAGAAAGCCGCGGACCACCGCATCAAGGGGCAGCACCAGCGGAACGAGTCCAAGGGCAAGCACCGTCAGACCCAAGAAGACGACCAGCCCGAGCGAGATACCCGCGGGCGCGCCCCCACTCTCCTCCTCGGAACCAGTGCTCTCGCTGTATATCGCGCGCATGACCGCGCCGTAGTACCCCAGGGACACGATCGAGCCGATGATACCCACGCCAACGAGCGCGCCGTACCACAGCCCGAGAGGCATCCGGCCCTGCTGGACGAACGCCATCGCCACGGCCACGCCTGAGCGAAACGCCTGCAGCTTTCCCCAGAAGCCGAGCAGCGGCGGTATTCCTGCAAGCGACAGCATGAGGAAGGTCATCGCCACGCCCAACCAGGGGTGACTGCGGCCGACTCCCTGCAGTCCATCGACCGATCCGTCCCACTCAGGTCTGATCGTCGACACACAACGCGCGGCGAGGAATGCCCCCACCGACGCGACGGCATACGTCGCCATGAACAGAACCGCCGACGAAGGGTTCACGGCCGCGACAGCGAGCAGCGCGTACCCCACCTGAGCCACGCCCGCATATGCGAGCATGCGCGTGTAGGAGCTTTGACGCAGGGCGAGCAGAGACCCGACGAGTATCGACAGGAACGCCAGGCCGCCAAGGATCGGATACACCGAAGCGCCCAGACCCTCGAAGGCCGACGCCCCCGACTGTGGGCGGCAGACCGTCCCCACAAAGACAGCGAGGGTGGCAAGAGCGGCCAACTTCACGGGTCCGGACAACACCGCCGCACCCGAGGCGGGCGCGTTCTCATACGCATCTGCCACCCATGAATGGAACGGTGCCGCACCAGCCTTGAAGGCGAATGCCGCGATCACCAACAGCACGCCCAGCACCATGGGCTGTGTCGTTGCGGCGGTGAAGGCACCGGACAGCGATCCGTACCCCCCGCTCTCCGAGAAGCCGCCGAGCAACACGGCGCCACCGACGATGAACATGCCTGTCGCAACGGCTCCCTGAACGAAGTACTTCATAGCAGCCTCTGCAGAGCGCGGCGTGCGCGACAGGGCAACGACCGCGTAGCCCGCGGCGGCAGCGGTCTCAAGCGCCAACGCGACACTGACCAGATCGGTCGATGACGCTGCGAGCGCCGCGCCCGCCGCTGCGAACGCGATCAGTGAGGCCTTCTGGCCGTTTCGAGAGCCAAGGCCGGGTTCCTCGGCTGTGACGGCGAGTGCGGACAACACGCCCACGAGTCCGGCAACCAGCGAGAACCCGCCACCGACGACGAAGCGCTGACTCACGAGGGCCGGCGCATGCATCCACGCGGTGGCAAGCGACAGCGCCCCGCCCAGCGCAAGCAGCGCCGCCGCAACGTATGACCCGATCCTCACTCGGCCGAACGCATCGCCAAGCATCGCGATGACTGCGGCGACGACATAGCAGCCCACCGTAAACCCGAAGATCACAGGCATCGTCACGACGCACCCCCGTTCACGAGGGTGGCAAGCGCGGCCAGTGCGGATTCAGAGATCCTCAACACCCACCACGGCGCGACGCCGAGCAACAAGATGCCCAGCGCAAAACCGGCGACCGACGCGCGCTCGCGTGGATCGAGGTCGGGACTCACAACGATCTCACCTGCGGGGCCTTGGACCGTCTCGCGAACGGCTCGTAGGTTGTAGGCGGCGGCCAGGACCACTCCGACACCGATCACCAACGTCCACCACCCGTAGGCGCCGTAGCTCTCGATGGTGGTGATGAACTCCCCGGGAAACCCTGATAGCCCCGGCAGCCCGGCAGACGCGAGCGAAGCGAACACGAACGCGGTGGCCCACAGCGGCATCTGCGCACCCAGTCCACCAAGTCTGCTGAGCTCGCGCGTGTGCGAGCGCTCATACAGCGCACCTACCAAGAAGAACAGCAGCGCGGCGACAAGACCATGGCTGACCATGGTGAGCATCGCGCCGCCCAAGGCAGCCTGGGTACCGATGGAGATCGCGACCAGGACGAAGCCCATATGCGCGACCGAGGAGTACGCGACCAGCCGCTTGAGGTCCGTTTGCACGAGCGCCGTGGCGGCACCCCAGACGATTCCGGCGACTCCAAGCAGTGCGAGGAGTCCTCGAGCCGACTCAAAACCTGCCGGCGCGAACGGCATCGCCACTCGCAACAGTCCATAGCCGCCCATCTTGAGCAGTACGCCCGCCAACACGATCGACCCAGAGGTCGGAGCCTCGGTATGCGCATCCGGAAGCCAGGTGTGCAGCGGCAGTGCGGGCACCTTCACGAGGAACCCGATGGCGAGCAGCCAGAAGGCGAGCTGCGGCGACGGGATCGCAGCCGCATGTTCCGCCACAGCGCTCATGGTGAACTCGCCCGTCGCGACGGTCACATACAACACGCCGATCAAGAGCACCGCACCGCCTGCGAACGTGTAGATCAGGAACTTGGTGGCCGCAGCGCGCGCGTTGGACGAGCCCCATCCGGCGATCAACAGGAACATGGGAATGAGCACGGACTCCCAGGCGACGTAGAACACGAGCAGGTTGTCGGCGAGGAACACGGCCGCAACCGCAGCCTGGAGTAGCAGCAAGAGTGCGAAGTGCGCTCCGGAACGCTTCTGAGTCCGCCACGCTGCCGCGACGGCCAAGACCCCGACCACCGCGGTCAGAAGCACCAACGGTGTCGACAGCCCGTCAGTGGACAGGCGCCACAGGCCGCCGAGCGACGCGGTCCCCGTGATATGCGCGCCGCGGAGCACGCCTTGCGGCTGCAGGGCGAAGAGCAAGGCGGCTTGTGCTCCGGCTCCCACCAACGCGACCCAGCGAGGCGCTTCCGGCACGTAGCGCGCGCTCACAGCGGCGATGACCGCGAGCGTGAGCGGGACGAACACGATCAGGTCCAACGCGATCACTGCGGTCACCTCCCCAAAAGCGCGGTAGCTATGAACATGACGGCGACACCAACGGCGATTGCGGCGGCATACGCCTGCGCATCACCCGACTGAAGCCTCGATAGCGCCGCTGCCCCCAGGCGGGCGAGCCGACCAGATCCCTCGACAGCACCGTCGATCAGCAAGCGGTCCAGCCACGCCCACAGCGCACGCGACAGCGTGACGGTGGGTCGCACGATCACGACATCGACGAACCGGTCCCAGCGATAGGCGGACTCGAGCCAGCTCCACACGGGGCGCAAGCGTGCGCTTCGTGCAGCGTCCGTGTCGCGGTCCGGTGCGAACAGCCAGCCTGCTGCCGCGCCCGCCACCGCGAGCGACACGGCCACGACCGAGACACCCAGCGCCATGGGCTCCGGCTCGTGTCCGAGCAGCGTGGAGAAGCTCGAGTGGAGCAGCCCGACCGTCGCGGCGGGAACAGCCAGCACTACCAGCGGAGCGAGCATCGAGACACCGCTCTCATGGGCATGCAGTCCATCCGCGGGACGCCCGAAGAACGCCAACCGGGTTGCACGAGCGCAGTAGAACGCCGTCAGCGCACTCGCGCCAAACAGAAGAGCACCCGCGACGGGCGCGTGTGACCACACAGACTCAAGCACCGCATCCTTGCTGAAGAACCCCGCGAACGGCGGCACCCCGCACAGTGCGAGCACACCCACGAGCCACGTGGCGAAGGTGATGGGCATCGCCTTGCGCAAGCCGCCCATCTCATGCAGATCCTGCGTCCCCGATCCGTGGATGACGCTGCCGGACCCAAGGAACAGCAGCGCCTTGAACGCGGCATGCGCGACCAAGTGGAAGAACGCAGCGACCCACGCCCCCACCCCCAGCGCGGCGAACATGAAGCCCAGCTGACTCACGGTGGAGTACGCGAGCACCTTCTTGATGTCGCGCTGTGCCACGCCGGCCAGCGCGGCCCCAAACGCCGAGACGGTCCCCACGAACAAGAGCAGCTCACGAGCCGCGGGCGCAGCCTCGAACAGCGGCCATACGCGGGCAACCAGGTACACACCCGCGGCGACCATGGTGGCCGCGTGGATGAGGGCCGACACCGGAGTGGGGCCCTCCATGGCGTCAGGGAGCCATGCATGCAGGGGGAACTGCGCGCTCTTCCCTATCGCTCCAACGGCGATGAGCACGACAGCGATCGAGAGCAACGATGCCGGCATGGTGGGGATCGAGGCGATGACCGGTTCATAGTCGAGTGTGCCGAGCATCATCCACAGCACGCCCATGCCCAGCAGCAGGCCCACATCACCGATTCGGGTCGTGAGAAACGCCTTCACCGCAGCCGCGGCCGCAGCGGGCTTGCGATACCAGTAGCCGATGAGCAGGTAGCTGCACGCACCCACCAGCTCCCACCCGATGAACAGCGTCGCAAAACCGTTCGCGATCACGAGAAGCGACATCGAGCCGGTGAACAACGAAAGCAGCGCGAAGTAGCGCGCCCACCCCTCGTCCCCGTGCATGTAGCCCACCGAGAACACCACCACACACAGCGCGACGACGCCCACGACCAGCAACATCACCGCGGCAAGCGCGTCGACGGTCCAGCCCAGGCGGATCGCGATGTCACCGACAGCGAACCAGTCGATACCACCGGTCGAGGCGATCGCGCCCGTCCACGGTGAGACCACCGGGGTCGCAGGACGCGCAGAGCCGATAGAGCCCACGGCGATCAGCGCCACGAGCATGGGCGCAAGCGATGCGAGCGCTGGCGCCGACGGGCGCCACACACGCCCGGACAGAGCGATGACCGGCGCGAGCAGCAGTGGGACCACCACAGCGAGCCACGGTGCGGACACGAGCGCGGCCACTAGCCCCTCACCTCCGTGAGGTCTTCGACTCTGGTGCTGTGCTTGGCGCGAGCGACCGCAACGAGGAGCGCCAGACCCACGGCAGCCTCGCAGGCCGCGAGCACCAATACGAGCAGCGTCGCACCCTCGACCGTGGCGGCCGACGCCGCCGAAGAGGCCCCCGACAGCCGTGAAGCAGCCAGCCCGACGAGCAGGACCAACGCGCCCCCGATCATGACCTCGATGCTCGCGAGCACCCCCACCAGATCGCGGCGAGTGAGCACGCCGTAGAGTCCCAACGCGAACAACCCTGCCGAGACGACCACCAGACTCATCGGTCATCACCGCCTGTCACCGAGACAACGGCGACCAACGTGGCGAGAAGCAACAGGCCAGCGATCTCAAACTGGGGCAAGAGACGCCCAAGCAGCGCATCACCGAGCAGGTCAGGGCCTCCGTTGGCGAGATGAGTGACCGTGGGCGCCAGCGGCTTGAGCATGGCGACGATGAACGCGAAGATCCCGGCGCACGCCACCGCCGCCAACAGGTCATGGCGCGAGCCCAAAGACGGCTCCCCCGGGACCGTGCGATGCACCAGCATGATCGCGAACAGGACGAGAACGAGCACCCCGCCCACGTACACGAAGACCTCGGCCAAGGCGAGGAACCCGAAGCCGAACACCGCGAAGAACCCGGCGACCCCAAGCAGGAAGGCTCCAAGCCCGAGCGCCATGCGCATGACGTCGCGGGTGAACACCACGGTGAGGGCACCCACGGCGCTCAGTGCGGCCATGGCCCAGAACAGCAGCGGTGTCACGATGTCACCTCCGAGTGACTCTCGGTGGCTGCATCAGCACCGGTCGCACGCGAACCCTCACCCGATCTGCTCATCTCCTGCTTGTCGAAGACCACGAGGTCTCGCGTGTAGAACGACAGCTCGTACTGTCCGGTATGGCGCAGTGCGTTGGTGGGACACTGCTCGGCGCACAGGCCGCAGAAGCAGCACTTCGAAAGATCGAGGTCGTAGCGCGTCACGCACCGGTCGCCCGGATCGTCGATACGCTCGACCTGGATCGCGTAGTCAGGACACGTGCGCGCACAGAACGTGCACCCCACGCACACGTCCGAAGAGCACCTGAGGCAGCGCGCGGCCTCGGCGAGTCCTTCGACGCGCGTCATACCCAGCTCAACCTGCCGGAAGTCTCGGGCGCGCTCCGACCCCTTGGCCATGGGCATCTTGACTCGTCGGCGGGATGACTCCACGCCGTCGAGCGACGCCTTCTGGTAACGCGGATAGATGGGGACCGGTCGGTAGACGCGGCCCTCGGAGAGGCTCTGTCCGTCGAGATGCCTCTGGATCGAGATCGCAGCCTCGTGACCGCTGGCGATCGATGCAATAGCGGAGCCCGGACCCGTGACCACTTCGCCGCATGCGAAGACACCGCGCACCTGCGTGGTCATGAGCGCACCGTCGACCGGCAGAAGGCCGCGCTCCGTGAGTAGCAGGTCCGATCCTCCCACGAGCTCAGCAAGATCGGGCGCCTGACCGATGGCGAACACGACGGCATCGCACTCCAGATCGGTGAAGTCGTCGCCAAACTGGGGCGCGAAACGACCCTGTGCGTCGAAGACCGACAAACAGCTTTGCAGGCGCATCCCGGTCACGCGGCCGTCCTCGACGAGCACCTCTTTGGGGCCGTACGAGCACATGGCCACGATGCCCTCGTCGAGCGCCTCCTCGATCTCCCATGGGTGAGCCGGCAGCTCGTCCATTGACTCGAGAGACGAAAGGGTCACCTCGGTGGCACCACAACGCAGTGCGACACGCGCGCAGTCGACGGCCACGTTTCCACCGCCGATGACCAGCACGCGCTTGCCCTTCACGCCACAGTCGCCCTTGCCGTTGCCGGCACGCAGGAACTCGATGGCACCGTGTACACCATCCCCGTCCGCACCGGGAATCGGCAGCATCCGGCTGAGTTGCAGCCCGGCGGCGATCAGCACGGCGTCGTACTCACCGATCAGGTGGTCGATGGGCACGTCTCGGCCGATGTGGACGCCGGTGATCAGGCGCATCCCCATGGTCTGCAGATCCGCGATCTCTTGTGCGAGCACGTCTCGCGGGAGCCGGTAGGCCGGCACGCCGGAGAGCAGCGCTCCACCGGGCTTGTCGTCCTTCTCATAGCAGTGGACCTCGAACCCCAGCTTCATGAGGTCGTAGGCGGCAGTCAGACCGCTGGGACCGGAGCCGATGATCGCGATGCGCTCGTCGCGCGTCACGGGCAACGGCTGCACGCGGGTGTCCCGGTGCTCCTCGTAGCGCTCGTAGGCCACTCGGTGCAGCGGCCGGATCGCGATGGGCTCGTCGTAGTAGTTGCGCTTGCACGCGCTCTCGCACGGGTGGTGGCAGATGCGGCCCAAGACGCCGGGCATGGTGTTGCGGTCGCGGACCAGCTCGTAGGCCTCGGCCGATCTGTCGTCAGCCAGGTAGTACGCCTGTCCGCGTGCGTCGACGTTGGCGGGACAGTTGCCCACACAGGGCGGCAGGCTGTCTGCCGCGAGCAGCTCCTCGACGTAGCCGTTGTAGTCGGCGGCCGGTGCGGCGATCACACCGATGTCGTCCTTGCCCAAGACGCCCGTCAAACGCAGCGCACCGCGCCACCTCGGCGACACCGTGATCTTCTCGAACGGGTAGCGCAGGGTCTGCGGCTTCTCGGTCGAACGTCGTGCGGTGATCCCCAAACCGGTGACCAGGCTCGCCGCGCGCTCGACGAACCCCTTGATACCGGGGCTGAAGTCGTCGGTGGCGCTCACAGAGATCCGCACGCTCGTAGGAGTGCGGTCCGGAGGCGTCTGGCGACTGCGCTCTACAGCCACGGAAGCACCACCCCCACGATGGCGATCTGCAGGAGCATGATCGGGGTGAGCACCTTCCACGCGAAGCTCATGAGCTGATCGGCACGAAGACGCGGAAACGTCCACTTCACCCAGATCATCGCGGTGGCGATGGCAGCGGCGAAGACGATGAACAACACCGCGCCCGGCAGACCGGCAAGCCCTAACCCGCCGCCCAGGAAGGTCGCAGCACCAAACAACGAGGCCGCGACGATGCCGCCGTACTCGGCCATCATGAAGATCGCCCAGCGGATGCCCGAGTAGTCCGCGAAGTAGCCGGCGACGAGCTCTGACTCGGCCTCAGGAAGATCGAACGGACCACGGTTGAGTTCGGCGATCGAGGCGATGAAGTAGACCACGAACGCGGGCGCGAGCACGACGAGCCACCACACGCGCCACTCAGCCCGGATGGTTCCGGTGGACAGCGAGCCGGCAAGTAGGCACAACGACAGCACCGACAGCGAGCGCGGCAGCTCGTACGAGATCATCTGCGCAGCCGCGCGAACGCCGCCGATCGACGCATAGGTGTTGCGCGACGACCATCCCGCGAGCAGGATGCCAAGGACGCTCATCCCCGGCACAGCCAAGAAGAACAACGCGCCGCTCGAGATGTCGAAGGGCGCCCATCCCGCAGCGAACGGCACGACCACGATCGATGCGGCGATCGGGACAAAGACGAGGAACGGCATCGCGCGAAAGACCGGGACGTCGGCCGCCGACGGTGTGATGTCTTCCTTGAGCACGAGCTTCACCGTGTCCGCGAGCGTTTGCAGCAGACCGGCGGGTCCGGCCTCTTGCGGTCCAAAGCGCAGTTGGATACGACCGGCTACCTTGCGTTCCCACCACACACCCACGAGCGCCGCAAGCGCGATCAAGAGCGCCGAGGCGAGACCCCACACGGCACCAAGGGCCATCGGATTGATGGGGTACGTCATCGGTCCACCTCGCCGAACACGGGATCCAGCGAGCCGAGCACGACCACGAGGTCTGACAACGTGTGCCCCTCGGCAAGCATGGGCAGCAGTGCCAGGTTGCAGAAGGCGGGGCTGCGCACGTGCATGCGATACGGGCGCGGACCGCCGTCGCTCACCAAGTACACCCCCAGAGACCCGCGAGCGCTCTCGATATGGTCGTAGGCGTCACCGGGCGGCGGCGCGATGAGCCGAGGAAGCCCGTCGGCACGCACGTAGCCGCCATGCATCTGCGAGATCGCCTGCTCGACGATGCGCGCGGACTCATAGCACTCGAGAAGCCTGCACCGATTGCGGTCGTAGGCGTCTCCGCGCTCTCCCACCACGACATCAAAGTCCATACGGGGATAGACCGAGTACGAATCGTGCTTGCGCAGATCCCAGTTCACGCCGGATGCCCGCGCGGTGGGACCCGATGCCCCCCACGCGACCGCGTCCTCGGCGGAGAGCACACCGATGCCCTTGAGCCGAGCCCGGGTGATCGCGTTCCCAAAGAAGAGCTTGTCCATCTCCGCGAGCTTGTCCGGGAGCGCGGATGTGAACGCGAGGACATCCTCGGTCCATCCGTCGGGCGCATCGAAAGACACACCGCCGGGACGCACGTAGTTGTAGGTCAGTCGTGCGCCGCAGAGCGCCTCGAAGAGCTCCACCACGCGCTCACGCTGATCGAATGCGTAGACGAACATGGTGAACGCGCCGGTGTCGGCCGCGGCAGCCCCCAAGCCCATCATGTGGCTTGCGATGCGCTGCAGCTCGCACACGATGACACGCAGGTACTCAGCGCGCTCGGGAACGCGGATGCCGGCCAGCCGCTCGACCGCTCGGCAGTACGCCCAGTTCGCGTACATGGACCCCACGTAGTCAAGGCGATCCGTGAGCGGGACCACCTGCAGATAGGTGCGGTTCTCGGCCATCTTCTCGATACCACGGTGCAGGTACCCGATGACGGGATCGGCCTTGACCACCACGTCACCGTCGAGGTGGACGACCACGCGCCCCACGCCGTGGGTGGAGGGATGCGACGGACCCACGTTGACCACGAGCTCCTCAACGGGCAGCCCTCGTTCATCGGTGGTCACGGTTCTGGATTCGATCTCTACGGGCATGGTCGTCGCACCTCCCCTCTAGATGTAGTCCGGACGGCGAATCATCCGGGGGTCGTCATAGTCACGTCGCAGCGGACGGCCGACGAAATCCTCAGGCAGCAAGATCCGCCGAGGATCCGGATGCCCCTCGAAGTCGATGCCAAAGAGGTCGTAGACCTCTCGCTCCTGCCAGTTCGCGGCCGGCCACACGTCGACAAGGGACGCCACGCGGGCGTCAGAACGCGGCACCTGCGTCTTCATGAAGATCGCCGCCGAGAGAGACCGCGACTGCAAGCGGTACACGAGCACGAACACCTCGTCGCGATCCACCGCGGTCACCATTCCGAGCCGGTCGAAGCCGGCGTCGCGCAGGTCGCGCGCGGTCTCGAGCAGGTTCTCCCGGTCGATGCCCACCACCGCATCCTTGAACTCGTGCGAGAACAAGGGGTACAACCGCGGATTGAGGGTGGCGATGCGGTCAGCCAACGCGCGCATCTCGGCAGCGTTCACTCGGCGTCACCGCCCTTCGGCGCTCGGCTGGCGGGCAGGTCAGGCGGCAGCGGATCCTCGTTGGCGTAGCACGCGTCGTCCGGTCGCGGCAGCAAGAACTCGCGCTGATAGCGACGCCCGGGGGAGATCGACTCGGCATGCACGAGCTCGCGCAGCCGCAACACGCCGTCTTGCAGGGATTCGGGCCGCGGCGGACAGCCGGAGATGTAGACGTCGACCGGCAAGAACTCGTCGGCGCCGCGCACCACGGAGTAGGTGTCGTAGTAGAAGATGCCGCCCGAGACGGTGCAGTTGCCCATCGCGACGACCCACTTGGGCTCGGGCATCTGGTCGTAGAGGCGACGGACCGCGGGCTTCATCTTCTCGGTGATCGTGCCGGCCAGGATCATCACGTCGGTATGGCGCGGATCAGGGCGCGGGAACGTGCCCAGCCGATCGAAGTCGAACTTGGAGAACGACGCCGCGATGAGCTCCATCGCGCAGCACGCGGTCCCCATGGGAAACGCCCAGAGGGACTGTCCGCGTGACCAATCCATGAGGGCGTCGACGCTCGTGAGGATGATTCCGCTGGGGCTGCGGTCGAGCGCTGAGCCGATGTCGTCTACGAGCGCCACTCCAAAGCCCCCTTCCGCCACGCATAGACGAGGCCGAGCGCAAGGAACGCCACGAACGCGCCGACCTCCGCGAGCGCGATCAGGTTCCCGCGGAGCCGGGTTGCAACGGCGAAGAGAAGCACCGCCTCGGCGTCGAACAGGACGAGAAGCATCGCGACGGTGGAGAAGCGCATGCGCTGAGCGGACCACGGACGACCGGCCTGATCGAGACCACACTCGAACGGGGTCTGCTTCTCGGCGTGAGGGCGCTTGGGGGCGAGGATCGCGTTCGCGACAAAGACCACACCGATGAAGGCCGCCGATGCGACGACCACTCCGATGACGAACAGCAACCCCTGTGCGGAGCCCCCTACCATGTAACCCCCTGGTGCCTGTCTCCTTGAGGGCCTATCGCCTCACAAGGGCCGGTTAGACAGTTGCGTCAGGACGCCGACCACGGACCGCGCGGTCCGAACCGGCTGGGCACAGGATAGAGCATGCGAAATGACATTGCAACGATTGTTACAATGTCAGGATAATGTGTTACAAAGTCCTGCTCACAAGGGGTATTGGCAGCGGAAGCACGTCGACGCGAGAGCGCACGCCTACGCCTCTTCTGATGCCTTCTCGACAGCCTCAGAGAGCTCGAGCCATTCGGCTTCGAGTACCGGGATGCGCTGCTTGAGCGCTGTGTACTCGGCCATGGCGACCTCGAAACGGTCCTTCTCAGAGTAGAAGTCCGGCTCAGCCATCTGCTCGACCAGCTCGTCGTAGCGCTTCTGCGCCCCGCTCAGCTCCGTGTCGACGTGCGCGAGCCGGACCTTGACCTCTTTGGTGGCTCGGTAGGCTCGGTTGCGGGCCTCGGCCTCGGCGCGCTTCTGCTCTTTGGTCTTGGGCCCCGCCACCGGGTCCGGCGTGGGCGCCGATTTGGCTGTGACTCGCCCATCGGGTCCATGCGTCCGCCGGGGCTGACGACCCGTGGACGATTCCTCAGGTGCCGGCGCGGCAACCTCGGGCTTCGGCTTCGCCGCGGGCGGCATAGCCAGTCCAGCGGCGGCACGTTCGCGTTCCTCGCGCTTCCACAGGTAGTAGTCATAGTCGCCGTCAAAGACCGTGACGCGGCCATCGATGACCTCGACGATCTTCGTGGCGATGGCTCGAATGAGGTGTCGGTCGTGCGTGATGAGCGCGATCGTGCCCTCAAAGCGCTTGAGGGCCTGCTCCAGCACGTCACTCGAGGCGATGTCGAGGTGGTTGGTGGGCTCGTCCAAGCACAGGAACGGCGCGGGCTTCACGAGCATCTTGGCAAGCGCCAAACGGCCCTTCTCGCCGCCGGAGAGCACGCGCACCTTCTTGTCCACATCGTTGCCGTGGAACAGGAACGCGCCCAGGAGTCCCCGCACCTCGCTTTGTGTCCACCCCGGCGCCACGCCGTCGAGCTCGCGATAGACCGTGTTCTCCAAGCCCAGTGCCTGCAGCTGGTGCTGTGCGAAGTACGAGGTCTCGACGTGTGCGCCAAGACGGCGCTCTCCCCCATCGAGCTCTAGCACCCCGGCGAGGATCTTGAGCAGCGTCGACTTGCCGGCGCCGTTGGGGCCCACCAGGGCGACCTTGTCGCCGCGGAACAGCGAGAAGTCCAGGCCGTCGTAGACGGTCAGGTCACCGTAGCGCTTGGTGATGTGCTCAAGCGCGATCACCAGGTCTCCGGTGCGAGGCGGCTGCGGGAAGCGGAACTTGACCGCCTGGCGCTCCTCGGGGATCTCCACGAGCTCGGACTTGATCTTCTCGATCTTGCGAACGCGGTCCTGCGCCTGCTTGGCCTTGGTGTTCTTGTAGCGGAACCGGTCGACGAAGGCCTGCATGTGGGCCATCTCTTTGACCTGGGCGTCGTGCTTGATCTTGAGCTGCTCGAGCGCGATCTCGCGAGCAGCGGTGTAGTCGGTGTAGTTGCCGGGATAGACCGTGAGTCGTCGCTGATCGATCTCGGCGACACGATCGACCAGGCCGTCCATGAAGGCACGGTCGTGACTCACGATCACGATGGCCCCGTCATAGGCGCGCAAGAAGCCCTCGAGCCACGTCACGCTCTCGAGGTCGAGGTGGTTGGTGGGCTCGTCGAGCAGCAGGACGTCAGGGCGCTTGAGCAGCAGCTTCGCGAGCGCGAGGCGCATCTGCCACCCGCCGGAGAACTCCTCGGCGTCTCGGTCGAAGTCCTTCTCGCGAAAGCCCAGACCGCCCAGCACCGAACGCGCCTCGGCTTCGACGGTGTAACCGCCCAGGGACTCGAATCGCTCCTGGAGGCGGCCGTACTCGGCGAGCAGCGGGGCGTGGTCGACCTCGTCAGCCTCGGCGATCTGCTCTTCGAGCACGTGGAGTCGGTGCTGGAGCGTGGTGACGTGCGCCGCGGCCGTCAATGCCTCTTCGAGCACCGAGCGGCCGGCCATCTCGATGGCCTCTTGCTCGAGGTAGCCGACCACCGCGTCCTTGGCGTAGGTGACCCCTCCGTCATCGGCGTCCTGCCTGCGCGCGATGATGTCGAGCAGCGTGGTCTTGCCGGCACCGTTTGGTCCCACAAGCGCGACACGGTCACGCGCACCGACGCGCAGGCTCACGCTGGCGAACAGCACGCGTTCGCCGAAGGTCTTGGTGACGTTGTCGACTGAGATGATCACGGCCGTTCAGTCTATCACCGCAGCGGGCATCTTCACCCTATCCGGACCAACGACGAAGGGATCCCGGATGGATGCCAAGGGCACGGTGCTCGTGATCGGCTCCGGAGCGGCCGGGATGGGCTGCGCCAAACAGCTGGCGGCCGGTGGCTGGAAGGTCCTCATGGCCGAGAGGGACCGTCCGGGCGGCACCTGCCTGTGGCGTGGCTGCATCCCCAAGAAGAGCCTGGTGCGCTCGGCCGAGGTCGCACGTATGGTCCGAGACGCCGAGCAGTTTGGGGTGAAAGCGACTCTCGATGGCATCGACTGGCAAGGCGTGCTCGCATGGAAGTGGCATGCACAGGAGAGCTACGCAGGGGACCAGCGCGCCCTCGCGGCAGCTCGCGGGGTCGAACTGCTCGAAGGCGGCGCACGCTTCACCTCCCCCGAGACTGTGGACGTGGAAGGCGTGTCGTATCAGCCGGATCACGTGGTGATCGCGACGGGCTCAGAGCCGATACTCCCTGAGATCCCGGGGATCGAGCATGCCGACACCTCGGAGGTCGCCCTGCGCTACCCCGAGCTGCCGGGCTCTGTGTGCATCATCGGCGGCGGCCCCATCGCGATGGAGTTCGCCGGGGTGTTCGCGTCACTTGGCACCAAGGTCACCGTGCTCGTGCGCGGAGAGCGTCCCCTCGATGGCTTCGACGCCGAGGTCGCCGCCGTGGCGATACATAGACTGAGGTCTCTTGGCGTGCGCTTCTCCAGTGGGACCACCGTGAGCCGGATCGTTCGCGATGCCGACGGCCTGATGGTCGACGCCCAGTGTGAGGGGGCAGGCGCTACCACGCTGAAGGCCGAACGGGTGCTCGCTGCGACGGGGCGCCGCCCCGCCGTTGCCGGTCTCGAACTGGACACAGCCGGCGTCGAGGTCGACGCCGAGGGCCATGTGGTGCTTGACCCGTACCTGCGCACGACGAACCCGACCGTATGGTGTTGCGGGGATGCGGCAGGCGGAGCGATGCACACGCCGATCGCATCACTGGAGGGTCGCGCGGTTGCGACCTCGATCGACAGTGGTGCGCTCACGCGCCCGGACTGCAGCTTCGTACCGACAGCGTGCTTCACGGTTCCCGAGCTTGCGCTGGCGGGCATGACCGAGGACTCCGCGATCCGTAGTGGACGCGAGGTGACGGTCAGCAGGATCAACTTCGACCAGGTAGGCGCCCCTATCGTTGCAGGAGAGACCGCCGGACTGGTAAAGACGGTGGCCGATGCCTCCACAGGCCTGCTGCTGGGCGTTCAGGTAGCCGGACACGGTGCGAGCGACATCATCTACGCGGCGTCCATCGCACTGAGGGCGGGCATGAACGCCGCCGAGCTGGGCGACGCCATCGCGGTGCATCCGTCGTTCTCGGAGGCGCTGCACTTCACGGGGTGAGGCGGCCTACTAGAGCCCGGGATGGGGTCGAGTGATGTGGAGATACAACCTGCCGCCGGCCTCGTCAAACGCGTCCAGAGGGTGGACAGCCACCAGGAACCGCTTCCCAGCCTCCACGACGATCTGCTCGGACGTCTCGCCGGAGCGCACACTGAGCTCGAGAGGACAGTTGGTCGGCGCGTTTCCGGACTCATGCATGGCAGTGGTGCAGACGACCGAACACTCGCCGATGCGCGATCCGGTCTGCGACCAGAACGCGGAGTTTCCGGTCACCACATTGTGGCCCCCGTCGAGCACCATGACCGGGTACGGGATGGCATCGATGACAACCTGGGCGGCGAGCATCCCGCTACCTGACGTCGTGGAGCGAACGCGCCCGGACAGGTCGCGCACCACCGTACGCAGCTCCGCGGGGTCCACGGGCTTGATGAGCATGGCATCGATGCCCGCGCTTCTGGCCTCTGTGTCCAAGAGCCCGTCGTGCTCCGAGACCAGCAAGACGATGGGCAGAGACGCGAACTCCGGGCGCTTGCGCAGAAGGCGCACGAACTCAAGTCCGTCGATCCCTGGCATGAAGTAGTCGGTCAGCAGCAGGTCGTATCGGCGAACCGTCAGCAACTCGAGCGCCTCGCGCGCATCACTGGCCTGCTCCACCACAAAGCCGGGGATACCGCCGATGATGACCGCCGCAAGCTTTCGGAGCACGGCGGAATCATCGACGAGCAGGACCCGCGTATCGGTTTCGAACAACACAGCCTCCGGAGCCGGGGTTTCCTAATGCATCGGCACGACTCGCATTTGACCTGAGCAGGGAAAACAAGAAGACCCCGGGGTTTCCGGGGTCTTCTGTAGGTACGAATGGTGGGC